>CAZECE010000027.1:0-8988 GCA_964510525.1 uncultured Pseudomonadales bacterium | reverse complement strand
ATGGGTTTAATGGTTTTGGATGAAAATGAAGGAGCAAAACTAATTTATCATATTCAACCTCTCTTTGATAAAAGTAAAAGCATAGAAAAATTTGATAGGAACCATTTCTTTGGACGACTAGAGAGGGGTAGAAACCTCAATCATTACTACCTCAATAAAATAGAATATTTTATGAAAAACCGAAAAGCCCCAAAAATCAGAACATCACCTATCGCAGATGGTATGTGGAAAGCATATGATTATTTTAAAGAGCAGCGAAATTGGAAACAAACTTATGCAACCACAAAATTAGCATCGAGCAATGATTTCCCATCTACCGCGGAATATACGGTCTTTTACGCACCTAGAATTGAGACATATCAAAGATACAATATCAAAAGAAGAAGCGGGGATTGTGAACTAAAAGATGATGGATCTTACCCATTACATTATGATCTGCGAATTTTCGGAGCCCCAAATACGCCCCCCCAAAATTTAAGAGTGTGCAACACCGATGATAATCATCCTCCAGATCTATCTGATGACACAAAAGCCTGCAACGATTATCGATCAACACCTTTAACTACTGATTGCATTACAAACAAAAGGTTAGAAACAGAGTTGAAGTACGGATTTGGTAGATATGATCCGGTCTATAATGCCTCGATCATGGCTTTTTTGGCTGCCCAACCCAGCATTACTCTTGACCCAGTCCCTCAAGAAAATCCAGGCACAATGTCATATGAAGAACTCTACCTGGAGAGCTATATTGATGGTAGTTATGATCGATATGATTTTAATAACGAAGCAAGGGTACCCGCAGAAAATTTACCCCCCCTAGTACCTGCCGACGTTTCACAGCGATTTGCAAACTGGATTGTGTTGTTCTCAGATGGTAAAGCCACTCCAATAAATGAACTGCCCAAACAATTTAGCAATATAAAGAATACAATACTTCCCCAGACTCGTTGTCAAACTGTGTCAGAAATAGAGTGGGCTGTTGATAACAATTACCGCAACGGGAGCTACGGGTACGGTAGATACATAGATAAAAATATAGATACAAAAGCTTATACTTGCCTGCCGCAATTCACTAATGACATTACGCGTCAACATCCCTTCGTAAATACTGCTACTGTTCATAATGGTCGTTGGGAATACAACCGGCGGGAAGGAGATAAACGTACATCAACCGATACATGTGACAAAGATTCTGGTAAATATTTTGCTGAAGGCTGCACATACAAAAGATCGCCAACTACTACGGAAGCAAATAACGCTAATGAAAACGAAAATACACCAGAAAGTTTTTCCCCCATTCTGTCTGGAGCGGGGATACGAGGATGGAAACCTTTCTACGACTCATTTCACGGAGTTCCCTCTAAATTTGACGGTTGCGTCTCCAGAGGCCCCGAAAGATATACAAATATACTCGGTAGATACGAGGGGTATGCTTCCGAGTTCGATAGACAGATCTTACAGTCAGGTAGGCGATGCCATCGCGGAGGAATAGGTGATCCATTAATAAGGCCTCCCACGACTACTGCATCAATCAACGGCTATTTCATTAATATCGCCGAGCCGGCCTTCACCGACAACAAACTCGCTACAAACGATGAACTCATCGTCAGCATTTTCAATGCTCAAACAGGCAATCTTTGGCCTGGAAACATCGTGAAATTCAAAATTGGTTCTGATGGCGAAATTAAAGATGAAGGCGGAAATACCGTCAGTTTGGTCAATGGGTATTTCCCTGCGGGCGCTCAAAACTTTTGGGGCGCTGATAAAACATTCACAACCTCTACTGGCGCCGCGCAATCCATGCTACCCACCGCTAACAGTCGTACGATTGTTACTTATATTCCTGACCGCGACGGCAACAATCTCATTGAATTAAAAACTGTTAGCGAAACCGGAAATCTCCAACCTATAGATTTTGATCCGGAGGGTTCTTTGACCGTCGAACAGTCACAACAGATCGTAGATTGGTTCCGTGAGCAACCTCTACGAGATACACTGAACTCTAAATTAAAAATAGTCCCCGATCGTGATGATTCTGATAAACGCTACGTTGTCTATGGCGACAATAGCGGCTGTCTACGCGCGCTTGATGTCGAGGATGGCAAGGAACAATGGTGTTTTATCCCGAACTTTTCATTACCCAAGCTGGCTGAATTAAAACAATCTGTCGATGATGGCTATGACGGCCCAAGAACGGAGGCTGGTTATGTCCTCGATGGCCCCATGTCGATCATCGATCACAAAAAAAATCAAACCGACATATTCACGGCCGTCTTTAGTTCAGGCCGTAGCAGTGAGATAGGACAGATCTACGCATTAGATCTCAACAGGAACATAAAAGACAAACCCGAATTTGCTTGGTCTATAACGGCCACACCAGAAACAACTAATAGCGATTTCGAAAAGCTCGGCCAAACCTGGTCGGATCTCGAGCCAATAAAAATCAGATACAACACAAAAGATTACTCAGCCGTACTCTTTGGCGGTGGGTTCAATTTAGCTAATGATACAATCGCTGATGCTACGTCAGGGCTATTGAAAAGAGAAGTAGATGAGGTTGGTAATGCGTTGTATCTTGTGGATGTCAATGATGGTTCTTTGATTTGGTCCTCAGATGACGTTTTCGGAACAAGTGATCTGCCGACTAAGTTGAAATACAGTATTCCAGGCGGCGTACGAGTCTTTTCATCTGATGCCAGTGACAACGCAAATCGATTCTACTTTGGCGATACAGGCGGCCAATTATGGCGCTGCAATATCAACCAAAACCCACAACAAAACGAAGCTCTTATTGGTTCAAGTGATTGCGCGGTTTTACTCAATGCAGCAACTGACGAAGCCAAAAATGACCGACGCTTTTTCGCAACACCGGACGTAACGATCACTAAACCCGATGGCATTACAAATAAAATAACAGTGTGCATCGGCACCGGAAATCAAGCGAACCTGACGGGCAAAAATGAAGATGCCTACTTGCGGGATCACTTTTATTGCATCCATGATACTTTGGATACAACATTCCCAGCATCCTACCCCTTGACACCCAGCGATTTATTTAATGCCACAGCAACATTAAGCCTGGACCAAGCCGATCGCAATTCCGCTCAATTTAAAAATGGCTGGTACATCAAGCTTGAACCAAATGAAAAAGTCGTCTCGTCCGCTACAACAGCTCTTACCAATGACGCCCCTTATTTGTTTTTCAATACCTACAAATACACAGCGCCCAATGATAGCTGTGGCCCAGCAAAATCTGAATCTAGGCAGTACATGATTAATAAAACGAATGGACAGCCTCTTGTTGACAACAATGGGACTAAGGTTCGCTTTAAGAGCATTAACAATGCAGGCGTACCGACCTCCCCAGTTGTGTTTCAGGTACCTCAAAGCAGCAAGAGTATCGCCAACTCAAGACAAGTGTGTATCGGCCTCGAGTGTCAGAGCATACCGTTACCATCAGGATATGCGACCTATTCCATTACTGATTAGCCGGCATAGGCCGGCCAACCTCCTAAGATAACAGCTGCTAAATCAAGGTTTTAACTGCGCTGCCTCCCTTTCCTAAGCTATACTTAGTAGCCTTAAGCGTTAATTGAACCCTCATTTCTCTGGCTGACCATGTCCATTCGCCCAACATTGATCACCATAGGTTTACTGCTGCTCTGCTCTTGCAGCTCCATTAAAACCCAGCCATCGTCTGAAGCCAGGCTTGATGCTAACCGACAACAGCTGCACGACTCTCTTAATTCCCACGACTCTCTTAATTCGCACGGCTCTCTTGAAAATAAAGAAATAATCATTGAGCCCTGGTGGCATCAGTTTGAACATGCTCAACTCAATCAACTGATCAAGCAGGGATTAACGAGCAATTTTTCGCTGCAAGCCGCTTTGGCGAGATACGACAGCGCATTGCAAGAAAAACCCCTGATTCGTAGCCGACGCTTACCTGAGCTGAACATTGATGGCGGCTGGAACAAAATTGCGGTCGATAACGGCAATCGCTTTACCCGCTACGATCTCGACCTCACCACCTCTTGGCAACCGGATTTCTTTAAACGCCTGCGCAACGCCACCCAGCGGGCCGAATTAAACGCCCTGTCGCAACATGAAAATGTGATTGGCCTGCAGCTGTCTTTAAGTGGCTCAATCGCCAGTACCTACTTCAGCATTCTCTCCGAAAATCAACGCATCGCCCTGCTCGAGTCTCAAGCGCAACTCGACAGCAAACTCGAGAAGTTACTCAGCTTGCGATTCAAGCAAGGCATCGGCAATCAAGTGGACGTATTACGACAACAAGCGCAAGTACTAGATAGCCAAAAGCGTATCCCCCTCGCGAAAGCTCGCGCCGCTCAGCTCGAAAACCAATTGGATACGCTGCTGGGCTTTGAACCCGATAATCAACCTCGAATTCTCTCTACAACCCCTTTCCTGTCACCTAACGAGAACAGCCCAATCACCACTCTGCCGACATCACTGCTTCTCGATCGCCCCGACTTGCGCGCCCTTAACGCCTCCTTGGCCGCCGCCGACGCCAACCAAGACATCCTCGACACCAACTATTTTCCCAGCTTTGATTTAATCGGCCGCCTGGGTTTTCGAAAAAACATTGAATTCAACAGCACGGTCGCCTCTCTGAACGCCGGTTTTATGCAGCCGATTCTCGACTGGGAACGCCGCAAAGCCGAACGGCATCAGGGGCAACAAGCATACCAAGCGCAACTGATGGCATTTACGCAAGCGTATCTTGATGCCATTGAAGAGGTCTCGAATCTAATCATCGCCGAGCATCACCAATCTTTGTTTTTAAGCACGCTCGAGCAACAAGCCGAGGTATTACAGCGCACGTTAAAAGCCTCTGAAGAGCGCTATCAACAAGGCATCGATAACTACCTTGGGGTAATTGATGCCACGCGTGAGTTGAAAAATAGTGAACGAGACTTAATCGCCGAAAGACTCTCGCTGATTCAAACTCGCATTCAGTTGCAATTGGCTCTGGGGTCGTCTATCCCTGATAATGGCAACCCGGAAGAGCAAATAGAACACGCCCCACAAACGGAACACGCCCCATGAGAATCATTCAATTACGCCCACCTTTCCAATACCGAACAGTGTTCTTCGCCCTCTGCCTCTTCGGAGTAAGCCTACCCAGTGTTGCGCAAACAAAAAAACCACCTATTAAAAAACCACCTATTGAAGTCATTGCCACCACGGTAAAAAACGCCAACATCTCCGATCAAGTTGAGGTGCTTGGCACCTTATTGGCCAATGAAAGCATTAACGTGACGGCCACGGTAACCGAGCAGATTACTCACATTCATTTTGAAGACAATCAAGCCGTCGCTCAAGGCGATCTCCTGGTAGAGATGGACATCGCCGAGGAAAACGCCGAACTCAATGAACAACAATCCGTTCTATTAGAAGCCGAAAAACAAATTCAGCGCCTGCAACCGCTGGTAAAAAAAGGCGCGGCGAGCGCTTCGGCGTTGGATACCGCAAAACTGAACGCCGCAGCCGCCAAAGCCCGTATAGAAGCCATTAAAGCGCGCATCAATTTAAGAATCATCAAGGCGCCTTTCAGTGGCACCCTCGGGCTCAGAGAAATCAGCCCCGGCGCCTTAGTGCAGCCCAACACACGAATCACCACGCTGGATGATTTAAGCGTGATGAAACTCGATTTCTGGGTGCCCGAAGTCTTTTTAAGCAGTTTGAAAAACGGCGTGATGATTTCAGCCACCACGGATGCTTTCCCCAACGACGTGTTCGAAGGCAAAATCAGCAGCATAGACAGTCGCATTAACCCCGTCTCGCGCGCGATCAAAGCCCGCGCCCTGCTGGAGAATCCACAGCAACGACTCAAACCAGGCTTGTTAATGACCATTATTCTGCACAAAAACCAACGCACAAGCCTCACATTGCTCGAAGAGGCCGTGATGATGGCAGGTGATCAGCACCATGTTTATTTGATCACCACACTCAATGACACCCTAACCACAGTAAAACAGCCCATCACGGTCGGCAGCCGATACAATGGCCGCGTTGAAATCTTAACGGGGCTGAAAGCCGGGGATAAAGTGGTCACACATGGCTTAATTAAAATCCGCCCCGGTGCGCCCATAAAAATCCTAACGCAAGACCAAGGGCAACAACCCTTAACGACTTTATTGCAACGCGAACAAAATGAATTACAAAGTGGGCAAAATGAATTAAAAAAAGGGCAGCCTGACTGATGCTGATTTCCGATATCTCCGTCAAACGACCCGTCATTGCCATTGTTTTATCCATCTTATTGGTCACCTTTGGCCTGGTCTCCATCGAACGCCTGTCGTTACGAGAATACCCTAATATTGATCCTCCAATCGTTACGGTAGAAGTGGAATACCCAGGCGCTCCCGCCAACATCGTCGAAACCCGCATTACGGAATTAATCGAGGAACGAATCGCGGGCGTTGAAGGCATACGCACCTTAGATTCCATCTCTTCCGATGGTCAATCCCGAGTCACGATTGAGTTTTCCATTCAACGCGACATCGATGAAGCCGCGAACGACATTCGAGATCGCGTTTCAGGCATTCAAGACAACTTACCCGAAGAGGCTCTGCCCCCTGAAGTACAAAAAGCTGACAGCAACGACGATGTAATTATCTGGCAAAACCTCTCCAGCGAACACATGAGCGTCTATGAGCTCACAGACTACGCCGATCGTTACCTCGTTGATCAATACGCGGCATTAGACGGCGTTGCTCGAGTCCGTATTGGCGGTGGATTGCGGTATGCGATGCGTATTTGGCTGGATCGCGGCGCGTTGGCCGCTCGCAATCTGACAGCTGGCGATGTAGAGCGCGCGTTACGAGCCCAAAACATTGAACTGCCCGCCGGGACACTGCAACTCAAAGAGCAAATTTTTAAAGCCCGGGTCGACCGTTATTTTAAAACCCCCGAAGACTTCGCCAATCTCGTGCTCAGCAAAGGTCCGGATGGGCATTTGATTCGGTTAGGCGAAGTCGCCCGAGTGGAAAAAGGCGTTGTTGAAGATCGGCTGTTTTTTCGCGGCAATGGGGATCCGATGGTCGGCATTGGCGTGATCAAGCAATCCACCGCTAATACCATCGAGGTCTCACAACAGGTCAGAGCCTTAAGTGCACGACTTCGACCCAACTTACCAGAAGGCATGAAAATCTCTCAAAGTTACGATGCCGCTGTTTTTGTCGAAGCCTCTATTAAAGAGGTCTACAAAACATTGCTGATCGCCATCGCCTGCGTGGTCTTGGTGATTTATTTATTTTTACGTAACGTTCGCGCCATGCTGATTCCAGCGATCACCGTACCGATCTCACTCATGGCCTCCTTTATCATCATCTACGCCTTGGGTTACTCAATTAATCTGTTAAGTTTGTTGGCTTTGGTGTTGGCCATTGGCTTGGTCGTTGATGATGCCATTGTCATGCTTGAAAACATCGTCAGGCACATCCAAGAAGAAAACCAACCGCCTCTCTTGGCGGCCTACTTAGGCGCCAAAGAGGTTGGCTTTGCCGTCTTAGCAACAACCTTAGTGTTAGTGGCCGTTTTTGTGCCCATTACGTTTTTGGAAGGCGACACCGGCCGATTATTTACCGAATTTGCGATGACCATTGTGGCGGCAGTGTGTTTTTCATCACTGGTGGCCCTGACCTTAACGCCCGCATTATCCTCTTTGTTTTTAAAAAACAACCAAGCGCAAGCTCCTCAAAAAGAGCGTCACATCTCAACAATCACCACAATCTCCACAATCACCACCGCGTATGTAAACTCCGTAAAAGCGATTCTCAAGCGACCCCTGCTCAGCAGCGCTGTTTTTATCGGTCTGACCGCAACAAGCGTTTGGCTCTTCACCCAAGTTGAACAAGAGTTTGCCCCCAAAGAAGACCGTGGCGCTTTTTTTGTTGTGGTCAAAGGCCCAGAAGGCGCGAGCTATCAATACATTGAAGAATACATGACGGAAATTGAGCGCCGACTCATGCCTTATGTGGATAACGGTGAATTCAAACGTTTGTTGGTCAGGGCTCCCAGAGGGTTTGGCAATATTGAAAATTTTAATGGCGGTTTTGTGATTGTCATTTTAGAAGATTGGTCTGTGAGAAGGCCGGCGAATGTGATCATGAACGAAGTCCGACAAAAACTCAGCTCACTGCCCGGCGTTCGTGCCTTTCCGATCATGCGGCAAGGCTTAGGCGGCGGTACGGGCAAACCCGTGCAGTTTGTGGTTGGGGGCGCTACATATGAAGAATTAACCCAATGGCAACAGACTTTATTGAACAACATTAACGACAATAACCCCGGCTTCAAAGGACTGGATGGGGATCTTAAACCCACCCGCCCGCAAATCGATTTCAAAGTAAACTACCACCGAGCGTCCGATTTGGGCGTCACGATTGAAGAAATTGGACGCACGCTGCAAACATTGATGGGCGGTCGCCTGGTCACGACCTTTTTAGACAATGGTGAAGAATACGATGTCATTGTGGAAGGCGAGCGCTCACAACAGCAATCCTTTAACGATTTAAGCAGCATTCAAGTACGCTCAGAGCGAACCGGCGAACTGATTCCGCTTTCCAACCTCGTCGATATTACCGAATACGGTGCTTCAGACGCGTTACGACGGTTCAATCGGGTCCGCTCTATTACGTTGGAGGCCAATTTAGATGAGCAGTTACCTTTAGGCAACGCACTCGAGTATTTAAAAACGCTCGTCAATGAAAAATTACCCGAGCACGCCATTATTGATTACAAGGGTCAGAGCCAGGATCTGATGAACTCAAGCGATTCGATGCGGTTCGTTTTTTTATTAGGGCTGATGATTGTGTTTTTGGTTTTAGCGGCACAATTTGAAAGTTTTATTCACCCATTGATTATCATGCTCACTGTTCCCGCCGTGGCCGGAGGCGGGTTGTTGGGGCTGTATATGTTTAATGAAACCCTCAACATTTATTCGCAAATAGGCTTAATCATGCT
>CAZECE010000026.1:0-4568 GCA_964510525.1 uncultured Pseudomonadales bacterium | reverse complement strand
CATGTGTTTATCCAGGTTTCCAAAGATGAAGCCAGCAAGCTCATTCAAACCAGCAACATCAGCCAGTTTTGCCATAACACAGCCGAATTGAACCATCGAGCCAAATCAGAGCCCGGTGAGCAACAAATCTCGCAAGCCGTTTCTCAATTCACCACCTATCGCATCAAACAACGCTTGGATCAAACCATCGAAATTCCCCCGCTGCCCGATACCGCCGAGCGCATCATCAAACTGCGGGTGGACCCAAATGCCAGCATTCATGATTTATCAAAAGTTGTTGAAACAGATCCCAGCCTTGCCGCTCAGGTAGTCAGCTGGGCCTCTTCACCTTTTTATGGCGCTCCCGGAGGCATTGCTTCCGTCCAAGATGCCGTAATACGAGTCTTAGGTTTTGATCTGGTGATTAACTTAGCTTTAGGCCTAGCATTGGGTAAAGCCTTGCGCCTACCAATGGATGGCCCCAAAGGGGTCACCCCTTATTGGCAACAAGCCGTCTACAATGCCACCATGATGCAAAATTTGGTGCAACAAATGGATTGTGACAACAAGCCCAGCCCTGGTTTAGCGTATTTATCCGGCCTTTTGCATAATTTTGGGTACTTGGTATTAAACTTTGTGTTCCCACCTCACTTTTCGTTAATCAGCCGTTACATCGAAGCCAACCCACATGTGAGCCATCACATCATTGAGCAGCACGTTTTGGGCGTTACTCGAGAACAAATCAGTGCGTGGTTGATGAGTGTTTGGCAGATGCCAGAACAGGTGCTGGTCGCCTTAAGATGGCAAATGTTTCCAGAATACGATGGCAAACACTGTGAGTATTCTCGTCTCTTATTTCTATCAAACCAACTGCTGAACTCTAATGGTTTAGGCTCAGACAGCAACGGTCGTATTCCCTCCGAGCTTTATAACACCATGCATCTAGACCCCGCCAAAGTAGCCGCATCAGTTCAGCATATCATCAGTCATGGCGATGAACTCAGCGAAATTGCCAATATTCTAGGAGACTAACATGTCGAGTATTTATGAAGAAATTGGTGGAGAAGCCGCTGTATATGCTGCCGTAGATCGTTTTTATGCTCGCATTATGATGGATGATCGCATCAACCATTTTTTTGAAGACATCGATATGGAGCGTCAGATCAAACATCAAAAGGCATTTCTCACTTACGCATTTGGCGGCGAGAACAAATACAGGGGTAGAAGCCTAGGTGCGGCTCACAAACGACTGGTAGAAGAAAAAGGCCTCAATGACACGCATTTCAATGCGGTGGCTGAATGCTTACTGGAAACCTTAAAAGATCTAGAAGTGCCTCAAATTCTGATCGATAAAATAATGGCCATCGCCGACTCAACTCGCGAGGAAGTCTTGGGTCGGTCTTGATCTTGGGACTCAATGAGAGTTTGCATTATTTTAACAACTAAGGTAACTGCGACAATAGCGTTTTTGCGGGCACTATAATTGGATCCTGCACAATCGGCTCATGCGCGCTGAAACAACTTTGATCCACATAAGCCCCTTCAAGCACAACTTGAAAAGCGTAAGGTGCTTTCACCTGGCTTTGAAAGTACGCTAAATTCTGCGACAAACCTTGACGAGCACTTTTTTTGACTTCCACCAACATCCAAGGTTCTTGGTCTTTCACAATCAAAAAGTCGACTTCACGCTTTTCTTTGTCCCTTAAATAATGCAAAGAAAATTGGCCGAATCCGACTTGCTGCCAAAAACTGACCGCTTTTTGCAAATGGCAGGCAATGAAGTTCTCCGCTTTTGCTCCTTCATCGTTCACTAATGACCAATCCCACAAGTACGTTTTAGGCTCCTTCCGCAAAGACCGAGCAACATTTTTATACCATGGCTGCAACCGAAAACAATAATAAGTGGATTCCAATACATCCATCCATCGCCTTACCGTGGTGTCCGTTGAGCGAATCGCCTTAGCGTATGCCGCAAAACTCATTTGCTGACCGGCATTCCCTTTAATGAGTGAAGCCAAAACCTCAAGTTGAGCCAGATCAATGATCTGACTCAAGTCTAAAATATCTTCCTTAAAAAATTGCTGATGCCGAGTATTTTGCCATTGATTGAAGTACAGCTCGTTTGCTTTTAAGTAAGGGTCGGGAAACCCCCCATAACGCCACAAATCTTGCCACGCTTGCGACGAGAGTTCCGTAGGCTCATAGAGCATGCGCTCAGGTTTTGCTGAGTGAAGCAGCTCCCCTACAGAAAGAGGGTGAACGGTATAAGGGAAATAACGACCCATCAGGCTATCCCCTCCTTTGACGAACACATCCAACCGGCTACTTCCCGTCACGACAATACGAGTCTGTTGTTTAAATTGATCAAAAAAACCTTTCAGGTAGTTTTTCCAATCTTTAAATTTATGAATTTCATCAAACACCGTTAATGGTGGCGGCGCACCAAGCTGTTTAGGGGCCTGCAATGCCATGACGGCTTGCGGTCCTTTTAATAGCGTTTCTCGGTCGGACAAGATATCCCAATTGAGATAGACCCCAGCTTGTTGTGATAAGACAGACTGCGCTATCGTGGTTTTACCCACCTGCCTGGGCCCCGCTAAAAACGCCATCTGCGGTACTGAATCAATATGACTCAATAAAATGCTTTCGTAGACTCTATACACAGCACGCTCATTGTTTAATTTCCGATTAAATACAACCACTTGACCAAACCAACTCCTATATTGAAACAGTCACGACCATTCCAATATAGGCAATAATATGGTCGTAATCAACCAACTTTATACCCACCCTGCCACATCACACCTACTTCAAGCTAGGTATTGGCCGCGCCGTTTTCTTCAAAGAAGATCAGCATACTTTCCAACGCCTCTCGCACACGCTCTGTTAACGAAAAATCATTGCTGTTTTCGCCAAGCTGCGCCTTTAGCTGGGGGTTATTAACCGATAGCGCCAACACCCTCTGCATCAACTTTTGAGGCGAGTAGAAAGCTAATTTACCCTTGCCATTAGACTCAAAAAAGAAATTCTCTGTGTTGTCGGCTCCATACTTCGCGTAGAGAGAAACCACGAAGTCTGCAAACCATCGATGCCCTTCAAGCTCTTCTGAGAAAATACTGAACGTTCTCTCGCCTTTAAAAACCGCTTCTAATTCCGTCATGACCTGCTTTTTAACTTGTTGAGAGACTTTCGGCATTGCCTGATCAGCCGCGATCATTGATGCTTGTAACTTAGGAGTTTTAAAATTAGGTGTTTTAAAATTAGGTATTTGTTTAAAAGGGAGCGGGGTGTTTTTTTGTATTTTAGACATCACATCATTTTTAGAACGTCCCCAGAACCTTTTTTGCGCCAACACTGGGAGTAGAAGCGCAATGGCCATCACCCCCAAAGACCGAGCATTCACCCAAGAATGGATTTTGGCTTTCAAGACCCGATGGTTGTACTGTTTTATGCAATCATCACCGTTTTTTTTCAAACGGCTCTTTGAAACTTCAAATGCCTTTAATGCGCTCAACAATTGATTCAGCGAAGCCAACAGCTGGCGGTGTTTATGCGGCATTACAAATTCATGCGCCAAGCGCTGAGTGCCTATTCGGCTTTTCACACTTTCCATTTTCGCATCTAACACCACACGCTTATTTTTTTGCTCTCTTAACCCTTCACGCACAGCCGCATCCAGCGATCGTGGCCGGAGCCACTGGGTCGGCTCTGACTCATCCAGAAACTCAATGAATTTCTGGGCATTCGATTGGCTCTCTGCAATACTTTCATGAATGGTTTCGAGAAGATCTGAAATCGCCGCATAAATCTCGTTGAAAACCCGCGCACTCGTTTGTTGATAAATGCTGCTTTGAAAGAGCCTGCCATCTGTAGCCATGGGTTGAATAGCTTCTTTTATACGACTGACATTAATTCTTTCTTCAACTCTGTCTTCCACATCGTTAAACGATAACAGGACCGGCAATAGATCCTGCGTTCGGTCTAATAGCTGATGCCATTGATTTTTATCATCTATACATCCTAAGCTATCGGCCCGTTTTTTTGCAATGAGCTCTTCTGTAATCAGCGGTTCTCCAGGAGGTGTCAGCCACTCATAAAACTGATTTTTGCTTACCAGCTTTTCAAAAGAAGGAGGCGTTTGTGAGAACAAGCGACCTATAACCTTTACCACAACCACGTAATGAGCTGATAATTGCTCATATCGGTCATGTAATTGTGCAACACTGTCTTCCAAAACATGGAGCGACTCTAGCATGGATTTTTCTGATAGGGGTTTCTCAGACAACACATGCTGCACGCTCTTGAGCATACCTGATAATTCTGACTGCTCTCCAAGATAGCTTTTAAACAGCTCTCGAAAAACACCATCATCCACCTTATGACGACACACTTTGTCACACAAGGCCGGCTCACAAGACAGCTTTTCAGTGAGCCCTCTCACAAACATGGCAGCCGTATCCGGCTTTAGATACAGCGCGCTTTCCAAAGCCGCGGTGGCAAAAATCTCTATCGCATAAGGCGCGTACTTATCCGCTTTTATGGCTCGGATCAGGTTGAAACTGGTTTTTTCCAACACGCTGTACCAGGCA
>CAZECE010000025.1:0-3244 GCA_964510525.1 uncultured Pseudomonadales bacterium | reverse complement strand
GTTCGAGCACAATGGAGCGGTCTGCGTCCCGGCAGTAAAGGTGGTGAGCCTTATATTGGCTTACATCCGGATTACGACAATTTATACATTAATGCAGGCCACTTTCGTAATGGACTGTGTTTGGCGCCTGGGTCAGCGCATCGTCTCGTTGAGAATTTGAAATGAATTTACTATTTACTCTTCTTTGTCGTCTTTGATGCCGAGTTTTTCCAGTCGGTAACGCAATGAGCGCATAGTCATGCCCAGATGTTTGGCGGCTTGTGTTCGGTTCCAGCGGTTTTTTTCTAAGGTGTCTAAGATAATGGTTTTCTCAATGTCGTTTAGGTGTTCTTCCAAACTGGTGGAACCATCGAAGCCTGCTGTTTGAGAAGTGGGCTGATCTAATGCCTGAGAGCTGGAGATGTGATCTGGCAAGTGGAGCTGGTCTGCGGTAATTTGCTCGGAATCGCACAGCGTCAATGCACGCTCTAAAATATTTTCCAGTTCACGTACGTTGCCAGGAAAGCCATAAGCTTGCAGTTTTTTGATGGTGTCGGGCAGTAAGGTGATGGTGGGGATTTCCCAATTCCGACACAGTTTTTCCAATATACTCTTGGCCAAATTGGGGATGTCTTCGGTGCGCTCCCGCAGTGGTGGCACATCGAGCTGTATGACGTTAATTCGGTAATACAGGTCTTGTCGAAAATGTTCTTGTTGTACCAGGTCGTACAGGTTTTTATGCGTTGCACTGAGCAAGCGGACATCGACCGGCATTTCTTTTTGCGAACCGACAGGGCGAATCTTCTTTTCTTGAATCGCGCGCAACAATTTCACCTGCATCGCCAAGGGCAAATCAGCGACTTCGTCTAGAAATAAGGTGCCGCTGTGGGCCGCTTGGAATAACCCAATCTTATCTTCGACGGCGCCAGTAAAGCTGCCTTTCTTGTGGCCAAAGAACTCGCTTTCCATCAATTCCGTTGGAATCGCACCACAGTTCACAGGCACAAAAGGGCCGTTGTGCCTGGGGCTCAAGGCGTGAATTTGACGAGCGACCAATTCTTTTCCAGAACCGGATTCGCCGCTGATGTAGACCGCGGCTTGACTGCGCGCTAATTTTTTAATCAGCGTGTTCAGCTTTTGGATGCAGGGCGACTCACCTGGAATGCAACCCAGCGAACCGTTGGCGGTGTCGGCTGGGGCGTTTTGCAGTTTGATGGCGTTGCCCACCACTTCGCGTAAGTGATTTAACTCAATGGGTTTACTCAGATAATCAAAGGCACCGGCTTTCATGGCCGAAATGGCAGTGTCCATGCTGCCGAAGGCGGTGATCACGGCAATGGGGGTTTCGGGTGTGGTTTGCTGAACGTGTTCGACCAGCTCAATGCCGTTACCGTCCGGCAAGTGCAAATCCGTTAGGCAGATGGAAAAGTTGTGTTTCGCCATTAATTGTTTGGCACGATGAATGTTTTCAGCAGACTGCGTATTGAGTTTCATCCGGCCCAGAGTGAGTTCCAATAACTCTCGGATATCGGGTTCATCATCGACAATCAGCGCGGTCATTTCTTCCGTGTCATTCATTCAAATATCCTTATTGTTTGAGTAATTTGTCGGGGTGGGCAAATGTAATACGAAAGCAAGCCCCTTGAGAATCAGTCTGTACTTTGTCGGTTTTTGCAATGTAATCCAATCGTGCTTGGTTAGACTGGCAAAGTTCTCGTGAAATATAAAGGCCGAGACCCGTACCACTGTTTTCCGTTGTAAAAAAAGGTTCGAAGAGGCGCTCTTGTTGAGCCTCACTGATGCCTTCACCAAAGTCGATCACTTCCAAATAAGGGCGGTCGTTTTTGGGTTCGATGCCCAAGTTAATGAGCAGGCGTTCGGACCCATTTTGGCGACTGTAGCGAAGGCCGTTTTCAATTAAGTTGTGAATGACTTGTTGCAGTTGGCTTAAATCAAATGAGGCTTCTATTATTTGATCCGTGTGTTTGTGGTAAGCATGTGTTTTATTTTCAATGCCGCTTATTTCAATACAGTCTTTGTCAGGCAACTCGTTGATGAGTTTTTCTAGCCACTCGCTGACATTAAAGCGCTGTGGCTGAGAGGCCTTGCGGCGCGAGAGTCCGAGCACATTTTCGATGATTTGGTTTACTCGAATCGAGTGCTGTTGAATGATGTCTGCCAGGCGGGCATCGGCGGCATCGGGGTGATCTGTTTCCATCAGCAGTTGCGCGGCGTGACTGATGGCGCCCAATGGATTACGCACTTCGTGGGCGATGGCCGCGGTGAGTTGGCCCAGCGATGCCAGTTTCAGCTGTTGGGCATGTTGCGTCATGCGACTGTGATCTTCTAAAAAGATCAAAATGTAGTTATTGCTGGAGTCGTGTTCTTGAGGTTCCAATTGGGTCATGCTGACGATCAATTCAGGGCCTTCGGGGGTGCCTTGAAACACTTTTTGTGCTGGCGTGATGTTATCCGCTTGCCACTTTTGAGTGATCTCATAGAGGCTGGGGGAGAGGCTTTGTAAGCGCTGGTTTTTAACGGCGCCGTGTGTGGCCAATAAATTTTGTGCCGATTCATTCATCATTTTTATCGCAAAATCTGGGGTGATGACAATGATGCCGGTGCGCATACGCTGAATGATGTGTCGATTCAGCTCTTCCAGTTCTTCTAAGGCCGCGGTGGCTTCTAAGCGTAAATGCTCGCTGTCCGTCAGGCGCCGAGCGATGGATTGAATTAACAAAGAGGTGGCGAAAAAGGCGATGCCCAAAATGCCGGCCTGGATAGACTGTGCGGTTTTAGTGGGCGCATCTGCAAAAGCAAAGTACACATGATCAAACAGCACTGCCAAGGTCGCAATGGCGGCGATGGTCATGGCGATGCGGCCATTGGTCATGATGCTGCCTGCCGCGACGGTGACCAACAGAAGGATGCTGATGTCGCTGCTGATGCCACCACTGGCGTGGGCAAACACCGACAGCAAAACTATGTCTGTTGAGACCACTATAAAGCAGGCAAATTGTGTAAGATGGCTCCGCAGTTGAACAAACACCAAGGTGCCGCTTGCCAACAGTAGATAGACTAGCGAAGTGATCACAAACAAGGCTGGATTGGTTGAGCCTAGGTTTTCGGGTTTGTACTTAATAAAGATGGTTAGAAAAAACAGGAAGCTGATCAGTAAACGGTAATAAGCGTAAATTTTCAGTGGGTGAATCGGTTTGTAGCGAAAATACGCGGCTCCAGTGGCGAAGCTTGGTGTTGGTTTGGG
>CAZECE010000024.1:0-13359 GCA_964510525.1 uncultured Pseudomonadales bacterium | reverse complement strand
GTTGTTTTTTACGTCGGGGATATATGCATCAGAAACAATTGAACTATCTGAAATTGGTACGATTACGGTGGCAACGGAATCATGGGAAGAGGCCACCAATGAGGATGGCAGTGGTGTGTATTTTGATATCATAAGAGCCGTCTATAAACCTCTGGGCATTAACATTAAAACCGTTATTGTTCCCTATGAGCGGTCTATTCAAATTGTTAAAAATGGAAAAGCCGATTTTTGGGTGGCCTCATACAGAGATGAAGAAGACTTTCCGATTTATCCAGAACACAGTTTTGATCGCGATCTGGTAACGGCCTTTTTCAAAAAATCTCAGTTTGCCGAGTGGCAAGGTGTAGATTCTTTGAAAGATAAAACCGTGGCTTGGATTCGAGGCTACGATTACGACGAATACATAACTGACATCTCGATGAAGAAAGTCGAACTTGACGATCGCGGTGGCATTTTGAAAATGCTGCAAAGTGGTCGCGTACATGTGTATTTGGATGCTGAAGAAGAAATCGATACAGCGCTTGAAGAACAAAATTTCGACGCGACGGATTATAAAAAGCAAACCTTATTAGAGCTTAAGTTGTATATGGCATTTGCCAATAATGATAGAGGTAAGGCGCTCGCTAAAATTTGGGATCAGCGCATGGTTGAGTTGCATGAAAACGGTGAACTTAAACAAATCTACGATAAAAGCGATTACGCGGTCTTTCCTTTTTAGGTAATCTATTATGAAATCAGTCAATCTCAAGGTCATTTTTGGCTATTTGATCATTCTTGTTGTTTCCATGTTTTTCATTCTTTTTATGGTGCAGCGCAGTGGTGATGTGAAAGAGAGCGTGACTCAATTCATCGATGGCACTTTGCCGACGCTGAAACATGTGGATGAGCTGAATAAAATTAAGGATCAATACCAGCTGTCTTCATTTGGATTCTATGGATACACGCTGAATCAGGCTGAGTTCTCAGAAAGCTTGGCTCAAACCAAGAACGCCTTTCATCAAGAAATCTCGGGCCTGACGGCTTTAAACATAAAAACAGACCAATTGTTACAGCTCTATCAGCAACTGGATCAACAAGGGCATCATGTTTTAAAGATAACGGGAGCGGCCAAGAGTTCCGGAAAAGGCTGGGATGCCGCACGGGACAGTCTCAGCTTGTTAACTGAAAAAGCTGTGCAGGTTGAGAAGGCGTTGGCAGGCGTACGTCAACAGGTGGAAGCAATGGCAAAAGAAGATTCTTTGAATATTATGGCTAATCTCGAAACGATGAGCGTTTTTCTGGGCAGCATGGTGTTGTTTATTTTTGCGGCCACTTTTGTGGCTTATCGCGTATCATCAGATCACATTGTTCGACCCTTGGATCGATTGACCCAGCATTTACGCCACTTGGCCAGTGATCTGGACTTTTCAAAGACGGCTACCGTCGAGCGTCCAGATGAGTTGGGGTTGGCAGCTGAAAGTGTTAATGCCTTGTCTGTGTCGTTTAAAGAGACGGTGGTGGCCGTCAACTCGGCTGTTTCTGAGGTTGGGGAGGCGATCTCTTCATTGGCTCAAGCCACTAGCACATCGGAATCGAATGTTGAGAATTTAAAAAGTCGCACAGAGTCTGTTTTAAACAGCACCCATGGACTGGAACAACAGATTCAGGCCAGTGTCACGAAATCTGAGATGGCTAAAGAGGCGGCCGTGGAAAGTGCTGAAACGGTAAAACGCGGTTCTGGAGAAATGCAGTCCACTGCGGATGCGATTGTTGAGTTAGCGGAAGGCATCGAAGTTTCTGCCACTAAGATCAGTGCACTGAAAGATTTGGGCGATAGGGTGTCTGGCGTTGTGGGGACGATTGCTGCTATTGCGGATCAAACCAATCTATTAGCACTGAACGCGGCCATTGAGGCGGCCAGAGCGGGTGAGTCCGGTCGTGGCTTTGCGGTCGTCGCCGACGAAGTACGGACCTTGGCGACTCGCACGCGTCAATCGACGCAGGAAATTAACGATATTCTTGAGCAAATTGTGGGTTCCATTGTCGAAGCCGTTAATGACATGGAAAATAATCGGGGTAAAACGAATCATTTAGTGGATTTAGCTAAGACAACTGTGGATACCTTGGATGACACGCATCATCGTATTATATCGATGAGTGATTTAAATCAAGCCATTGTTGATATGGCGGCTGAATCTCAATTAGAAACTCAAAGAGTGTTGTCAGAGGCCGCGGCGTTTAATTCCATTGCCCAGGAAGTGGCGAATGGCTCGGTGACGACGTCTTCAGCCAGTCAAGACTTGGCAACACTAGCCGGCCAATTAAATCAGAAGATGAAGGTTTTTCGGTTTTAAAAAAACGTGTATTTCACTCCAATGGCCAGCAGGGCTGTCGACAGAATGGGGTGCAGTAAGTTGTTTGGCATTTTACCCGCAATATAAATACCCACATAGATGGCGGGCAGTGAACCAATCAGTAAGCCACCTAAGAGAACAAAATCGACATTACCCAGATACCAGTGCCCAATGCCTGCGGCCAATGTCAGCGGCACAGCATGAGCAATATCGGTACCCACCACTTTAATGCTGCTGAGTTTGGGGAACAGTATTAACAGCACCGCGGTGCCAAAAGCACCGGCACCGACGGAAGATAAGGTTACAAAAATTCCCAGTACGATGCCCATGATGAAAGTAGCCATATAATGATGGTTATGTGAAAACCGCAGCCATCGAGCGCTGTTGGTTGAGGTGGATGTGTAGGCTGAAGCGGGTGAGGAGGCAGCAGAGTCAGAGTGTGCCGAATCAGAGGTTGTCGAATCAGAAGTTGCCCAGTGGATGATCTGGTTTTTAAACAGCAGCACTAAAGACGTGAGGATGAGCATGATGCCTAAGGTTGAGGTTAATAAGCTTTGATAATGCTCCGGGGAGGTAAAGTGGTTCGCCAGAAAATAGACGGTTACACCGGAGGCGGGCAGGCTTCCAGCCGCCATGGCAAATACAATGCGCCATTCAATGGTTTTTTTTATGTGGTGTGCTGCGACGCCGCTGGCCTTGGTGAGAGCGGCATACATTAAGTCCGTGCCGACGGCGGTATGCGCGGGAAATCCGAATAAAAGCAACAATGGCGTCATTAAAGAACCACCGCCAACGCCCGTCAGACCCACCAAAAAACCGACAGCAGCGCCTGCTGCTGCGTACATCGCAATATCAATCATCTTTATTTGCTCATGTTTGCGCAGTATGTTGTCAAAGTTGGTAAATCTACTGCCTATATTCTATTCTGTGAAGTAATATTTGATTATATTTTTATTCCTTTTTGGTTTAAGAGGCCGAGAGTGAGTTTTAGCCTGAGCCTAAAAAGAATGCGGAGTTTACAAGGCTTAGTGTTTTATCAGCATGGTGGGGGTTGAACGCAAGGATCATACCTCTGAGTTTTTAATGGCAATATGTTACGTTGCACAGGAACTAAGTGTTGAGAAGTCTTTTAGAATCGCAGATCATTGCCCGATTGTGGGTAATAATTGGTTTAGTGGCTGAGTTAGATTGACGTCACCTAAGGTCAGGGAGGAGCTATGAAATTACAACAGCTGAGATACATTTGGGAAGTGGCGCATCATGAACTCAATGTTTCCGTCACCGCACAAAGTCTTTATACCTCTCAACCAGGCATCAGTAAACAAATACGCTTACTAGAAGATGAACTCGGTGTGGAAATTTTTGCCCGGAGTGGTAAGCACTTGACGCACGTCACGCCCGCAGGCGAAGCCATCATCAAAATGGCAGGCGAAATGCTCCGCAAAGCCGACAGTATCAAGCAGGTCGCCCAGGAGTTTAATGATGACCACAAAGGAGCGCTGTCCATAGCGACAACGCACACGCAAGCGCGTTACGCATTACCTTCGGTGATCGAACACTTTATTCGAGACTACCCGGAAGTATCTTTGCATATGCATCAAGGAACGCCTATTCAGATTTCCGAAATGGCGGCCGATGGCACGGTGGATTTTGCGATTGCGACCGAGGCACTGGAATTGTTTGGCGATTTGATCATGATGCCTTGTTATCGTTGGAATCGTGCGGTAGTAGTGCCCAAAGATCACCCCTTGTGTCAGGATTCCGAGTTAACCTTATCAGCGATAGCGCAATACAACTTGGTGACCTATGTTTTTGGTTTCACGGGACGCTCAAAGTTGGATGACGCGTTCATTAATCAAGGGCTGACACCAAAAGTAGTGTTCACGGCCGCGGATGCAGATGTCATCAAAACCTATGTAAAACTGAATTTAGGGGTTGGTATTGTGGCTAAAATGGCGTGCAAGGATTTAGATGAATCATTGGTGGCTCTCGATGCATCGCATCTGTTTGAAGACAGTACAACGAATTTAGGCTTTCGAAAAGGGGCTTTTTTACGTGGTTATATGTATGACTTTATTGAACAGTTTGCTCCACATTTAAAGAAAGAGTTGGTTTCTCAGGCCATTCAGGTGGCTTCTCGAAGCGAAGTGAAAGAAATTTTTGGGCACGTCGAATTGCCAGTGCATTAATGGTTGAATGAGTTGAATGGAAATTTTAAGAACGTTACTTTTCTTCGGCTGCCTTGTTAGTACGACCATTATAAGTACGGCCATTATAAGTACGACCAAAGCGCTCGCTCATGTTGATACTAACGAAAATCTTTCCGTCGTTTTTCTTAATCCGGGCTTTGAAGACCGCACGCACTCGAGTGGAGAGTTTTGGGTGACGGTGTCGGATGTGATGAAGGCCACAGCGGATGACTTGGGAATCAATCTCGCGGTTGAATACGCGAATCGAGATCATCTGTTAATGGAGCGCCAAGCTCAGGCGGTTTTAAACGCTAAAAAATTGCCAGATTTTTTGATTTTAGTAAATGAAAAATTGGCAGGTGAGTCCATTATCAAAATGGCTGAAGAAAAAGGGGTTAAGTCTTTGTTGATGCTCAATGGGTTTCAAGGCAATCAAAAAGTATTAACAGGCAAACCGAGAGAGCGCTACTCCCATTGGCTGGGTACTGTGCTACCTGATAATCATTGGGCTGGCTGGTTGCAAGCGGAAAGCTTAGTCGAGACGGCGCGATCTCAGCGGCTCATGGACGCTGATGGTAAAATCCATATGTTGGCTTTGTCGGGAGATTATGTTACGCAAGCGTCAGTGGATCGCGTAAAAGGGTTGCTTGATTATGTGTCTGCAAATCCAGATGTGGTATTAGAGCAAATATACGTTGGTTTGTGGCGTTTCGATCGGGCAAAAGGCATTATGGAGGCGGCTTTAGATCGCTACCCCGAAACGCGCGTGGTGTGGGCCGCAAACGATCCGATGGCGTTAGGAGCACTTGAGGCCATCAATGAAAAAAATCATAAGAAAAAAAGGGGGGCGAAGTCAGCAGCTTTTTTGGTTGGGGGGGTGAATTGGGATTCAGCCGCACTGAAAGCGTTAAGAGAAAATCAGCTTTCAATTGCCGTGGGTGGCCATATATTTTTAGGCGCGTGGTCTTTGGTGCTGCTGTACGATTATGCTCATGGTCAGGATCCCTTTGTCGAGTCAGAAGATTTTGAGCTAATCTTTCCTGTGTTTTCAGCATTGAATAACCATAAACTGACAACTCAAGCTGCGCTGTTAGAATCGCGGGCATGGGAAACGATTGATTTTAGGCCGTACTCCAAGGTGTTAAACCCGACGTTAAAACAGTATCAGTTTGAGGCTGATTTTTGAATGCCGTAGGCTGTCCTGGCAGTGCCTTGTTGCTGAATCGTGGCAAACAAGGCGTCATTTTGTTGCGGCCTTGGCAGCATCTTATGATGTAAATGGTATTGGATCGCCATGTGTATTAACGTTTTAACTGTTACACCATTGAGCTGCAATCGAAAATCGACGTCCGTATCTTCACCAATGCCGGGCTGTCGGTAACGCTCATCAAACCCATTAATGTTCAGCAAGTCTTGTTTGTGGATCGACATGTTGGAACCCAGTAGGCCTTTGGGTGTTTTGTTGCGCCAACGTCTTAATGTCGGTGTTTTGAGATAAAACGCCTGGCGAGCGTTATCCCCCGAACGGGTTAATTCCGCCCAAATAAAGTGCAGGTGCGATCGATCTAAAATCCCTTGTTCAATACGCTCAGTTGTGAGTTGGTTGGATAAGGTTTTCGATAAGTTGACTCTTCTGCCAGTAGAGCAGGTGCCCGGTTTAGTCGAAGAGATGTGTTCTTTCACAAAGTGCTGGTGAGGGATGCAGTCACCGTCATTGAAAATCAAAATGTCCGCGCTTGCGGCCATGATGCAGCGATTCAGCATGATGGTTTTTCGAAAGCCATCATCGTCATGCCACTGGTGCTTTATCTTAAAGGGGTAGGCATCCATTAAGTCCTTAACGGCTGCAACTGATTCCTCATTTGAACCATCATCGGCAATAATGACCTCAAAATCGGTCAGACTTTGACGCCGATACCCGGCCAAGACCAGTTTAAGAAAGGAAACATTATTGTAAAAAGGGATGATGACGCTGGCTGAGATCATGGGGCAAGCTCAGTACATGGCTTAACTTAATAAAGGGTAGCTGCTCACCAGAACTAGGGTAAGCGTGATAAGATACGCGCCAATCATCTCAGGTAACCGCTTAGTGCTCAACCGTTTTTTATAAAAAGCATTTTTATCAAAAGGAACTCGATTAATGGATCAACTGCTTACTCAAATAGCCGATTACGTTTGTGAACCCCCTGAATTTTCCGCCGAGACCTATACGACAGCTCGATATAATTTAATGGATACGCTGGGTTGCGGCATTTTGGCGCTTAACTTTCCAGAATGTACCAAGCACCTAGGGCCCTTTGTGCCAGGTACTCAGGTGCCGGCGGGCGTTCCAGTTCCAGGGACCGCGTACCGTTTAGATCCGATTAAAGCGGCTTTTGATATTGGCTGTATCGTCCGTTGGTTGGATTTTAATGACACCTGGTTGGCGGCTGAATGGGGGCATCCTTCCGATAATTTAGGGGCTATTTTGGCCGCGGCCTACCAACCGCATGCGCCACAGCCCATTACGGTAAAGCAGGTGCTACAAGCTATGATCATGGCCCATGAAATTCAAGGCGTTTTAGCGCTTGAAAACTCGTTTAATCGAGTGGGGTTGGATCACGTTGTTTTGGTGAAAGTCGCGTCGACCGCTGTGGCCACTCGGTTGTTGGGTGGGACGCGTGACGATGTGTTAGCGGCTTTGTCTCAAGCTTGGTTGGATGGCCAATCGTTGCGGACGTATCGTCATGCGCCCAATACGGGGTCTCGAAAGTCATGGGCAGCGGGCGATGCCACTTCTCGCGCGGTTCGTTTGGCATTGATGACGCTGAAGGGCGAACCTGGCTATGAAACGCCTTTGACTGCGAAGGGGTGGGGGTTCCAAGATGTCTCGATGAAGGGCAAAGACATCGTTCTGTCTCGACCTTTAAACAGTTATGTGATGGATAATGTGCTCTTTAAACTGTCTTTTCCGGCCGAGTTTCATGGTCAAACGGCGGCTGAATGTGCGGTTAAGCTCCATGCCGAGATAAAGGGGCGGATCGAACAAATCAAAAGCATCTCGCTGCGTACTCATGAGTCTGCCGTTCGAATTATTGCCAAAGATGGACCTCTTAAAAACCCGGCGGATCGGGATCACTGTTTGCAATACATCGTGGCTGTGTGTTTATTGTATGGTGAGTTAACCGCTGACCATTACGAGGAGGCGGTGGCGCAAGATCCTCGCATCGATGCACTACGAGAAAAAATGACAGTGGCAGAGCACAAGCCCTGGAGTGAAGACTACTTGGATCCGGAAAAACGATCGATTGCCAATGGGATTCAAATAGAGTTTGAAGACGGTTCTAAAACAGAGTCGGTTGAAATTGAATATCCTGTGGGTCATCGTCGTCGACGTGAAGAAGGTTGGCCAATTCTGGAAACTAAATTTAAGTCGAATTTGGCAACGCAGTTTCCGGCTAGAAAATGCGCGCACCTTGAATCCATGATGGCAGATCAGTCGAGTCTGGAGGCGCTTTCCGTTGTTGAGTTTTTAGAAGCCTGGGTCCATCCTTAAACTAATCAATAACGGGTTGCTTTCGCTCAACTGGTTAAATTGGATTGAAAGTCTAGGGAGAAAACATATGAGTCAACAGAAAATCCGAGTCGGCATTAATGGATTAGGGCGTATCGGTAGCATGGCCATGCGTGCGGCCTTGGAGCATCCTAGCATACAACTCATTGGCATTAATGATCCTTTTTTAACCCCGGAAGCCATGGCGTATTTTTTGAAATTTGATACCGTACATGGTCGCAGCCGGCATGAGTTTTTTACTTATACCGACCAGCTGGAAGTGCATGTTCAAGGCCAACCTCCGCAGATTGTTGAAGTGTTTGGGGAGCGAGACCCTGCGAACATCCCCTGGAGCAAAATCTCGGTTGATTATGTGCTGGAATGCACAGGACAGTTTTTAACGGCTGAAAAAGCCGGGGCTCATCTGGAGGCGGGTGCGAAGAAGGTGGTGCTGTCGGCGCCGAGTAAAGATAATACGCCGATGTTTGTTATGGGGGTTAATCATCAGCAATACAATGGCCAGGCGATTGTCTCGAATGCATCTTGTACCACGAATTGCTTGGCGCCTATTGCAAAAGTCCTCGACGATGCTTTTGGAATTGAAGCGGGTTTGATGACAACCGTGCACGCTGTCACGGCCTCTCAAAAAGTCACCGACAGTTTGGTCGATAAGGATTGGCGTTTAGGGCGTGCGGCGTATCAAAATATTATCCCGGCCAGTACCGGGGCTGCCAAAGCGGTTGGGCGGGTGCTGCCAAACCTAGAGGGTAAGTTGACGGGCATGGCGTTTCGAGTGCCGACTCAAGATGTCTCCGTTGTTGATCTCACGTGTCAGTTAAAACAGGGTACGGATATGGAAGGTATTTGCTCTGTGATGCGAGAGGCATCTGAGAACAGCTTATCGGGTATTTTAGGCTACAACGAAGAGCCTTTAGTCTCCTCCGATTTCATTGGCGAAGCCTGTACCAGCGTGTTTGATGCTCGTGCGAGCATGTCTTTAACGCCGACTTTCGCCAAAATCATTGCCTGGTATGACAATGAGTGGGCTTATGCCAATAAGCTCTTGGATTTAGTTGAATACATGCATCAAGCATAGGATGACCTGTATGAACGACCCGTTAGAAAAGACAGAAACCCTCTACAGCGCGGATTGGTTAGAGTTAAAGCGCCGAGGTCGGTTTGAGTTTATCTCACGCAAACGGTGTTCTGGGGTCGTGATTATCGTGCCCATTACAGATAAAAATGAAATTGTCTTGGTTGAGCAGTATCGGCATGCCGTTCAAAGCGCTGTTTTGGAGTTGCCTGCGGGGTTGGTGGGGGACGTGACTGGTCAAGAAGAGGAAGAGAGCGTAGAAGCAGCGCGCCGTGAATTACTCGAAGAGACGGGGTTCGCAGCCGGTCGGATGGAATTTTTATTCACCGGGCCTGTGGCGCCAGGTACCATGAGTGAGTTGTTGAGTTTCTATTACGCCGATCAGCTCGTGAGGCGTCATCAGGGTGGGGGTGATGACACAGAGAATATCACTGTCCACGTCATACCCATCAATCAAGCCAGAATTTACCTTAAAACTTGGCAAAAACAAGGTGGGATGATTGATCCTAAGGTGTTTATTGGCCTGGATCAGTGGCAATCTCGCCAATAACCCAGGCCGTTTCTCCTTGATGTTTCAGCTGTGTTAACGCCGTATCGGCTTGTGTTTTGTCTACGCAAATGACCATGCCGACGCCGCAATTAAAGGTGCGCAGCATTTCATGGGTTTCCACCGGCCCTTCCGATTGCAGCCACTGGAATACGTCAGGCCACTCCCAAGAATCATGGTCGATGTGAGCGATGACATGATTAGGTAGGGTGCGGGGAACGTTTTCCGTCAAGCCTCCACCGGTAATGTGGCTGATAGCATGAATTGAAATGCCGGCTTTTAGTAACGAATGAATGGCTTTTACATAAATTCGAGTCGGCGCCATCAACGCGTCCATCAGTAAGGCGTCGTTGAGCATGGTGTCTCCATCCGCGCCCGTTTGGTCCAAAACCTTTCGAATTAAAGAATAGCCATTGGAGTGAGGACCTGAAGAGCCTAGGGCAATCAGCACATCACCCACTTGGACCTGCTCTTTTTGAATGATCTTCGTTTTTTCAACCACACCGACACAAAAACCGGCAAGATCAAAATCATCAGCGTCGTAGACGCCAGGCATTTCAGCGGTTTCGCCGCCAATCAGCGCGCAACCGGCTTGAAGGCAGCCTTTACCAATGCTCTCTAAAATAGTTTCAGCGATGTCTAGTCTTAGTTTGCCTGTGGCATAGTAGTCAAGGAAGAACAGCGGTTCAGCGCCAACCACCAGGATGTCGTTGGCGCACATGGCAACCAGGTCAATACCCAGCCCATAATATTGACCTGTTTCGATGGCGAGTGTTAATTTTGTGCCAACACCATCGGTTCCCGAGACGAGCACGGGGTGTTGATAACCTGATGGAATTTCACACAGAGCACCAAACCCACCAATGCCAGTGACGACCTCGGGGCGTAGGGTTTTTTTTGCAATGGGTTTGATGCGTTGCGTTAATTCATTGCCGGCGTCAATATTCACACCACTGCTATGATAAGTAAGAGGTTTATTAGAGGCTTTATCTGACATAAACTGATGGACTTATTGTGTTATTGGCCAGGAGGCAGGTGATCGAAAGCCCTATTTCAACAAGTAGAGCACTTAAGAGGCGGATCATACCAGATTTTAAAGGGCGGCCTCATCCTCTTTGGCTAGATTGGAAAACCTGGTATTTGGAAAACCTAGTATTAAGAACTTGGCTATAGTATTAAGAACTTGGCTATATGGAAAAAATTCATGGCATGCAATAAAACGGTTGGCTTTTTATGGGTTCGCTTGGCGCTACTCTCGGCTTTGGTGACTCTCGTATCTCCAGTATACGCAGTCTCTCCTGCGCATTCTGAGTTATTCAGTGTAACGTTGTCTGTTGATAAAGTGGCCAGGCAGCCAAGTGCTAATCAATTAAAAATGGGTTTGAAGACGGTTTTAGTGCGTTTGCTCGGTAATGAAAATGCCCTGAATGATGCGGTTGTTATGGGTGTCTTGGAAAAGCCCAAACGGTTTCTAACGCGATTTTCTTACCAATCATCACCAACTCTCTCTGTGGATCAGGGTCAGAGTCCGACCCAAGAGCTTTTGTTGACCTTTGATGGCCAGGCATTGATGTCACAACTGGATGCTGCAAATGTGGCTATTTGGTCTTTGGATCGTTCTCCTGTTTTAATCTGGTGGGGGACAGAGGTCAGTGATGGTTCATTGAATATCTTTCAAGATGGGGATACCAGTGAATGGGCTCGGTGGTTTCTCGCAGAAGCGAGGCAACGCGGCATTCGCATTCAATTGCCTTTAATGGATTATGAAGATCAGCAGTGGGTTGATGAAGACACCATAACCCAGCTTTTAAAACCCAGAGCGGAAGCAGCCAGTGAACGCTATCAGGCCAAAATATGGGCGTTGGGTTGGTCGCGTCCTGTGTCAGGTTCTAACAGCTGGTTAGGTCAAGGCTTGATAGGCATTCAAGGGGAGGTTGTTTGGTTTGAAAGCAGTGCTGACAGTGCTGGCTCTGTGAAGCTGGAGATGCTCGATTACTTGGCGCGATCTTTAGCGGAGAGATCTTCCGCAGCGACGTCGCATGCCGGTGTGCATGCCCACTCTATTATGGTCAGTTCAGTGCTGAAGCATCGAGATTTATTAGATTTGAAAAACCATTTAACGGCTTTCAACGGGGTTGATTCGGTTGCGATTCAAAGTGTCCAACAAGATGTTGTGGCGCTTCGTGTGATGTTGCGGGATTCCGTTAATGCGTTTAATGCAGCTGTCGCCATTGATCAACGGCTACGCCCAGTGGGGAGTCCGCTTGCTCAAGGCGATGTAATTCCCGAGATGCCTGTTGATCAGGTGCCTGTCGATCATTTTATGTGGGTTTCAGAAGGAGTGTCTCAATGAACCAGACGGCTTTGAAGTGGGGCGCACTACTAGCACTCTTTTTGGCCTTGGTGTATCTGCTTAGGCCGGTATTGTCCCCTTTTTTGTTGGGCGCCTTGTTAGCGTATTTAGGGGACCCTTTGGTGATGCGCTTGCAGCGCTGGAAGGTATCTCGTGGTTGGGCTGTTGTCTTGGTGTTTACTTGCCTAACGTTGTCGGGATTAATCATGTTGTTGATTTGCATTCCTCTCATTGGCCAGCAGGTTCAAAATTTGGTTATTCGAGTTCCGGCCATGGTGGAGTGGGTGCAATGGGTACTTTTGCCGCTGATAAAAATGCACTTAGGGATTGATTTAACGCATTTAGACTTCGATTTAATTGTGACCACTTTGAAAAGCAGTTGGCAGAATATTGGCGATGTTGCAGCAGACATTCTGTTGCGAATCAGCAGCTCAGGTGTTGCGGTCATTGGTTTTTTTGGCAACTTAGCTTTGGTGCCTGTGGTGGCATTTTATCTTTTGAAGGACTGGCATCCCTTGTTAGAAAAGTTACAACTGATGTTGCCTCGTCATGTGGAGCATGGGGTGGTTAAGCTGGCAGGTGAGTGCAATGAAGTGTTGGCGGCTTTTTTGCGTGGGCAACTGCTGGTGATGTTGTCTTTGGGGGTGATTTACAGCATCGGATTAAGCCTTGTTGGAGTCCCTTTTGCGGTATTGATTGGCATGGTGGCAGGTGCGGCCAATATTGTTCCTTACCTCGGGTTTATTATTGGTATCTTGTTGGCACTGATCTCGGCCTTAATTGAGTTTCGAGATTGGTTGCACCCTGGCTTGGTGTGTCTGGTTTTTATTGTGGGGCAGGCGCTGGAGGGCACTGTGTTAACGCCTTTCTTGGTCGGCGATCGCATTGGCTTGCACCCGGTAGCTGTGATTTTTGCTGTGTTGGCGGGGGCGCAACTCTTTGGTTTTGTAGGAATGTTGCTGGCGTTGCCAGTGGCTGCCGTGACTTTAGTGATTCTAAGGTACGCTTTTAGGCGTTATCTGAATAGCGAGCTGTATGGCACTCAGCGCTCTGAGATCCAGTCATAAAAAAACGGTGATTTTGGGCAGCTTATTGCTGTAGATCGATTATTCTTAGTAGATAGGAAGGATAATGGGTCTAGGGCCACGAGATCGTATGTCAAATTCACATCGTAAGTTTTCTCATCACCAAAATGAGGGATTTTCTCAGTATCACATGAAGGTGCTGATTGTTGATGATGACCCCACGAGCCTAAATATCATCGAAAAAACAGTGTCTTCCATGGGGCATGAAGCCATTATGGCGTCCACGG
>CAZECE010000023.1:0-8091 GCA_964510525.1 uncultured Pseudomonadales bacterium | reverse complement strand
CATTGCGCTTTTTCGGCAAGACTGATGGTGTGATGAAAAAACTCAGTTTCAATGGCATGAAAGCCGTCTTGCAATTCTCGCCACAGAGTATGACTGTCTTCGATCCGTTCGATATTCAGTGTGCTTTGATGTAAAGACCGCAGAACTTTCAATAACGGCGCTCGTAATAACGGTGTTTGTGATGAGTGTCCGGTCTGGGAAAGCGCCTCATCAGTGAGGCGAGGCTTGGTTTCGTAGTCGATGACTTGGGTTAAAATCATGGCATGGTGGGCGGTTAGTGCTCGCCCAGATTCAATCACCAGGGTCGGAAAGTCCAGTTGCGCTTTTTGACAGTGTTCTAACAGTTGCGTCACGATACCCTGCGCGTAATCTTCAAACTGATAGTCGGCTGAAAAGTACCCTTGAGATTGTGAGCCATCGTAATCAATGGCCAAGCCGCCGCCCACGTCGAAGTATTGCAGGGGGGCGCCATGCTGACTCAGCTCAACAAAATAACGAGCGGCTTCAGCCGCACACAGCTTGATGTCCTCGAGTTGGGAGACCTGGGAGCCAATGTGGATGTGCAACAATTCAAGTTGATCGATGAGTTGATGGGCGTTCAATTGCTCGATCAGGCTCAAGAGTTGGCTGGCGTTGAGGCCAAATTTGGATTTGTGGCCGCCGGTGTTTTGCCAGTTGCCATTGCCGGTGCGGTGGAGACGTACTCGAACGCCCAAAGCGGGCTGGATGCCCAGTGCTTTGGCCGCTTGAGCGATCAGTGCCACCTCGGATAATTTTTCGATCACGATCAGGGTATTCAGCCCCATTTGCCGACTGATCAGTGCCAGCTGAATGAATTCTAAGTCTTTGTAGCCATTGCAAATAATGGTTTGATTGGGGTGTGCGGCCATTGCCATGGCCGCGAGCAATTCGGGTTTGCTGCCGGCTTCTAAGCCAAAATGGCTGGAGTTATCTTGGGGTAAAGTTTGTTGTAAGGTTTCAACAACCAAATGATGCTGATTGACTTTGATTGGGTAAGCGATTAAAAAGCGTTCCGCTAACGCGTGTTGTTGCAGGTTGTTGATGAAGGCTTGTTGCAGTTGTAGCAGCTGTTGTTCGAGGATGTCTAAAAAGCGAATAATGGTGGGTTGGCGTACGCCGGCTGTTTTCAGCGCTGCGGAGAGTTGGGTTAAACGGACGGCATGGTGACTTGAATTTGCTGATGGAATGCGGACTTCGAGCTCCCCGGCATCGTTAATGCCAAAGTACCCATGACCCCAGTGTTGAATGTGTTGAGTCAGTTGGTTGAGATGTTGTGATTGAGTTGAATGAGGCATGGTTAGATGGAAAATCGTGAGAACTGGTTTGTAGAATATTTTGAGTCCTCAGGGACGTGTTTTGGATTAAAAGTACGAGAGATGTGCCATTCAGAGCAATCTCAGTATCAAAAAATTGAAGTGTACCACACCGAGACCTTCGGGCATCTGTTGGTGTTAGATGGTTGTACCATGGTCAGTGAGCGTGACCATTTTATCTATCATGAAATGATGACGCATCCGGCCATGAGCTTGTTGCCTAATGCCCAAAACGTTGCGGTGATTGGGGGTGGGGACGGTGGCATTGTTACTGAGCTGGCCAAATACTCAAACGTTCAATCCATCACCCAGATTGAACTCGATGAACGAGTCACTGAGGTATCAAAGCAGTTTTTCCCAGACATCACTCAGGCACTGAGCGATCCTAGGGTGCAGTTGTGCTTTGAAGACGGCAATCAGTGGGTGCAGTCTCAGGCCGATGATACTTTGGATGTGTTGATTGTCGATTCGACGGATCCTGTTGGGCCGGCGGAGGTGTTGTTTTCGGATGGTTTTTTATCGCATTGCAAACGGGTCTTAAAACCCAATGGCATCTTAGTGCAGCAAAGTGAATCCCCGCTGTTGCATGGTGACTCTTTGATTTTGCCGATGCACGAAACTTTGTCTCAATTGGGTATGGCGCAGATTAAAACCTTAACTTTCCCGCAGCCGATTTACCCATCGGGTTGGTGGAGTGCGACCTTGTCTTCTAAGGAAAATACGTTAGCGTTTGAACAAGTGGGCGAATTGCTGAAACAAGGTGGCGTATTGCCTGAGACGCGTTATTTAACACCGGAGCTGTTAGTGTCGGCGTGTCACTTGCCGAAATTTCTAACAATGAAGGATTAGGAAGGGTTTAGTAGGGGTAAGAGGTTTTAAAAACAATCACTGCGCTATGCAAACTGAGGTTGAATAGCGCAGTGAATGAGAGGGTATCAGGAGGTTATTTACCGCGACCAAATTCGGGGTAAGCCTCCAGGCCACAGTCGACCAAATCCATGCCTTCGAACTCTTCTTCTTCAGACACGCGTAAGCCAACAATGGATTTAATCACCAACCAGGCAATGATGCTGGCGGTGAATACCCAACCTAAAATGACGATCAAACCAATCAGCTGACCGGTGAGGGTAGCGTCTTCGTTTGAGAGAGGGACTGCCAGCAAGCCGAACATGCCAACCACGCCGTGGACTGAGATGGCGCCCACAGGATCGTCGATTTTGAATCGATCCAAGGTCAAGATGGAGAAGACCACGATGGAGCCACCAACGGCGCCGATCAAGGTGCTTAACAACGCGCTGGGCGCTAAAGGTTCGGCGGTGATAGCGACGAGGCCGGCTAACGCGCCGTTCATGACCATGGTGACGTCCGTGGTTTTGAACAGGATGCGTGAGACAAGCAGTGCCGCAATCACACCACCAGCGGCCGCCGCATTGGTGTTGACAAAGATTTGAGCAACAGCGTTGGCTTCATCGACATTGGAAATCATCAATTCAGAGCCACCGTTAAAGCCAAACCAGCCAAACCACAGTAAGAACATGCCTAATGCGGTCAGTGGGATGTTGGCACCGGGGATGGCGTTGATCTCACCATTGGAACCGTATTTGCCTTTACGAGGACCCAACAACAGGACGCCAGCCAATGCAGCGCAGGCACCCGCTAAGTGAACCACGCCAGAACCCGCAAAGTCTTGGAAGCCTAATTGATCAAGGCCGCCACCGCCCCATTTCCAGAAACCTTGGATAGGGTAGATGAAGCCGGTCATGACGATCGCAAACAGTAAGAACGCCCAGAGCTTCATCCGCTCAGCAACGGCACCGGAGACGATGGACATGGCGGTGGCAACAAACACCACTTGAAAGAAGAAATCCGCACGACCTGAATAGTAGGGGGCATCATCACCACCGGCTACAACAGCATCTACGGTATTTTCATCGCCCAGCAAGCCACCTAAGCTTGGGATCCAAGCGCTGGCCTCACCAGAACTGTACATGATGTGGTAACCCACCAATAAATACATCGTACAAGCAATGGCGTACAGGGCGACGTTTTTACAGAGGATTTCCGCGGTGTTTTTGGAACGAACGAGGCCGGCTTCGAGCATGGCAAAACCTGCTGCCATTAACATGACCATGGCCCCGGTCACGAGAAAGTAAAAGGTGTCTAGCGCATAGGCTAATTGTGCAATGTCCAATTGATATTCCCTCCTTGGAATGGAACGGATGCGATGAAGCGTAAGCCGTTAAATAGCGTCTGTGCCGGTTTCTCCGGTACGAATGCGAATGGCTTGTTCCATCGGCGTGACGAAAATTTTACCGTCCCCAATTTTGCCGGTATTGGCGGCTTTGGTGATGGCTTCAATAACCGCATCGAGCATGGAATCAGAACAGGCGATCTCGATTTTGACTTTAGGTAAAAAATCGACAACATATTCCGCGCCTCGATACAGTTCGGTGTGACCTTTTTGGCGACCAAACCCTTTTACCTCACTAACCGTGATGCCTTGAATACCAATTTCAGACAGGGATTCACGAACATCATCAAGTTTGAAAGGCTTGATAATGGCTACAACAAGTTTCATCTATAGGGTCTCCTTCGATGAGTGGGTATTACAGCTTTTTATAGCTTGATCAAACTGCCTTCCAAGCATAAAACAACTGATAAGTTATTCAAGACCAATGTTGATTAATCGTCAAACGACTTGTCATGTGTGTTTTGGTTTGCAATCTGAGGCATTTCAAACAGCTGGCTTCAGCTAAGTTAGTTAAGCAGCTTTTATGCCGTTACCAATGCGAGTATAGTTTGGCTATTCATTAAGGTTTTTAATAATTAAGCACCATTGGGGTGCGTTGCGCGCTTTATTGGGGAGACTGTTGGCATGGTGAAGGTCGATGACTTTGTTCAAAGCAGCCTAACAAAATTAGATGGGCTGTTATCAGAAGGTTCTCAGGTGGTCAGCTCTGAACTCAAGCAGAATCTTAGAGTGGTTTTTAAAGAAGCGCTCAACCGTATGGATGTTATGTCCCGAGAAGAATTTGAGATCCAAACGAATGTATTGGCAAAAACTCGTGCAAAGCTGACCGAGTTGGAATCTAGGCTAGCAAAACTGGAATCTGAGCCCAGTCAATCAGCTAATTAATTCAGTGGAGTTGCCAACGTGTCCTTAGCCGTAATCAAAACCAGAGCAAAACTGGGTGTTCAAGCACCGGCCGTTGTGGTTGAAGTGCATATTTTGAATGGCTTGCCCGGCATGTCGATCGTGGGTATGCCGGAAACCGCTGTGAAAGAAAGCAAGGAGCGGGTTAAAAGCGCGATCGTGAATTCGCAATTTGAATTTCCTGCACGCAAAATCATCGTGAATTTGGCGCCCGCGGATTTGCCAAAAGAAGGTGGCCGCTATGATTTGCCCATAGCACTCGGTATTTTGGTGGCCAGTGGCCAAATTGAAGAAAAAAACTTGAGTGCCACTGAAGTGTTGGGTGAGTTGGCGTTATCGGGTGAGTTAAGGCCGGTTTCCGGTGTATTGCCTGCTGCAATTAAAGCATCTGAGTTGGGACGAGAAATATGGGTGCCGGCCGCTAATGCGGAAGAAGCGGCATTGCCAGAAGCTGTCAAAGTACGGCCGATTGAAACCTTGGCTCAAATATGTGGTTTTTTACAAGGGTCGGTGGAGATTGGGTGTCAGGAGGTCAGTGCAAAAGAGAAATCATTACCTGACGACGTGCCTGATTTAACGGATGTGGTGGGGCAAGTCATGGCGCGAAGAGCGTTAGAGATTGCTGCGGCTGGCGGTCACAGTTTGTTGATGTATGGGCCACCGGGGTCGGGTAAAACTATGTTGGCGTCTCGGTTACCGGGTATTTTGCCGCCGTTAACGAATAAGCAGGCCATGTCTGTGGCGGCGGTTTATTCGGTATCGTCTCAGCAGGGGCGGCGTGGAAAATTTTGGGTGCCGCCTTTTAGAGCGCCTCACCATACGGCGTCTGCGGTTGCGTTGGTTGGTGGCGGCAGTATTCCCAAGCCTGGCGAGATTTCATTGGCGCATAATGGTGTGCTTTTTTTGGATGAACTGCCGGAATTTGGACGGCGAGTCCTTGAGGTGTTGCGGGAACCCTTGGAGTCGGGTGAAGTGGTGATCTCTCGAGCCGCGCAGCAAATAACCTACCCAGCGCGCATTCAGCTGGTGGCCGCCATGAACCCTTGTCCCTGTGGTTATTTGGGTTCCATCAATGAAATCACCAAGCAACCGCGATGTCAGTGTTCCCAAGAGCAAGTCAGGCGTTACCGCAGTCGTTTGTCGGGGCCGTTGTTGGATCGTATTGATATGCATATCGAGGTCAATCCGGTTGAAAGGAAGGTGTTACTGGATGCTCATAAAGGCGAATCCAGCGAAACCGTGCGTGCGCGAGTGATGGCCGCTCGTGAGTGGCAATGGCAACGACAGAGCGGGGTCAATGCGCATTTGTCGGTGGCCGGGATTCGCGAGCACTGCGTGTTGCAAAAAAACGATGCGGACTTTTTACAAAAAGCGCTGGAGAAAATGCAGCTGTCCGCACGGGCGTCTCATCGTGTGCTAAAGTTGGCGCGCACCATTGCCGATCTCAATCAGAGCGAGCGGATTGCCGCGCCCCATATTACCGAAGCCTTAGCGTATCGAAACCTAGATCGCAAAGTCTAAAAGTCTAACCTGTATTCAAAAAAGGAATTTTGAATGAGCGAATCAAGCACTGACTCAAACAATGGGTCAAACAGTGATCCCTCAGAGCAAGCGCCGTCAGAAAAGCCGGTATTGCCAGGAGAGTCGGTTTTGCTAGGAGAGTCGGCATTGCCAGAAAAGTCAGTCTTGGTTGTCGTCACCAGTGCAGGCCAGATTAATGACAATTACACCACCGGCATCTGGTTTGATGAATTTGCAGACCCATTTATTTACTTTCGAGTACAGAATTTTTTGGTGGTGGTCGCAAGCCCAGAAGGAGGGCAAGCGCCGATTGACCCTAGAAGTTTAGAAGATTTGGATCCCAGTGAAGGCTATGGCGATGCGGAAGTGGAGTTAGCCAATACGCTTAAGCTGAACGACAACATCAAAGCCGACATGTTCGACGCCCTGTTTTTCCCAGGCGGGCATGGCACTATGTTTGATTTACCCGATAACCCTCATGTGCAACGCTTGGTGCAAGAATTTGCGGTAGCGGGTAAACCCATTGGGGCTGTGTGTCATGGGCCAGCGGCTTTGGTGGACGTTACGATTGAGGATGAAGCCTTTGTAAAAGGTAAAAAAGTAACGGCATTTTCCAATGAAGAAGAAGCGGCGGTTGAGATGACAAAGCAGATGCCGTTTTTATTAGAAGACAAATTAAAGCAGCAGGGTGCTGAGCGGCGCCTTGTTTGCGCGCTCCTTAACAATCCAGGTCAATTGATGTGGACGTACTCGAAAGCAAGTTTTCGAACTTGGTTTCGAATCTTGTCGATCTCCGGGCTTCATACCAAACCGATTCTCTTGAGTTAAAGCTTGTCGCTACACCCTATGAAGCCGCGATCGATGCTCTCAATGAAAGCATGGTCAAATTCATCGTCGAACAATCCGAGCAAACTTGTTCCCCTCAAAGTTCCTAAGTATCGCAATGGGTATGGTCTACCACGCGATCACTTTCCTAAGAGCTTCACAGCGGATGTAGATGCCTACTGCTCCTATCTGTCCAGAACAGACCTCTTTGACGAAAACGCTCACGAAACAGAACTGCGGCCAAAGACGGTAAGTTATCGAAGAAAGCAGATCTACGCAGCCGCTTCCGCGTTGGTGCAGTCGGGCTTCGACATCACGAACGTTGTCAATTTGCAGGTACTGACCGAGGTTTCGAATGTTCGTTCCATACTGACCTATCTTCACACCCAGCGCCACAACAGCGAGGCCAGCAAGTCTGTGTCGGACATGGAGCAGGGTTTGTTCAAAATTGCCTTCAGGTATTTGCGAGTGGACGAAAGCCATCTCGACGAACTCCGTAAAATTGTACGTACGGTAAAAATCAAACAGTTCGGCATGACTGAAAAGAACAGGGAGGTATTGCGGAGATTCGACAATCTAGAATTGGTGAAATTGTTGAAACGCTTTCCGTTCGAAGAGTTGGACGCGGTCGAAAAGATCTGGAAAAAACAGGTCGCTGATGGACGTAATCAGCCAACGGCTAAGCTTGCAATCCGATATCAAAAGGCACTTGCAATCCTGATTTTGCAGCTTGCTCCGATGCGAGCAAAAAACTTGGCAGAGTTGCACCTTACACGTCACCTGAACTGGTGCACCTCACCAGGACGGCTTGGCATCACCTTTCCCGGCGGCGAAGTTAAAAACCACGAACCACTACGGTTTGAATTGCCGGAACATGCAACAAAGCTGGTCCATCGCTACGTAAGTACCTTTCGTCCCGCTTTGCTACGGGGCGAAAATGAACACTTGTTCCCCGGTGAAAATGGCAGAGCCAAGAGCGAAAACAATTTCAGTCAGCAGATTGCAAAGCTAGCGGAAAATTACCTTGGGGTTCGTCTAACTGCCCACCAATGGCGCCATGTCATGGGAAAGGTCTTTCTCGATGAAAATCCAGGCCAATATGAAGTTTTGCGTAGGGTATTTGGGCATAAGGATATCGACACAACAGTTCGTTATTATGCGGGTGAGGAGACCAAGTCTGCGCTGCGGCTGTACCAAGAGTCCGTCGTCGGACAGGTCGAGGATGGGAAAGCCGCAGAGGCAAATCCACGAACTAGA
>CAZECE010000022.1:0-1830 GCA_964510525.1 uncultured Pseudomonadales bacterium | reverse complement strand
ACCGCTTTCGTCAAGACTTAGGTGATGTGGTGGCATCCTATGAAGTGGTAGCCAGAAAGCTGGGTGTACCGCTTTAGAAAAACGTTTTATTAATTCATAACATAATAAAAAGAGGGTAAACATTATGGTAAATTCACTGAGTGGCGCGCAAGGTGACGCTAATCGCAACCACGTCAAGAAAGGTACTAATTCTCCACCTTCATTTCCAGTAAATTTCAACGTTCCTGTTGGTTCCTCTCATCAGTCTCGGGCTTCTACTTCTAGTTGGTCTCTTCAGCGTCGGAATGAGCGGAGTAACAGCATCAAAGACTGTGTTACCGGGTTTATTAATTTGAATCAGGCCGAAACTTTACCTAACCAAATGAATGAAACTACAATAAATTCAAATAAAAATGCGTCGGATCAAAAGCGTAAAATGGCGCGATTCGCGGCAACAAATTCAAATGAAAATGCGTCGGATCAAAAGCGTAAAATGGTGAGATTCGAGGCAACAAATTCAAATACGGATGGTCCTAGCCTTAATAATCAGGAATCACCAAGCTGTAGCTCTACTGACAGTGAGCTAGCTCAAATCAATAAGGCAGTAGATTCACCGAAATTATATTTAGAACTTGATGAGGAAATCTTACAGTTCACCAATAAGCTCAGTGAAATTCAGATTAGCGCGTGTAACAAACCGGCTGCATTGCATAGCAAAACTGGTCAGAAAAACCAATCAGACGTGTCTGGACAAAACAACTGCACATCCCCTAGTACGCGCCCAAACTCACCAAATGAAGAGTTGCAGACTAATTAAATAAAAGAAAAAGGGACGATTAACTTTGTTGCGATCACATGCTGTATTACCGCGAGGTTTTACGTTGATAGAATTGTTGATTACCTTGTTGATCGCATCGATGTTGCTCACGCTGTCGATGGCGGGGTATGGGCGGTTCATTGAGCGAGGCCAGCGGCAGTCGGCGCAAAGTGTTTTGGTCGAGTTGGTCGCGCAGATTCAGCAACTAAAAGCCAATCGCCCCAATGGCGTGTTAACTGAGACTCTTGATCCTAAGCGTCTGATCACTCAACCCCTAGAAGGCTATCGTCTGAGTGTGTTACCTAATCCAATAGGTGCTGCCACGGAGTTTTTTGTGGTGGCCGAGCCTGCCGCTTCGGGCCGTCAGGCCGGTAAAGGCGCTTTAACGCTCACACACATCGGCCAAGGCTGTTGGCACAAAAATCAAGACAGGGTGACATCAGCGGTCTGTGATGCCGCCTCATCAGTTTGGTGACTTTAAAATCCTTTTGATCGTGAGGATTAGCTGCCGGTAACCTCAAAAAATATTTAAATCCTCACGAATGTAAGGATTGTTTGCCAAAACCGCCTTTTTGGTACAAAATCCTTACATTCGTGAGGACTTTTTATGAAAATCAACATCGAAAACGCAGCGGCCATCGGCAGGGTGGTGCGCGCCAGTCGCAAAGCACAGAAGATCCGTCAGGATGATGCCGCAGGCAGTATCGGGGTGAGCGAGAACTTTTTAGGCAAAGTCGAACGAGGTGGGGAGTCGGTCCAGTGGGGTAAGCTTTTTCAAGTCATGGATGGGCTGGGTATCCGAGTCGTTGTGGATGTACCTGAAAGTGTGGTCGACTATTTGAATACCGACTATTTGAATCAAAAGGATGAGCCATGAGCGGCCGTTCATTGAGGGCGTCGATCAATCAGCTTGATGTTGGGACGTTGACAGAGCGGTCGGGTATTTGGTGTTTTCAGTACGCAAGAGATTGGTTGCACAACCCTTATGGATTTCGCACCTGCCTCTCACAGATGAGCTGATTGACAAACCGCCA
>CAZECE010000021.1:0-6138 GCA_964510525.1 uncultured Pseudomonadales bacterium | reverse complement strand
GACAGAAAATTTTAGACGCTACCCCAAATCAATTTGGGCGTCAATCACATCCCAAGGAACTAAAAATTGATTTTCACCATTACGTTTCAGAAGATTAGCGTCTTCTAGTGCCATGACATCAGTGTTAACATTTTTATAATCACGTTCAAGCAACTTAGATAACGCTCTAATACTTTGCGCCCCTTCTTTTCGCAACAGTTTCATCAGCCCTAACCGCTTCGGTGTCATGATAGAAAGCAATGCACTCAAATCTTCAAAGTTAAGATGGATTTCTGATGCCTGATCAACACCCTGCTCTGCCTTATTCCAGACCTCGATGAAACGATCAAATCCTGCGTCAGGGTTTTCGACTCCTACATGGATGATATGTTTACTCATGATGCTGTCCATAAAGCTTTACCGTCTTATCCTCTAACCCAAACGAGCTTGTGTATTAGGTGTTAGCTGTTGTGGCATCAATTGATAGCCCATGGCATGCATCAAGGTATTAATGTTGTCGAATTTAGGGTTCCCGGCTTCTGATAACGCTTTTTGGATACCGTTGCGCGTCATACCTGTCTCCTCTGACAATGCAGAAATACCTTTAACACGCGCAATCATACGCAGTTGAGATAATAAAGCCGGCAAACACCCGTCTTCCGCGTATTCCTCAAACGCCACTTCTAAGAAAGTATCAATCTCTTCTGGGTGCTCTCGATAGTACTCTTCAGAAACAGCATTTAAATCTCTCATTTCTCGCTTACCGTTCATTGTTTAAGTAGTCCTGCCAATAGTTTTTAGCTAATTGAATGTCTTTTTTCTGACTGCCCTTATCTCCACCACAGAGTAAGACCACGATATTCCCCTGATCTTCTCCGTAATATACTCGATACCCCGGACCGAAAAACATTCTTAATTCTGAGACGCCCTCACCAACTGACTTAGTGTCGCCAAAATGGCCAACGGCTAAACGTTGTAAACGCGACTCAATTCGCGCTCGCCCTTTTACGTCTTTAAGGCCTTTAAACCACTCAAAATATGGCTCCCGCCCATTTGCATCTGCATAAACTTTGATGCTCTTAGATTGAATGGCTTCCCCCATATCACTTCCTTGTCCTTACAATACCAATATAGCATGCATATTATAGTATGCATTCATAAAACGCCAATTTGAGGCTCCACCCAGATTCCTGCAGGATTCGCCACTTCTCTCTGTAACCTATTGATTTATATCAAAATACATTTTAAAAATGGGTGTTTTGCACTCTCAAGTAAACCTTGAATTGTTCCTATAACCGTTTGTATTTAAACGCTTTTTTTATAAACGCACGCTTTTCACTCTAGAAAAAAACCGCCAAAATGGACCTGTTTTTGTAAATTGTCTAAAAAGAGATCTTTATGGCAACGATCAAACAGACAGCCTACCCCACCCTAAAACGCTCTTATTCAGACAACGAACTCAATCAGCTTTTTAAACCTTCCAACCAAGAACTTTACTGGATTCGGCATTCTTTAAAATCCAACTCGGCACGCTTGGTCCGATTAGCGCTTTTGAAAACTTTCCAAGTGCTTCACTACTTCCCCACTCATACATCAATACCGAGTAGCCTCATTTTATTGTTGGGTGAGTCTCTGAGTATTGATGTCAGCCAGCATTCCAAACAAGCATTTCAAAAAAACTCGCATTTAAACCGTCATAAAACGGCCATTCTCAAACATTTAAACATTCAACCGTATTCAAAAGCCAACGATCTTGCATTAAAACTCGCGCTTGATCATGCCAGCCGTAAAGACCCTGTAGTTGATATTATTAATGCCGTGATTGAAGAATTGATATCGCTCAACATTGAGCTGCCGAGTTTTTCGGCCTTAGATCGCTTGGCGCTATCGGCGCGTTCTCAAGTCAATAACCGAGTCTTTAAATGTCTTTATAGTAATTTAAACACGGATCAGAAAAAAACGTTATCAGCATTATGGGACGTTAACGACGAAGACGGTACTGACTGGTTCCGATTGAAACAAGAACCCAAAAAGCCTTCGTTTAATCATCTCCGCTTGTACTTAACGATCGTTAAATGGACTGATGATCTCGCTCGAAAGCTGCCCCATCTGCCCTATATTCCTGAACTCAAAAGAAAGCAGTGGGTTCAAGAGTGCATGGCGTACGATGCAGATCGAATGAAGTCATTAAAACCCACTAAACGATATGCCCTGGCGGTGATCTTCATCTGCGAACGCCAATATCTGATGACCGACCACCTGGTTTGGATGCTTATTCGCTATATGAGGACGCTTGAAAATAAAGCACAAGCGGATTTAGATGCACGTGCCAGCCGTTTTATGGAGGATGCCGTTTATGTCTCATCTGTCACTAAAAAAGCGGTTCATCTTCTCAATGATGATGCGTTGGCATGGCGTTCAAAAGAAATTAAATTTCAGAACATATTTTCTCACCCAGAAAATATATTAGATCGGTGTTCAGCTATTGAAAAAATAAAGCGCGCTGATTTGTATCCTTTCTTAGTGAAACGGTTTCGCCACTCAAGAAGCCTGATTAAGCAAACCATACAGGCTTTAACCATCCGAAGCGGGTCAGGCGACACCGTTTATCTACAGGCCCTCCACTCGTTATGGCAACGTGGGAAAAAAACTATCTTTCAACGAATCAGCTAGAACAAATGGGATTGCAGTTGAATACTCGCTGGCTATTGGCGGTATCAGAAAAGGGCATGATCGACCCAGTTGCATTAGAATGTTATTGCATCACGTGCGTTCTGGATGAAATACAAAGCGGCGATCTGTATTTAGAAAACAGTTATTTGTTCAATAACATCCAGGATGATTTTGTGCGCGGCGCTGATCTTAAAGTCGCTTTAGACGAGCTTAAAAAACACGTACGCTACTCGCTGGAACCCCGTGAATTTGTCGCCGGCTTAAAAGGATCCATCCGCAAAAAAGCTGAGCAGTTAGACACGGCTATTCCAGAAAATCAATTTATTGTCATTCAAGAAAATGGCTTTCGATTAAAAAAAGAGCCTGGTCTGGAGGCGTCTGAGAAAGAACTGTCGTTTTTGAAGAAACTAACAAATCAGTTTGAAAAAAGCCTGTGATTCACGTTCTGTTTAAAACCTGTGAGTGGGCTGGGATCGCGGAACTTATGGTCACCCGAGGTGTGCATCGGCTTAAAATCAAAAGCCCTCTGAAACGACTGGTCGTGACATTACTGTGTTACGGCTGCAATATTGGATCCACTGAGTTATCCCGTTCGTTAAAAGGGTATTCTCAAAAGCAAATCGCATGGCTCAAAATGCATGCGTTTACTGAAAATAGGCCGCAACAAGCCACTAGTCGGGTTATTCGCGTTTACCAGCGTTACGAACTACCCAAACTCTGGGGCAGTGGTCGATCGGTATCGGTCGATGTGACGCAATGGAATGTCTATGAACAAAACATTCTTTCCGAATACCACATCCGTTATGGCGGCACGGGTGGTATTGGTTATTATCATGTCTCGGATCAATACATCGCCCGCTTTAGTCAGTTTATTCCGTGTGGCGTCCATGAATCCTTGTATTTGATTGATGGGGTATTAAATCACCTGTGTACGTATCAAGTTGAACAGGTCCACGGCGATACTCATGCACAGTCGTATATTATTTTTGGCCTTTATTATCGGCTGGGTATACGCCTGTTACTACGCATTAAGGGATCGTGTCCAGTTTGTATTATTGCATGCAGATATAAGGGTCGTTCATCCGTATCTGGGTGCATTATTTTCAGTACCCGTTCTTGGCAAGTCATCAGGCGCGACCTTCCGAAAATGTTACAACTAGTCCCCACTATCGGTACCGGCACGGTCGGCGGCACGGCCTGGTGAGGTGTATTAGCCCGTCTAATTATAAAAAACTAGCAGCATGCTGTGTTTCGAGAATGAGGCGAGGCTGTATGAGCTCTATTTTATTGTTGTTCTTTAGTAGCTGTGAGCTGAGAGTGCCATACAAGCGGGAATCAGTAAAAGTGAAGAATTTAATTATTTCGCCAAATGGATTTTCTTTGCCAATAAAGGCGTTATTTCTGAAAACCTAAAACACGAGCAACAGAAAATAATCTTGTATAACCATCTAGTCGCCAACCTCGTCATGCTTTATAATGTCGATGCAATGACGAAAGTGATTAACCGATTTAGGCGTCAAGGAGGCGATATCCCAGATGAGCTACTGAAAAAGCTATCTCCGTTCCGGGGACAACACATCAGTTTGCTTGGTACGTACTATATAGACGTTGACACCCCAAATGCCCCACCCGAACTCCAGCTTATCTGAAACAATTAATCAATCAATACAAGCGGTTACAGCCGATGTGGCGAATCCTGCAGGAATCTGGGTGGAGCCTCAAAATGGCAAACTAGGAAATAAAATTCTTAAAAACGTGTCCGGATTTACTAGACCAGAACATATCGTGTTGCAGGGTTAAATGATAAAAGCTTTTCTCGTGTTCTTCCTTGATGGTTTCAAGGGCTTGATGATGATCTTGGGCTTGGGTTTTATTGCGCTGCTTTTCTTGCTCATAGCTTTGTTGCAGATCGCGATGCTCTTGCAGGAGTTGGTTGTATTTGTGGGTTAAGCTCGCTTGTTCTTCGGCTTTTTTTTGAAGGGTGGATTGGAGATCCTCAATGTCACTTTCACGTTTTTCAAGAAGTGATTTGAGTTCATCAATCTGTTGTTGCTTTTGTTCGGTGAGATCGACTTGATGATTAAAATCGTTCTGTAGGCTTTCAGCGATGGATTGGTAATGAGTATCGATGTCTTTGATCTTCTCATCAAAGTCGGATGCCATGGATTCATAGGCGTTTTCTAATGACTTGCCGATTAAATGCAATAAGACCGCTGGGGTTTTGGTGAATTCATCCGTGGTGTCTTGTCGGGTTCGGTAGAGTTTGATGCCGGCTGCAAGGAGGTTGGTTGGCGTGACACCCGAGCGTTCCCGCACGCGATCGCGGTTGATGCTGATGTTTTCGGCTTCTAATGCTTCGCAGGCGCGGAAGATGGCGTCCATGTGTGGGAGTTTGGTGAGGTGTTGCCAGTAGGTTTCTTGTTCGGTTTTTAGGTCCATTTTTATATTTGGCCTTGTTGCCTATGCGTTGGCATTTCGATATTGATGACATGGTTTTCTGGAAAAACGGCCTGTATTTGAATATGACCGCCGAGAGCTTCAATATAATCCGTCAGGGTTGAAAGCTTCATATCGTTACGTTTTTCTAATCGCGATACATTTTCCTGCTTAATGCCAAGCAAGCCCGCAATATCGGCCTGAGTGACTTCTTGTCGTTTTCGTATTTCTTGTAGCGTCAGATATTCTGATTTGAGCATCGCATAACGCTCGTCTATTTCCTTTTTTTCTTCGTCAGAAAATTGATCGTACAAGGATTTTAATTGGTCATTGAGCATTAGAAATCTCCTCATTAAAGCTGAATCAAATGATCCGCATACCGCTCGTCTGCTTTTGTGATAAGTTGTTTATAAAACCGCTTTTGACTCACCCCTGATTTATCGCCTGCCACCAACAAAATGGCTTTACGGGTTGGATCAAATGCAAACGCCACTCGCCATACACCATCATCCGCACTAAACCTTAACTCTTTCATGTTGTCGTATTTAGATCCGGTTAATGTATCCACGTGCGGTCTTCCGAGACGAGGACCAAATTCTTCCAAGAATTTGAGTTTCACAAACAGTTCTTTTTGTACCAACTTCGAGAGCTTTTCGAGCTCTGGCATAAACTCAGCGTGAGGCTCAATAAGCCAACTCATCACATCCCCTTATTATGCATTGTAGATCATATGCGCTTTATAGCATATTTTGATTTGTAAACACAGGCGCCAGCATGGCTTGAATCGCCACCTGCACAAAAAGGACCTATATAATACAGCACCTTATAAAGGGACTCGAAGATTGCTTAACCTATAAATACCTGTGTTAATATCCTTTATGCAAGGTATTTGATGCCAGAAAAAGACGCTCATGCTAGCCACTCACCCAAAACTGCCCACGCAAAATCCCCCAGACCAAATAACCGTCAACACGATCAAAAAGACGTTAAAACTGGAAACCACCCCAGGCCATTGGAGGGTCCCGTGACACATAGGGGCCAAAAAGGACA
>CAZECE010000020.1:0-16501 GCA_964510525.1 uncultured Pseudomonadales bacterium | reverse complement strand
CACAAAATTCTGTTAAGCCAGGCGCCACCGTATTTCGAAGGTACTGTTTCGCTCCTGACAATGTTGGATGCTGAACAATGGAACGTATGCGCTCTTTCCAAGAAACTGAAGGATCGTAAAACACCGTATTATTATGGTTTTGCACGGTATCAGTCAGGATATAATCTTCTCGCAGCATTTTGATAAAACACCCAACTCCAACCGCCATAATCCACATCATCGGAAAAGCCGCAATGATCGTCATGGTTTGCAGCGCCTCTAACCCGCCCACCAAAATCAACACAATGGCCACCGCCCCCTCGAGCAATGCCCAATACACGCGCTGCCACACAGGGGGGTGTAAAGCGCCACCCGAGGCCAAGGTATCAATAACGTAAGAACCCGAGTCAGAAGAACTTATAAAAAAAGTGAATACCAAAATCAAAGCCAATACCGACAACACTTCACTGAACGGAAAAAACGTCAAAAATTGAAATAACGCAACAGAGACATCTTGCATCACCATAGCGGCAAAGGCCGATTGGTCACCGGCTTCTTTTATAAAATCCAAGGCACTGTTGCCAAAGACCGTGAACCATAGGAAGGTAAACGCCGAAGGCAGAATTAAAACGCCTGAGATGAATTCTCTTAACGTGCGCCCTTTCGAGATTCTCGCAATGAACAAACCCACAAATGGCGCCCAAGAAACCCACCACCCCCAATAAAGCAGGGTCCAACCACCGATCCACTCTTCTCGTTTTTCATAGGCGTACAGGTTAAAACTTTTATAAATGATGTCCGACAAATACGCGCCAGTATTCTGCACATAAGCCTGCATTAAATGATTGGTATTACCCAACAACAATAAAATCATCAATAACAAAATGGCAAGCAGAACATTGACTTGGGAGAGTTTTTTCAGCCCTTTATCCAACCCAGATACCACGGAAAAAGTGGCCAGTGCTGTAATCACCAGAATAATCAATACGCCCATCTGTTTTGATTGCTCCAATCCAAATAATAGATTCAAACCGGCGTTGATTTGAGAGGAGCCAAAACCCAAAGACGTCGCAACACCAAACAAAGTACTCAAAATGGAAAATATATCGACCAAATGGCCAGGCCAAGCATAAATTTTTTCTTTTAATACCGGATACAGCAAAGAGCGAGGCAACAAAGGAAGCCCTTTACGGTAACTCATGTACCCCAACATGGCAGCAAAGACTGCATAAATAGACCAAGCATGCAGCCCCCAATGAAAAAACGAAATCTTCAACGCCTCTTGGGCATTTTCAGCGTGATCCGTGCTGACATGGGGAGGCGATAAATAGTGCATAACCGGCTCACTCACCCCAAAAAACAGCAAACCAATGCCCATACCCGCCGAAAACAACATCGCAATCCAAGTAAAGTTGCCATACTCTGGAGAAGAATGATCCGGCCCTAATTTAATGTCCCCGAATCGGGAGAACATCAACCATACGGAAAAAAACAACGAAAAGGCGACAAAGGTTATATAAAACCACCCAACATTGGACACCAGCCCGTGTTGCACGTGTTTAAAAAGGTCCTGGGCTTGCACAGACCAAATGGCCCCCATCGCTGTTACCAAAACAATAAGGCCAGAAGCTGTGAAAAAAACGGTTTTGTTCATGGTTTTACGGGCATAGCACCTTCAACACACACTTAATAACAAACATATCAGACGAAAAACAGCGAGCATACTAGCCCATGCTGCTCAAAAAATCCACGCAAGCGTTCGGGATGCAAAGCATGCTAAGATTCAAGAGAAATTAAAGAGACGTAAGGATACTTTTAAATGCCCAATCACACTCAACACAACCATACTCAACACAACGCGTTTAATCCGCCATGGAAATACAACCAAACCGCTCTTGGCCGCTTTTGGCACCTGGTGGATTTACCCATTCAGTGGGCAGGTTACAACATCCTCAGCATAAACGATGCCGATGGCAACTTAATGATTGATCACATTGAAGAAACCGCGATTGATTGGTTTGCGTTTTCTGACTGCGTCAGCCACTTTCAACAACAGCAAGACATTCACCCCATTGATGGCAAACTCGGCCCTAATACCCTCAAAGCGCTGCAAACCTACTACGATGCAAACGTAGGCACACTGATTCCAGCCATTGAAAACACGGCTGCTGCCGGTAACACCATTCACTCGCTAAAAACCCTAGGCCCTGAATTTGTGTTGTATTCACCCGAGCACCCCACGTCGGAACCACAATTTTTCTTACCCGACAGCACTAACCCTTATGAGCAAAGCATCGTCAAATTATGGAACCTCTATGGAGGCGGAATAGCTAAAGCCGCTAAGACCTTTAATCTATCGGTCATCACCAGCCTTGCGGTATTCCAAGTGGAATCCAAACGCGCGTACGATCCAGCAACGGGGTTGCTGATCATTCGCTTTGAACCTCATATTTTTAAACGTTATACAGGCCATGAAGTAAACGCGGCGCATAAAAAACAAAGTAACGAATGGCAGTCACTGACAGAGGCATACGCCATCGACGCCGAAGCCGCTCTGCTTTCTACCAGTTACGGGTTACCTCAATTAATGGGCTTTAACTGGAAAGTAACACCGTATGACTCCGTTCATAGCATGGTCGAGGCATTTCAAAAAAGCTGTGAGGCTCAAATCATGGGCTTTTTTGAGTTCGTAGCGCACAACAATCTCATCGATGCGATCCAAAACCAGCATTGGACCCAGTTTGTCAGTGGCTACAATGGCCCTGGGAATGTGCCAACCTATACTGAGCGCTTGAAGCGCTCACTCAGTGTGGTCAACTATTACGATCAACACCTAGCGTTTGAAAACCAAACCGGAAATTTGTTTGAACGCATCGCCTAATAAAACTTGATTAAGAACTGGTAAAGCGCACTACCGAGCATGACTCGATCGGTAGTGCCACCAGAGCATCAGAAAACCAAAACCACCCAATAAAGCAGGCACTAAAAACTTAGGCTGCCGGATACCTTCGACCAACTGGCTCAACGCCGAGTTGACTTCAATAGACGCTGAACCCAATCCACTTTGTTGTGCCAACAACCAACCAATCACAAACATCAATACACTGATCATGCCACACAGAGATGTGATCAGAAAGGAAGGTGAATGCCGGGGTGTTTGAAGCAGGTGTTGATTAATCTGGCGCAGCTCTGCCAGCATCTCTTGCTGTACTTTGAGTGACTCTTGCAACTCAAGGTAACTTTGTTGCAATTGGTTGGGCAGCTCTCTGACCGACTCAACCCAGTCAGGACGAACATCGCGAAGTTTGTCAATTAAATCGGGCCAATGCACTACATCGGGGAACCACTCAGCGATAATATTTTTACTCACCGCCCACAAATCATATCGCTTCACGATAGTTAAAAAAGACGTGACCAGCGCTTGATCACCTGTCATTAAAACATCCAAAGAAGCCGCATCAATGGAAACATCCTGATTAAACAAAGTAGCCAACAACTTCGCCGCTGGCGCTTTAATCCGTGCGTCCACAGCACCATCATAGAACGGGGCAACTTGTATGCCTTTTTCAGAAAACAACACATAAAATGACAATGCAGGCTCTTGCGTTTTAACACGCACCACTTTGCCAGCTAACTCAGCCAGCTCTGTGACACACAAAGGATCGAGAGCCAAAACACGGTTGATACTGGCTTCAATCACGCCAAGTACAAAGGCTTCTAATGCGGAGGTATTTGGATCAAAGGGTGAGGGGAAGTTCATCGTATAGACACAACCTTCAAATAAACAAGGCCTTAAATAAAATTAGTCATACCATCAAGACCAAAAGGTGATTATAATCTGGCGTTCTATGAATTCATATACCTGTCTAACCTTATACTTTTCTATCGTGACGTTTACGCTAACATGACGTTCACAATTGAGCCCCTCATATTAGCCTTAACTGGCCCCGCTGCTCTCAAGTATCTCAGTATACCCGTCATTGCAACCTTAATTGGCTGGGTAACAAATTGGCTGGCAATCAAGCTAACCTTTTGGCCGACTGAGTTTATTGGCCACCCGCCTTACCTAGGCTGGCAAGGCATTGTCCCTTCAAAAGTAGAAAAAATGTCTTCCATTGTTGTTGATCGTATTTTGTCGAAGCTTGGGACGCTCGAAGAATTTTTTCGGGAAATGGAACCTGAAAAAATTGGCCAGCATGTTGCTGAAGAAGTGGTTGAACACATCGAGGAGTACACCGATGAGATCATGATCGAACGTAATGCAGTTTTATGGGAAAACTTGCCGACGTTGATTAAGCAAAAATTCTACCACCGAGCCCACAAACAAATTCCTAAAATTATTGAAAACCTTGTCGAAGACTTTTCAAGACACATCGAAGAGCTGGTTGACCCCAAAAGCATGATTGTAAAACAAGCCACTCAAGAACGAGACCTGATGACGCGAGTCTTTCAAGAATGCGGCAAGAAAGAATTAAAGTTCGTCATCGCCTCAGGGCTTTATTTTGGCTTTCCTTTTGGCATTATTCAGATGCTGGTTTGGATTTATTTTCCCGAGTATTGGGTGTTGCCCGCTTTTGGTTTTGCGGTCGGTTATCTGACAAACTGGATCGCGCTGAACTTCATCTTTCGTCCATTAAAACCAGTCAATTTTTTTGGCTTTAAAATTCAAGGCCTATTTTTAAAACGCCAAGTCCAGGTGGCTGAAGTCTTTTCACGCATCGTGACCCAAGAAATGATGACCGTCGAATTGATCGTCAAAGAAATGATGACCGGAGAGCATGCCTTTCGAACCCGCAGCCTGATTAAAAAACACCTCAAACCTTTAATTGAAGGCGGCGCAGTAAAAGCCTTAGCTCAAATCACCGTCGGACCCAGCGGCTATGTGGATCTAAAACGCAGCATCGAAGAAAAGGCGTATCGATTAACCACGGAAACCGTCCACGATCCTGACTTCAATCATGAACGCGGTGAAGTGGTTGAACGATTATTCCGCCGTCGAATGGAAGCACTGACGCCCGATGAGTTTCAAGATTTATTACGCCCCGCTTTCCAAGAAGACGAATGGATTTTGATCCTAGTGGGTGCGTTACTTGGCTTAGCAGCCGGCGTCAGTCAATGGCTGTTTATTTTTGGAGGCAGCCTACTGAATTAAGATGACACACAGCATGATACCTCCCAACTGGTTGCCCGACGTCCTCAACCTAATGCTGTTCTTAATTATCTGCCCCGTCATTATTTGGATTAGCTTTCGTCAAGCCCCCAAGTGGGTGGCAAAATGTAACACCACACCTAAAGTCGACTTAGAGGCATACTTAACACCCACTCCCATTATTGAAATCTTGGTGTCCAATCGTACCGGACAAGTCATGACCAACACACTGTCGATGCACCTCGAATCGTTAATTGACGAACTTCTTGGCAACGTATATGGGAACATCTGGACGCAACTGCCGCTTTTTTGTAAGCGCAAGGTTTATACAAAACTTGAAAAGCAACTGCCCTACTTCATTGATGACACCCTAGATCAGATCAGAATCAAACTGAACAATAAAAACAGATCCGGTTGGACAGGATTAATCGATTCCAATAATCACACTGACACCATACCAGAACACTATTTAAGCCACAGCCGTTCTTATAGAGCTCAGGCCCTCAACAAAAGCCTAATACTCGGCAGTTTGCTCAGTATGGCTGCCATAATATTACACCCCCCTTTTTGGTTGGCGTGCATTGCCTTGGTATTTCTAAGCAGCCTACCCATTCATAATGGCTACAAGCGACTCATCTTCAACAAAAAACGAGAAGCCATCATCCTGAATCGCCCTTCACTTTTAACGGTATGGATAGAAGCATTCAGCGTTTGCGTGACCGAAAAATTACTCTCCGTAAACGCACTCATTCAAGAGCACAGCCTAACCGCTGCACAACAAGCGATAGAGAATTACAGCACCCCATCCAGCGCGCTCTTTACGCAAGCACAAACCCACCGTTACCTTTCGACGACCGGTATTGGCCACAGTTTTAATGAAGAAATAACCAGCCAAATTCAACTCGCCATTCAAACGCAACTGAACGCACTCACGCCAGAAAAAAGAACCGTTTTATTACAAACGATTTGGCGCCCGTTCTTTTCAATGAGCTTAAAAGTGGCATTACTGCTCAGTTTATTATTTTGTTTTATAGTATTCTTGCTCTTTGTTTAAAAAGGACAACATTGAATAGACTATTTATTAATAATACGACCAATAATACGACACACCTTTAATAACAGGACCTTATACCTTATACCTAATAAAGAGAGGACTGCGATGAATCAGTCGGCACCTATAAAAGCATCACAACACCTGCTTAGCCAAATCAAACTCTTCGAAAACCTTTCAATCGATACCCTCGAACTTTTGTTGCAAGCGACTCAAACCAAAGCCTACCCAAAACACCAAGTATTGATTCGAGAAGGCGCTACATCAACGGGTTTGCAATGCTTAATCTCTGGCGAGGTTAAGGTGTATTTGTCCGACGAAGACGGCAAAGAGCTGGTTTTAAAAACCCTTAAACCTGGAGATTATTTTGGCGAATTAGGGCTTCTCGATGGCGCGCCACACACAGCCTCGATTATCACCACCAAACCCTCAAGCATTATCAGCATTAAGCGAGACAGTTTTTTCGATCTCCTGACTAAACACCCCGAACTGAATCAAGCATTACTCATCAATTTAACCTCCATGGTCAGAAACCTGACTGAACAAGTTAAATCTTTAGGCTTAAAGGACGTCTATGGTCGGGTACGGGCTTTTTTATTGGAACATTGTACGTTTGAACATCCCAGCAATGATAAAATCACCCAGCAAGGCATTGCATTACGCATTGGCTCATCTCGAGAAATGGTCGCGAGAATTTTGAAAGAACTGAGCGTTGGCGGCTATATAACCACCGAAAAAAAACACATCACCTTATTAAAACCTCTTCCTGAGCATTATTAATAGTGATCAGCCATCCTCGCGGGTTAAATTTCATAACCTGCTTTGACAGTCCTGCGAGCCAATAATCGAAATTGATGGCCAATTTTATCCACCAAGGTTTCTTTGGATTCATAGCTAACCATAAATACATTCGCAGACTTCGCCGTTTCAACTAAGTACTCATCGCTGGTAATCAGCTCATCGACCAATCGATGTTCTAGTGCACGAGCACCAAACCAATGCTCCCCTGTCGCGACTTCCGCCAGGTCCACTTGTGGGCGGTGATCGGCGATAAAGTCTTTAAAAAGACCGTGAACGTCCTCCAACTCCTCGCGAAATTTTTCACGCCCTTTATCCGTATTTTGACCAAATACAGTGAGTGTACGCTTAAACTCACCCGCAGTATGGAGCTCAACATCAACATCGTGCTTTTTTAATAAACGATGGAAATTTGGTAATTGAGCGACCACCCCAATAGACCCGACAACGGCAAATGGCGATGCTAAAATTTTATCGGCTATAACGGCCATAAGATAACCGCCACTGGCCGCCACCTTGTCGATAGCCACCACTAATTTAACACCTTTACGTTTAATACGATCTAATTGCGAAGCTGCCAAACCGTACCCATGAACTACACCACCAGGGCTTTCTATTTTAACAAGCACCTCATCACGCTCAGGATCTGCTATGGTGAGAATAGCGGTGATTTCTTCGGCTAACGCCTCCGCAGAGCTCGCTCGAACATCCCCCTCAAAATCGAGGACAAACACATTTTTTTTGGCCCCCGAATCTGGACCACCTAGATCAGAGCCGTTTTGCGCCTCTGAATCCTTTTTCGCCGATTTTTTATGTGATTTTTTATCCGATTGTTTCTCAGCTTTTTTTTCCGTTTTCTTTTTTTCTTTGGACCAATGTTTAAATTCACGTTTATCTTGAACAGACTCGCGCAACAACACCTCATAATCGCTGAGTTGATCATTGAGTTTATCCACGCAAATATGGCCGCGCTTGTCAGAACGACTCCGCTGGGCTACCGCGCCAACGGCGGTGAGAATAAACACTAATGCGAGAACCAAGGTTACTGTTTTCGCCAAGAAAACAGCGTATTCAATCAAAGCTTCCAAAATAACAAACCCCAAACCGTTAAAACTTTGGAGTCTACCCTAGATAGAGGCAGCGCTTCTAGCGCTATTTATTCGCAGGAACCACAGCTAAGGCTATTTTTTTGTCAGACCTAACTCGGCAATACTCTGTTCGGCCAAGTCCAGCAAGCCATCACCAATCGGGCGTCGATCTTCCATGCTTTCAAGGTAATAATCAACACTGCTCATGGCATCCGCCATGGTTTCAAAGGTATCATGAGGTATTCCACCTTGGGTAGAATCCAGCATGCGCTGTTCCACAAAGTGCAGGCAATCTTTCACAATAACAGCTGCACGATTCAATTCTAAAAATCCCAAAGCGCCGGAAACAGTCTTTAACGTTACAGGAACATTCTCTATGTGTTCTATTCGGTAATCGGATTCCACATAAGAGGCAATCGCTTTTTTACTCATCGACAACCCAATACGGGACTCTCCGACCACAAGCAGGCGAGACTCTTCTAATAAGTTTGCTGGTAACACCTGATCTTCTTGAGATGGCTCGGCATAACTGGGCACCACCTCTTTTTCAAATTCTCGAGCCAGCTTTGCCAGCTCACTTTCAACGCTCAAAATAGCATCAGCAACCAAATCAAAAGATTCATCATCCGCTTTTGAAGATGAGTCTTGCCACTGAGACACAGTATTTTGAACCACTTCAAGCTGCTTATTGGCTTCGGGCAAACTCAGCATGACTAACGTTGAGGAGATACGTGTCATGACATCTTGAACTTCCTGCAAGCTGCCTTGCTCGATGACCATGCCTCGAGCCCCCATTTCTATCGTGTCTTTAACCTTAAGAATTTCTTCTTTCAAACCCATAGCCACTTGAGCAATAATGGATCCACCGGGCCCATTCATACGCTCCCGCTCTAACCTTAAATGCGTGTCTAGAAAACTTTGAGTCGCTGGTTTGATACTGAAAGCCGACTTAATATCTTCTATTAAGGGTGACACATCGTGCGATAAAGCAATGATGTGCAGGCATTCTTGCAGCAACTCCGGTTCAATTGAACGCTCCAGCTCGGTTTGCGGATCCTCAAGAATGCGTTTCATGATGCTATCAAATTTTCTAAGCAACACTTTACGACCATTATCCAAAGCCACATCGCCAGCAGCAAACGCCTCCAAGACACCTTGCGCAATCCACCACACCTGACTGACCGGCAACCGACCACAATAACTGGACCAGCGCTCCACAGAGCGTACCATCATTTGTAAATTATTTTTTTGGCCTTCATCTTTTAAAACTGACAATAAACCAACTTGATACATTTGTCGTAAGCGAGCACATTTGGCGGGAATTTCATGAAATTCCAACTGGTTTTGAGCATTTTTCCCTTTAAAATTAGTTAGAGGTTGATATTGAATACCGTGCCCAACAAAAGCCCACTCGTTAATTAAGGCATTTCCAGTTAATCGACGCACTTCATTAATCGGCGTTAGTAACAATACCGACAGTACACGCTGACTGCGATGAACGTAATCAAGGTAATGAGTCAATACAAGCAATGCATGGCCCAACCCACCTAAAGCCGCGTCTTGATCTGCAAAACGACTGTTTTTATCCTCTACTTGACGCACCAACACCAAGACGTTTTCGATTAACATCACCACGCCATTGAGGTCGATCATCTTAGCCACACCCAATACCTGGCGCATTAAACCAGCAAAATCCTTTAATTGGCTTAAGTCATCCGGCTCTTCCATGACCTGCTTTAAATGTGACTCGGCAACCTGAATACTGGCATCCATTTCGTGCTTAACCAAATTGAGCGGCACCAGCCCTTTCATTTCAATCATACTGGCCTACTAACACCTATCTTATGAATCACCATCATATCCTTACTTACATCCCTCCAAAGTATAGTTGAACCCTCCAAACCCCATAGATGAAATCAACAAAACAAGCTCGCCTGCTGGCTAAAAATCGATATAATACGGCCGTTTTTCACGCCTTATGAAAATTTGCCAACTGGTACACAAAACAAAAACGTCAAAAACCCTCTTCAACCAGCAGACACTCATAACCAGACACCAATAACCGTTCATCACTTTCAACTTAATCAACATGATTCAAAATCCTTATTTTCAAAACTTTCTCGGCCGCAGCAGCCAGTGGTACAAACTCACCATCGCTGGCTTTTTGATCGCAAACCCCATTGCTTTATGGTTATTTGGCCCTTTCTTCACAGGCTGGCTGCTGATCGTCGAATTTATCTTTACGCTCGCCATGGCGTTAAAGTGCTACCCATTGCAACCAGGCGGCTTGTTGGCTTTACAAGCAGTGCTATTAGGCATGACCTCAACAGAAACCATTAAAGCCGAAGTATTCACTAACTTCCCAGTCATTTTGCTGTTGATGTTTATGGTCGCAGGCATCTATTTCATGAAAGATTTACTTCTGTTTGTGTTTACCAAAATCATTTTGCACATTCATTCTAAGATTTTTCTTTCTCTGCTGTTTTGCAGCCTATCAGCCATCATGAGCGCCTTTTTAGACGCACTCACAGTCACTGCGGTCATCATCAGTGTGTGCGTCGGCTTTTACTCGGTTTACCATAAAGTCGCTTCCAACACACACCATGACCACTCGCACGACCACAAAGACGATTCAAAAGTTCAAGAAACCCGTCGGCAAGATCTAGAAGACTTTCGAGCGTTCTTAAGAAGCCTCTTGATGCATGGCGCAGTCGGCACCGCACTCGGCGGTGTATGCACCTCAGTGGGGGAGCCTCAAAACCTCTTAATTGCCAAACTCGCCGGCTGGGAGTTTGCCGATTTTTTCTTTAACATGGCCCCCATTACCTTGCCCGTATTTGTTGCTGGGTTGGCGACGTGTGCTTTATTGGAAAAAATAAAGCTCTTTGATTATGGCCACCCGCTAAATCCACATGTACGAGACATTCTGGCTGATTTTGATACCAGGGAATCCGCCAAACGAACCCAGAAAGACGTCGCAAAATTCATCGTTCAAGCCTTAGCGGCCTTAGTTTTGGTGGTCTCACTCGCGTTGCATCTTGCAGAAGTGGGTCTCATTGGGCTTTGCGTGATCGTGTTATTAACCGCGTTTAATGGCATTACCGAAGAAAGCCAGCTAGGCAAAGCCTTTGAAGAAGCCTTACCCTTTACAGCGCTTTTGGTTGTCTTTTTTGCCATCGTCGCCGTTATTCATGAGCAACATCTTTTCGACCCCATCATCCAGCTGGTACTTAATATGGATGATTCCGCTCAAGCAGGCATGCTATTTATTGCCAATGGCGTATTATCCATGATCAGCGACAACGTTTTTGTTGCCAGTATTTACATAGGCCAAGTGCACGACGCTTTTGTAAATGGGGCCATCAGCAAAGAACATTTTGATAAGCTTGCGGTGGCGATTAATACCGGGACTAATTTACCCAGCGTAGCCACCCCCAACGGTCAAGCCGCCTTTCTGTTTCTGCTAACATCCGCCATAGCCCCCTTGGTTCGATTGTCTTATGGCAAGATGATCATCATGGCCTTACCCTATACGCTGGTCACCACCACCGTCGGGTTCTTGTGTATTCACTGGTTTTTATAACCAATCCTTTTCAAAAATTATTTATGCTCTATCTGAGGCCAGTAAGTTTCAAAATCGAATGAAGGGCTGTGCTTTTCGTTATGACAAGTTAAACAGACAGCGCCTTTTGACTTAGAATGCTCTTTTACGTCTGCATCTTGCTTATCAGCAGCAACTGGGGTTTTCACATGGTCTCGACGTGGCCCATGGCAACTTTCACATTGCACGTGAGCCAGCTCTGGCGTCAGTAATTCACTGAGATAGCCACCGTCTTCTCCCAAACCCACGACATGGCATTGAACGCACTCCGGATCAAAAGCCTTCCCTTTTGCTTTAAGAATATCCAAAGCTTTCGCATGAACCGATTGTTGCCAAGCCTCGTAGGCCTCTAAATGACAACCTTTGCAGGCATCAGCCCCGACGTAAGGACCCTCTCCGGATCGACGTTCCTTTTGAATAGCGACTTCACGCTCAAAATCCAATCGTACGGCTTCGTTGTATTCGTCATACCAAGGCAACCAAGTCTGCGAATCCACCACTTGCTTATCCAGCTCAATCACTTGATTTGAAACAACCTGAAGCTTAGGCCCGCCATTTTGATTTTCTGCACTGTACGTTAGTTCAATGACACCTAATCGCATCCCGCGATGACCTGGACCCAATACCAGTAAACCATCAACAAAAGTAGGTTCTGCAAACTCAGGCACCCCACTCGGGGCAATCAAGACATCCAAGCCCGCCAAATCATCTAAACCGGCAAACATTGAGTCGGCCGTTGCGGCTTGTAAGTCTGCATACGAGCGATCAACAAAGGCTACTTGTAAAACGGCCGAATCAACCGACTCAAGTTTCTTGAGTAAGGTTTGTTGTTTTTCTAATAACAGTGATTTGTACTTATCAAGCGGTGCTTGTGAAGGATCCAGCAGGCCATAGAAGGCCAATTCGTAAGGCCCGCGCTCTAACTCAATAGCTTGATTGAAACCACCACCATGGTGATTAGAAGAAAACCAAGGTATGGCGTATTGCGTTAAGAAGTCCTCGCCTAATGTCAAATCGCGCCATTGCAGATTCACGGCATCATACCCAAGGCCATCAATCGCTTTCAAAATAAAATCGTTTTTAATTCGCTGAGTATCGCCTTCGAGATCCAGCAAACCACCGCCAGACACCAAAATGGAATCCGGATATTTAGTTTTAAGTTTCTCTAGAGTTGACGCCCGACGTAGAATCCCGCCGAAATCGGTTTCTGACGTACACCCACAAGGCTCCAATTCACCTTGCAAATTTGCAGAATAAATAATTACCAGCGGGTCATTTATTGTATTAGCTGTTGTATTAGCGATTTTTGTATTAGCGCGGACAGCTGCCTGTTCAGACGGGCTGCTGTCCTGCATAGAAGGCTTTTTGCTATCTTCACAACCAATTAAAAGCAGATAAAACAAAAAGCAGAGACAAATCCTTTTGACACTGCTCATCACTACCCCATTAATAGTTAGAGTAATAAAATATATTACTGTACCGTCATATCAGAAGACGCTTTAGACAATCTCGGTTGAATAATCGATGTGGTGGTGTCTTGTGGTGCCGCTTCAGTCTCTTCTTCCACATCAGCTGAAGATTCCATTTTCTGGACGGCAGCCTCTATTTGATTTTGAAAATATTGCTCGGCTTGTTTGGCGGCATCTGATATCGCATCCTTGATACCATTTTCAAGGCCTTTAATGCCCACGCCACCTCGAATAGCTTGTTCAAAACTGACAAGAGTCGGCTGAAATTTCCCATTCAGAACCACTTCAATCTTCCCATCTTCAGCTTTACCTGAAAATTCCAGTTTTTCGACGTCTTCGTGTGCTTGTGCCCAGTTATCGCGAATATTTTCCATTTCCTGCATAAAGGATTCAAATAAAGCGTTGTCATTATTTTCGTTCATTGAAGAAGCTCCGTTTGATTTTCAAAGTAACAAGTTTACAAAAAGCAAAATTTCACAAAAAATGAAATATCAAAATTTGAACAATGGTAGGAAAAGGTTAGAACAGATTCAAGCGTTTTATCTCAAAAAGGTCTTCAAATTAACCGATTAAAATACGTTTGTAAATCAACAGCATGTATACACCCTGTTGATTAAGATGACTAAAATTCGTCGTAAAACCAAACAAAAAACCGCTTATATAACAACCAGACACTTCAGACTAGACACGCTAGAGTCTGTTGTTGCATGAGGGAATACTGATTATACTGCTCCTCAATTTTTAACGTTATTTGGAGTTATGAATTAAGTGGACACCTTGGCCCCTGAATCACCTGAAAGTACCTTACCTGATATAGCAAAACAGGCCATAAAAACCCACTGCACCACGCTTAACTGGGTAGGCATGAACAACATCGTGTTGCCTATCTTCCTGGAAACAGACAGCGAGCCCAAAGCTCTGGAAACCCAGGTACAAATTTGCGTCAATTTGAACAACCCTTCCATCAAAGGGATTCATATGTCCCGTTTGTATCTGCTGCTCACTGACTTTGCAAAAACACACACGCTCTCGACCCAATCAATGACTCGCTTTCTGACCGACATTTTAGAGAGCCACCAAGACATCAGTACCGCCGCAAAAGTTAATTTTCAGTTTCGTTACTTATTAAATCAGCCCGCGCTTAAAAGCCAATATTCGGGATGGAAAGGCTATCAGGCGTCATTACAAGTCTTACTGACTGAAGGTAAAACCGATCTGGAAATGGCCGTTGAAGTACCTTACTCATCGACTTGCCCTTGCTCTGCAGCCTTAGCAAGACAAAAGCTGCAACAAAAATTCAACGCGGATTTTTCCTCGCAAGAATCGGTATCAAAAAACGACATCTCCGAATGGCTGCGATCTGAAAATGGCACCTATGCCACACCGCACAGCCAGCGCAGCCACGCAAAAGTTAAAGTCAAACTCACCAACGATACCGAAACGTTTGATTTCTCAGCGCTCATTTCAGCTATCGAAGAAACGCTCAAAACACCGGTTCAAACAGCTGTCAAAAGAGAAGACGAGCAAGCCTTTGCTGAACTCAATGGCCAAAATTTAATGTTTTGCGAAGACGCTGCCAGACGACTCAAAGCCCGCTTGGAAGAGGACGCAAATTACAGCGATTACGCTTTAAGAGTCGAGCACTACGAAAGCCTTCATGCCCATGATGCCGTCAGTTCTGCGGTTAAAGGCATTGCCGGCGGCTACAGCGATTACTTATAAACCTTACACCCTTTCAAGGACAGAAAGATGCTGATACTGCTCTTTAGGTTGTTGTTGGCACTAAGCGTCATCGCTGGGATGACGTTTGGTTGTTACTATTTTAGATACACCATTTTAATTGAATACCTCAATTTTAGGTTAAATAAAACCCCTATAGAAATCATCGATTTATCCATTAACTCAAATCGCACCAGCTATCCTTCCATTTTTATAGACACCGCTTTAATACATTACGATGTCAATGAACAAGCGCTTTTTGAACTGACACTCCGTAATACCCAAGTCAACTTATCCGGATTACCGCATCAAAACCCTGTTATCCGTTCCTTGATATCGGATTCAGCAGAAATACATGGGGCCGGCTTTGCTTCTCTGAGCCCAACCTCACTAACCGATTTATCGAAAGCCTTGGTTGCATTAAAAGAACACTCCCAACTGACGAAAATTGAGATGAAAAACACCACTCTAATGATCGACGAACCATTTCCGAAAAATATCGCCGGCCACATTCTCTGGGACAAAGAAAAGATAACGATTGATTTTAACAACACCACACAAGCAGCCGATCAAAATACAACGCCAGCCACTTTTATATATTCTGCAACAATCGATAACCAAGAAAACCTGACTGGCTCCTTCCAACTATCAAACAGCAAACTCAAGATAAAAACCTCAGCTGGAAACACCACCAAAAATCAAAGCCAAGCTCCGCAAACTGACATCGAGTTTGACCTGTTGGGAGAAGACCTTACGACCTATCGCATCTCAACTGTGTTTAGTAAGAAAGATCGACTTACAGGCACCGCTTCATTTAAAGGCAACACCCATAGCCTGAGTAAACTGCTTGAAGATAGCCTGAAAAAAGATACCTGGCACCCACACTTAATCAATGCCAAACTCACAATTGAGATTGACCGCTTGGACAAATTCCTCGGCCAGCTAACGTTTAATAGCGGCCAATTGAATTCAGTCAGCGTTATTGGGGATTTCAACATTGAGCCAAGTAATCCAAATACTCATGATAAGCCTCATTGGCGCATAAAAAGTGGTTCCCAGAGTCAAGTCATCACCCAAGGTGAGCTTGTCGTCGACAAAACAACCCAACCTTTTTCAGCGAATATATCGATACCGCCCGGTTGGCAACTCTTCTATTCTGATCCAAGTGACTTCAAAGTGCTCGGATCAAATACTCAAAGGTTAAACAGCCAAAAATCAAACAAGAGCGCCGCCCAAATCAAAACAACAACGGAAAATGCTCAATTGATTGTCTCCTTTTACAAGCTTAATCTAACCCGCGCTGAAAAAACAACGATTACTTCAAATCTCACACTTGAAGGCACTATTCATGACCAACAACTAGTACGCTCTCACGTCAACTTAAAAACTGAGGAAAAAGAAAGAGACATCGAAACAAAAGCTGAGGGGCGCTTTAACTTGCCCAATATTACCGCTCCAATTTCATTTACAGCTTCAAGTTCTTACGAAAAATCCAAGCAGCAAGGCCTTCTTGAAGTCGTGTTTCAGAGCAAACAAGGTTTGCAATTCGTGCAAACACTCAAAACCCATAAAAATATTTGGAAACCTAAAACACTGGAACAATATCTTTTTCAAATGAACCCGGAACCCGCACCATTAACGCTGGAA
>CAZECE010000019.1:0-32481 GCA_964510525.1 uncultured Pseudomonadales bacterium | reverse complement strand
CTCAATCGACAGCCAAGTTTGCGGTTCCACACCGATGTAATCAGCATTGGGTCGAATGATTCGATTATCTGCCCGCTGCTCAAAGACGTGGGCCACCCAACCACTGGTTCTGGATAAAACAAAAATCGGGGTAAACAAAGGCGTTGGTATCCCGAGCGCGTGATAGGCACCGGCATGATAAAAATCAGCGTTCGGAAATAGGCTTTTCTCACGACGCATCACAGCTTCAATGCGCTCAGACACCGCAAACAAGCGCTTATCTTCTTCAGAAGACACCAGCTTAGGCAGCCAGGCTTTGATGATGTCTGAACGCGGATCGGAGTGTCGGTACACAGCGTGACCAAATCCCATGATTTTATCTTTACGCGCCAGGCACTCCAAAATACCTGCTTCCGCTAAATCCGGAGTATCAAAACGCTCGATGAGAGCCATCGCGGCTTCATTTGCACCGCCATGCAGCGGACCTCTTAATGCCCCAATGGCCGCGGTGATGCACGAATACAGATCGGATAACGTGGACGCCGTTACGCGTGCTGTAAAGGTGGAGGCATTAAACTCGTGCTCAGCGTATAAAATCAAAGAGGCCTGCATCACATTTAAGGGCAATTCGGATGGTGCTTGAAGGTGCAAGCGATCTAAGAAATAACCGGCAATGGTTTTTTCTTCAGATTGCAGCTCTATGCGTTTGCCATGATGTGAAAAGTGATACCAATAGAGCAAGAGTCCGGGTAATAACACCAAAATCCGCTCTGCAATGGGGTGTTGTTGCTCGGCTCGATCGTCGAGAACCTCGGTTTCGGGGTAATAGTGGCCCACACCAGAGCATGCGGTTCGCATCACATCCATTGGGTGTGCCGTTTTAGGAATGCGCTCCATTATCTCCAGCAACTCACCAGGCCATTGTCTTAACGACACCAAGCGATCACAAAAATCACTCAACTCGGAAGACGTAGGCAAGCGCTGATACCAAAGCAGGTAAACGACTTCCTCAAAGCTGGCGTGTTGTGCCAGGTCTGTGATGTCGTAACCGCAATAGGTTAACCCCGTTCCTGAAACCCCGACGGTGCTGAGAGCGGTTTTACCAGCAACGATGCCCCTTAGGCCTTTTGAGGTGGTATTTTCTGATGTCATGTTTGTTCCTTATTGCTTATTCCTTTTAAAGATACAACCCTCTCAGCGTCTTGCACACCTTAATCAGGTACCATCTACATTAACGTCATGCTATACCTTAACGTCATGCCAGGCTTGATCTGGCATCCAGAGGTAAGGACTCCGATCTACACTTAACTGCGCCCCACAACATCGTGCCGCCCCCTCTGGACTCCAAATCAAGTTTGGAGTGACGTAGTTAATGAGCTTTTCACTCAGCGAATCCTCGCTGCATCTTGCACAACTTAGTCAGGCACGATCTACTTTTACGTCAGATCGTAGTATCAGCTACTGCTATTCAATCTCCAAGTCTTTGTATGTTTTCTTCACCATGCGGGATAAAACAGGGATGTAGCCGTCTTTGGCGACAATTTTCTGTCCTTCTTGCGACAACATAAGTTTGACGAACTCGCGATCCAAAGGAGCCAATGGACGATTGGGTTGTTTATTCACGTACACATACAAGGCTCGCGCCAAAGGATACTTACCTTGGACCGCATTTTTGGCGGTTGCCGCAATAGGCTCTTTACCGCGTTTGCCGACCAAAGGCACGCCTTTAACACCTGCCGTTTGATAACCAATACCTGAATACCCGATGCCATTCAAAGACGTTGTCACCGATTGCACCACCGAAGCCGAGCCGGGTTGTTCGTTTACTTGGTTTTTAAAATCGCCCTTACATAAGGCATTCTTTTTGAAATAGCCGTACGTCCCAGATACCGAGTTGCGACCAAACAATTGAAAATCTCGATTCACCCAGCTGCCGGTTAACCCCAGTTGATCCCAGGTTTTCACATCTTCAGGGTGACCGCATTTGCGCGTGCTGGAAAAGATCGCATCCACTTGAGGAATGGTCAACGACTCAATCGGGTTGTCCTTATGCACAAACACTACCAACGCATCAATGGCCACCGCAATGGGTGTTGGCTTGTAGCCGTGCTTTTTCTCAAAGGCTTCAATTTCTTTGCTCTTCATCATCCGACTCATCGGACCAAAGTTCGCAGCGCCTTCCGTTAACGCCGGTGGTGCTGTTGAAGAGCCTGCGGCTTGAATTTGAATGTTCACATTGGGGTAGTGCTTTTTAAAGGCTTCCCCCCAAAAAGTCATTAAGTTCGCCAGGGTATCCGAGCCTGTGCTGGTTAGGTTACCTGAAATGCCTTTGCTTTTTTCATAAACCGGCAAATCCGGATCCAGTTCGATTGGGCCTGCTCCACCTTTGGCTTGCACGTCACTACTGAACACCAAGCCACTGCTCAACACGAATAAGCCGCTGAACGCGAAGACACCGGCCGACACCGCGCGGGTCTGTCTGAACCTAATTCGCTTTAATGCCTCTAACATTTTCATATCCATTCCTCACTCACGTAGAAAACTTCCGTAGTAATACTTCAGTCGCAATAATTCCGGCGGTTTAGGCTTCAGCCGACGCCAGCTCACCTGAAACCACCTCTTTTAATAACGCTTGATGCGCGGCTTGAGATAATCGCGGGCCGAACTCTGTGACTAATTGAGCGGCAGAACGACTCGCCAAATCCCCAGCTTGCGCTAACGACAGCCCATTGGTAATACCGTACATAAAAGCACCTGCAAACATGTCGCCCGCACCATTGGTATCAACCGCTTTCACCGGATACGCCTGAATCATCACCTCACCCTCCTGATGACCTATCCAAGCCCCCCGACTGCCGAGGGTAATGACAACGGTTTTGGCAAAAAGTTTAAGTTCCGCCTTCGCTGACTCTAAATCTTCGGTATCGGCCCACATCAAGGCCTCTTTTTCATTACAAAACAACAAATCCACCCCAGAACCGACCATATCTTCCAGGCCAGCACGACAAAATTGCACAATATTGGGGTCTGAAAACGTCAGCGCCACTTTAACGCCTTGCTCTCTGGCGATTCCCGCCGCGATAACAGCGGTCATGCGTCCAGTTTCAGAGCCAGCCAAATAACCCTCTAAGTACAAATACTGTGCATTTGCAATGGCTTGCGGGTCCAGCTCAGTATCAGACACGGTTTCAGTGATCCCTAGATACGTATTTAAGGTGCGCTCGGCATCAGGCGTCACCAACACCAGGCAGGTGCCCGTGACTCCATCAGGCCTATTCTCACTGAGATTGGTGTCGACGCCTGCGCCCATCAAATCTTGGCGATAAAAATCGCCCAACTCATCGTTGGCCACTTTGCACGAATAAAAGGTTTGGCCACCAAAGCGCTGAATTGCCATGATGGAATTCGCCGCTGAGCCGCCACACGCTTTTTCGGACGGTGATTTGGCCAATTCGGCAATCACCCCAATTTGTCGCTCGGCTTCAACCAGAGTCATGACCCCTTTATCGATCTGCCATTGAGACAAAAAGTCATCTGATACTTGATACTCAATATCAACCAAGGCGTTACCAACAGCATAAACATCGTATTTTTTTTGCATAAAAATCAACCCAGCCGAGAACTTGTCGGCATTTTGTGAGAATTTGGCGGTATTTCTATTAATTTAATTGGAGAGTGTTAAATTAGAGAGTATTAAATTACAGATCGGCATTCTGATACAAAAGCCCCAGAATTGAAAGCGCGCCAAAATTCTTCCACATGTCATTCCTACTATTAATCGTAACTCCAGCTATCTAATCTTAATTTCAGCTTTTTAAACGTCATTCCAACGAAGAGTTAAACATGCCAAAACGCAAATCCAGTTCAAAAAAAAGACGCTCTAAAAAACAAGCTAAGCAGCCCTCCTCTCTAATACGCGGTTTCAAGCTGCTGGTGCTGTTAAGTGCCGCCTTTTTTTGCGGGTGCGTTTATTTGGCACTGTCTTGGCAACACCAGGTCATCGAACAATTTTCTGGTCGCAAATGGCAAGTACCCACCAAGGTATATGCTCGCCCACTTGAGCTCTACAGCCAGGCCGATGTCAGTGCTGAGCGCGTGATCAAAGAGCTTGAGCTATTACGGTATCAAAAAGCAGCCCGCACTTCCCAACTCAAACCAGGAACATACCAGCAACGCTCACCCTACGAGCTCAGGCTGCATACCCGTGGTTTTGATTTTTGGGACAGCAAAGAGTCCGCCCAAGCGCTCACGCTGACCTTCTCGCGAAACCAACTCTCTCAAATTTTAAATACCAACCAAGCGCCGATCGGTATTGCGCGACTGGAACCCGTTTTAATTGGCGGTATTTTTCCAGATCACAAAGAAGATCGCGTGCTGATTCAGTTAGAGAAAACCCCGCCGCTTTTGGTTCATGGGCTTTTGTTGATTGAAGATAGAGATTTTTACAAACATTCAGGGCTTTCTCTTAAAAGTATCAGTCGCGCCTTGGTCAGTAACCTCAAAGCCGGACACGTCGTTCAAGGTGGCAGCACCATCACACAACAACTGGTCAAAAATTTTTTTCTCACCCAAGAACGAACTTTTTCACGCAAATTTAAAGAAGCCATCTTCACCCTCATTCTTGAACAACACTTTTCCAAAAATGAAATTTTAGAAGCCTACCTAAATGAGGTTTACTTAGGTCAAGATGGTCCTCGCGCGATTCACGGCTTTGGCCTCGCCACACAACACTACTTCGGCAAATCCCCCAACGAGCTACTGCCACATGAAATAGCCTTGTTAGTCGCTCTGATTAAAGGACCTTCTTATTATCACCCTGGACGCAACCGAGAACGCGCGATCAATCGTCGTAATTTGGTTTTAGAGCAGCTGCATCTCCACCAGTTGATCACAAAAGCGGATTACGAAATGGCTTTGAGTCGGCCACTGAGCGTACTTAAAAACCACCACTATTCAGCCAATCGTTACCCTGCATTTTTAGATTTGGTTCAGCGTCAATTAAAAGACGATTACCCAAAAGAGGCCCTGACTTCAGAAGGGTTGCGCGTGTTCACTACATTGGATCCTAACGTGCAAGCAACAACCGAGTCCGCCATGCACAAGGTTGTGAAACAACTTAATGAAACCGATGCTGATACGGCCATCGAAGGCGCCGCCATCGTTACTCACGCTCAGTCTGGAGAAGTCTTAGCCGTGGTTGGCAGCGCCTCGGCCAGGACGTCTGGTTTTAATCGCGCTTTGGATGCCTACCGCCCCGTCGGCTCCATCATCAAACCCGCCGTTTATCTCGCCGCATTAGAAAGTACACCGCCTTACCAGCTCAACAGCCGGATTGAAGACAGCCCTATTACCATCACAACCCAAACGGGTGAAGAATGGTCTCCCGAGAACTTCAGCCGATCCAGTCACGGAAGCGTGTTTTTGCAAACCGCCTTGGCCTCCTCTTATAACCAAGCAACGACCCGATTGGGCATGACCCTAGGCTTACACCAAACCACGGCCATGCTCAAAAAACTGGGGTTAAAAAAAGACATTCTAGAAGTACCTGCATTGTTGTTGGGGAGCATAGACCTGTCCCCTTTGGAAGTCGCCGGCTTGTATCAAACCATTGCGGCGGATGGTTTTAATGTGCCCATTCGAAGTATTCAAGCCGTGCAACAAGCGGATGGCACCTTGTTGAATCAATACCCTCTCAAGGTTGCTCAACAAATTTCACCAACCGCTATCATGTTAATCAAGCATGCATTGCAACAAGTGGTCGAACAAGGTACAGCTCAATCATTAAAAAACCGCTTTGGCTCGAATTCAGGCTTGGCGGGAAAAACCGGGACCACCAACGATCTCAGAGACAGCTGGTTTGCAGGCATGAGCAAAAACCGACTGGGGGTCGTCTGGCTCGGGCGCGACAACAATCAGCCCACTCAGCTTACGGGCGCAACAGGGGCATTGCGGGTATGGTCTGAGGTGATGGCGCCCCTCAATCCACAACCGGTCTTTAATCCAATCACCGAAGATTATCAAAAAGTCTGGCTGGATTCGGAAAACGGTTTCCCAACATCATCAAAGTGCCCAACCGCTGTTGAAGTGATCCTGCCAACTCATTTAATACCAAGCGAGCGTTCACGCTGCACTCCCCCTGGGAGAAGTTCTTTTTTTGAACGCTGGCGCCGATCTAGCTATTAATCTAGCTATTAAGCACGTCAAAATTCACTTATGATCCTGAGTATTCGTTTCATGAGTCCGGAATATCATAAATTGTTATGAAAAAAACACCTGCGATCCTCATTTTAACCAGCTATTTAATGGGCTGCGCCACTTACCTTCCAAATGAAACCGGCTGGCATGAGCCAGCTTGGCAAGAAGAAGCAAACTCGCAGCCGCCAGTCGTAATTTATGATCGCAAGCCAGCTCAGGAGCGCTCCGGTCCCGAACAAGCTCTGAATCCAAGAAACCGATCTCAGGCAGAGCTAAGCCTTTACGCACAAGCCAAGCAGCAAGCCAGTAATCAGCAGCATGATCAAGCCGCCGCTACCATTGAGCGAGCGCTTCGTATTAACCCGCACGCAGCGGAAGGGTATTTGCAGTTGGCGCAACTGCGCTGGAAGACAGGTGATGATGCGGCCGCCCTTCAGATGGCTAAAAAAGCACTTTTTCACGCGCCGAATCACTACATGACCAACACTAACGAGTTTCGAATGTCCGTTTGGCAATTAATTTTGGCTATTCACACAGCCAATAACAATGCTACCGGCACCCAGGAAGCTGAGCAACAATTAAACCGATTGAAAAAATCCGTTGGCTTTGGTTAATTGGCTTTGGTTAATCTGCACCCGCTAGGCCTAGGCTCAGCTATGACAGTTCGTCTTGAGCGTCTTTGACCATTTGAATCCGCTCTTGCAGCACCCTGGCGAGATTATCTGGCTGGAACTTCGAAATTAACCCATTACAGCCGACCTTCTCACACATGCTCTGGTTAAATTCGCCGCTCAACGAGGTGTGCAGGATAATATATAGATCCTGTATTTTTTCGTCTTCTCGACAATTATGCGTCAAACGATACCCATCCATTTCAGGCATTTCAGCGTCCGTGACCATCATCAAATAATAGTAGGGGATATCAACACCTTGCTTTTTAAGACTCAACAAGTGCTCCCAAGCTTGCTTGCCATCTTCCATGACATCCACGATTAACCCGAGCGCTTCAAATGTCCCAACGAGCTGCGATCGAGCAACGGAGGAATCATCCGCAATCAGAATTCGCATGCCTTTGGCAAAATCCAAAAGTTCCTGGTTTTTCACCTCTTCAGAGACTTCCGTTTCAAATGCTTTGATCTGTGTTAAGACCTTTTCAACGTCGATAACTTCGACCAACTGATCATCCAAGCGCGTGATTGCCGTCAAAAAATGACCTCTGCCCGTTCCTTTGGGGGGCGAAGAAATTTTATCCCAGGTTAAATTCACAATGCGATCCACACTGCGCACCATAAAAGCCTGAATCGACATGTTGTACTCAGAAATAATGATGTTGCATTTTGAGTAATCATCCATAGGCTCCATATTAATGGCCTTACTCAAATCAATCACCGGAATGGTTTGCCCACGAACGTGCGTCACCCCCACAACAATCGGGTGGCGTTGTGGCACAAGCGTCAACTTGGGCATTTGCTGCACTTCTTGCACTTTAAACACGTTAATGGCAAACAGCTGATCGCCATGCAATCTAAACATCAAGATTTCTAACCGGTTCTCACCCACCAATTGCGTCCGCAGGTCCACCGAATCCATTAAATCAGACATAAAAATCCAAACCTCAGTTTTTACTCAAGCCTACCGTCAAGAACCTGTTTATAATGCGAGCCACCGAAAACGAGTCAGCCACACCCTTTCATTAAATTCAGTTTAGTCAGAAAACTCTAAGCGCGAAAATTTATCCATGGAAAATATTAACTTAACCCAAAAAAATCAAAACGCTTTCACCGGTTACATCGACATTGGTGCAAACTTAACCCACGAGCAATTCAACTCCGATCGAGAAACAGTGATTGAATCCGCCATTAAGGCCGATGTTTCCGCCATGGTGGTCACGGGCAGCACGCTGGCAGAGTCCGAAAAAGCCCTGATGCTAGCAAAGCAGTATCCAAACTGTTTGTATGCCACCGCAGGCATTCACCCACACCATGCCGATGAATGGCAAGATGACTTCAGATATGAGTTCAAGCGTCTGTTAACACAAGACGAGGTGAAAGCCGTTGGAGAAACCGGTCTCGATTTTTTTCGCAACCTCTGTCCACAAGCCACTCAAGAAAAAGCCTTTGAAGCGCAAATTGAGCTGGCCATTGAGCTGCAAATGCCCATGTTTTTACACCAGAGAGAAGCGCATCACCGCTTTCAACCTATTTTGAAAAACGCTCGAGATAAATTAACAAATGTCGTTGTTCACTGCTTCACAGACAACCAAAAAGCTCTGTATGACTACCTGGATTTAGATTGCCACATTGGCATTACCGGCTGGATTTGCGATGAACGCAGAGGGCAACACCTAACCCAACTGGTGGCAAACATCCCGGACAATCGTCTGCTTATTGAAACCGATGCGCCTTACTTGTTGCCGAGAGACTTACCCCAGGCAAAAAAAACGCGACGCAATTTACCGCAATACTTACCTCACATCGCTGAAAAAGTAGCTCAGTACAGAGAGCAAACAACCGAACACTTACAAACAATCACCACTGACAATGCATGCCGCTTTTTCAATTTATTTGTTAGATAACTTTGATATACTTGCGCCTTGCATTAAATGCTGTTAAAAATTCGAAACTTATCCGTCGAAGCGATCACTTAGAAGGTATTTTGCCCGAATGACTACTGGCGTACTCTCCGAACCGACTCACAAAACCAAAGAAAAAGCCGCACCCTCCACCGAAGACCCAAAGTACTGCTTTCATTTAAAAGGTAACTTACTGCCTTTTACAGTGTTAGAGCTGTACTACTACAATTACACCGTCTTTAATCAACGGCTTTCTTCTTTGGTTAAGCAGGCGCCTAGTTTTTTCCGCGACACGCCGCTGATTATCAGCCTTGAAAAACTCGACGCTTCTCATGCGCCGATTGATTTCATAGAGCTGACAGAAATATGTCGAGCGTACGCCATTTTCCCGATCGCCATTAAGGGCGCAACGGAGCAACAACAAATTAATGCATTGGTTGCCGGCCTGCCTTGCATACCAGCACATAACCCAACCTCGAAACTTGTTAAAATCGAATCGGAAGCCAATGCCGATTCCAAAGCCCAAGAAAATAAAATAAACGTTGGTGGTCCCAGTGCTCTCACTCCGCCTCAAACGGGGGATGCCGCCAAACCAGGCTTTCAGACCAGCAAAACCATCACCAAACCGATCCGCTCTGGGCAACAAATTTACGCCGCCAACTCCGATTTAATTGTGATCGGCTCTGTTAGTGAAGGTGCCGAAATTCTCGCCGATGGCAATATACATGTGTACGGCATACTAAGAGGGCGTGCGTTGGCTGGCATTAAAGGGTACACTGACGCCCGTATATTTTGTTACTGCATGGAAGCCGAGCTATTGTCTATTGCAGGCCGCTACAAGTTGCACGAAGATTTGAAAAGTTCTTATTGGAAAGCACCTGTGTATGCAAACCTCGTTGGTAGTCAACTTCGAATCCATAAACTCGACAGTACAAACGCAACCCATCCTTGAGCAAAACCACCAGAGGGCTAACCATTGGCTAAAATTATTGTCGTCACATCAGGAAAAGGCGGCGTTGGTAAAACAACAACCAGCGCATCTTTCGGTACCGGACTTGCTCAACGAGGCTATCGTACTGTAATCATTGATTTTGATGTTGGTTTACGAAACCTTGACTTACTCATGAACTGCGAAAGACGCGTTGTTTATGACTTTGTGAATATCACCAAAGGCGAAGCCACCCTGAACCAGGCGTTAATCAAAGACAAACGTGTCGATAATCTCTACATTTTGCCTGCCTCACAAACCCGCGACAAAGACGCCTTAACCAAGGAAGGTGTTGAAAAAGTATTAAATGAACTCAAGGAAACCTTTGACTACGTCATTTGTGATTCGCCCGCCGGGATTGAAAAAGGGGCGCACTTAGCCCTGTATTTCAGTGATGAAGCTGTCATTGTCACTAACCCTGAGGTTTCCTCTGTTCGCGACTCTGATAGAATTTTGGGCATACTGCAAAGCAAATCAAAGCGCTCCGAACAAGGCTTGGAGCCGGTAAAAGAACATCTTCTGGTTACTCGATACAATCCCGAGCGTGTCGAACGCGGCGATATGTTAAGTGTTGACGATGTTCAAGAAATTTTATCCATACCGTTATTAGGCATTATTCCTGAGTCTAAATCGGTATTAACCGCGTCAAACGAAGGCTGTCCGGTTATTTGGAATCAAAGCAGTAAAGCAGGCCTTGCCTATAAAGATGCTATAAGCCGCTTCTTAGGTGACAACATAGAGCACCGATTTTTAGAGCCAGAGAAGAAAAGCTTTTTCAAACGGATGTTTAGTGGGGCCTAATCATGAGCATATTTGACTATTTTCGCAGCAAAAAAAATGTGACTGCCTCCATTGCGAAAGAGCGCCTGCAAATCATTGTGGCCCATGAGCGTACGGATCGGAGTCGCCCTGATTACATCGCTAACATGCAAAAAGACATCGTCGAAGTGATTCGCAAGTACGTTTCTATAAACGCACAAGATGTCTGCGTCACACTGGATCAAAACGATGACTGCTCGGTTCTTGAACTCAACGTTACCCTACCCGAGTTAGAAAACGCCGCTTGTTAATATTCCTGGTTCACCAGACGACCCATTATTAAATCAAGACGCCTCAAAAATTTCGCCATTCGTTCTATTCTGGCACTCAGCCGCCTTCTGAGTCTGAGTGCCTGCCAACAATTTGGCGTGCTCATTGGCGCCTACCTGTGGCATAGGAACAGCCGCATGCGGGCCACAACTGAAACCAACATTTCAGCTTGTTACCCACACTTGCCTCCTGAAGATCAACAAAAACTCGCCAAAGCCAGCCTAATCGAAACCGGCAAATGTTTATTAGAAATGCCCAAAATGTGGGGCACCCCTTTTAAAACCTGTCAACAGTGGATTCACGCCGTATCCAATGAACACCTGCTTACCAGCCGCTTGAGCAATAGCAAAGGCTTATTGTTGATTTTACCTCACCTAGGTAACTGGGAAATCGTCAATCATTATTTGGTGGGCCAAACAAAACTCACGGCCATGTACAAACCTGCGAAACAACCGTTACTTGAACAGGTTATTTTAAAAGCACGTTCATTACCTAATACCGACATGGTCCCAGCCAACGCCACGGGCGTCAAAGCCGTTTTAAAAACGCTGAAAGCCGGTGGCACCAGCGTATTACTGGCTGACCAAGAACCCACACCACCCAGTGGCCTTTTTGTGCCTTTTTTCGGTGTGCCAGCCTATACCGGGGTGTTAGCCGCACGCGTCGTCCAAAAAACCCAATGCCAGGTACTGATTATTTTTGGTAAACGCTTACCCAAGGCTCGCGGTTTTGAAATCTGCTTACGATCACTCCCTAGCGACATTTCTCCGGACCACTCTCAAGAAGACATCACAACAAACATCAATCAGGGTATTGAACATTGCGTTGAAGAAGCGCGAGCCCAATACCAATGGGAGTACAAACGTTTTAAACGTCGGCCCGATGAGGCGGAAAACTTTTATGTCTGATAGAATCCGTTGCTATCATTAACATCATGATTTAACAAAACTCTACCCTTGCAACAAACATAGGTCATAACCAGAGGTCATATCGTGCTAGAACAGTATAAACAACACATTCAAGAACGCGCCGAACAGGGCACTGTCCCAAAACCCTTAGATGAGGAGCAAGTAGCTGGTTTAGTCGAGCTACTCAAAAACCCACCCGCGGGTGAAGAAGAGACCCTAGTTGATCTGATCACCAATCGTGTGCCACCGGGTGTTGATCAGGCCGCTTATGTTAAAGCCAGTTTTTTAGCGGCGATCACCCGTGACGAAGCCAGCTCACCTTTAATTGATAAAGTCAAAGCAGTTCAACTCTTAGGCACGATGCAAGGGGGTTATAATGTCGAGCCTTTAGTCAATGCACTTGACGACGATACCCTAGCACCGCATGCCGTTGAAGGCCTCAAGCACACTCTATTGGTTTTTGATGCTTTCCACGATATCGTCGAAAAAGCCAAAACCAATACCCATGCCAAAGAAATCCTTCAGTCATGGGCCGACGGCGAGTGGTTCACCAGCCGCCCTGCTCTTCCTGAAAAAATGTCTTACTGTGTGTTTATGGTTGAAGGCGAAACCAACACCGACGACCTCTCCCCAGCGCAAGACGCTTGGTCGCGACCCGATATTCCGTTGCATGCTTTGGCCATGCTGAAGTCTGAACGTCCTGGCATCCATAATGCGTTACAGCAAATCGCCGACCTGAAAGAAAAAGGTGTACCTTTGGTTTATGTCGGTGACGTCGTGGGTACTGGCTCTTCGCGTAAATCCGCCACCAACTCCGTTCTTTGGCACATGGGCGAAGACATTCCCTATGTCCCCAACAAACGCGGTGGTGGTTTGGTGTTAGGTGGCAAAATCGCCCCGATCTTCTTCAACACCCTTGAAGACGCCGGCGCACTGCCAATCGAATGCGATGTTACTCAATTAAACATGGGCGATGTGATTGATGTCTATTCTTATGAAGGCGTTATCAAAGCCCAAAACTCAGAGACCGTGTTATCGAACTTTGAATTGAAAACACCGGTCATCATCGATGAAGTTCGAGCCGGTGGCAGAATCCCGCTGATTATTGGTCGAGGTCTGACCCAGAAAGCACGAGAAGCCTTAGGCTTGGGTGAAACCGACTTGTTCAAAAAACCCGAACAAATCGCCGATACCGGCAAAGGCTATACGCTCGCTCAGAAAATGGTGGGGCGCGCTTGTGGTGTTGATGGTATTCGAGCCGGTACGTACTGCGAACCCAAAATGACCACCGTCGGCTCACAAGACACCACCGGCCCTATGACGCGCGACGAACTGAAAGACTTAGCCTGTCTTGGTTTTTCTGCCGACTTGGTCATGCAATCTTTTTGTCACACCGCGGCCTACCCCAAACCCGTTGATATCGAAACTCAACACTCATTACCCGATTTCATTCGCAACCGAGGTGGTGTATCACTGAAAGCCGGTGATGGCATCATCCACTCTTGGCTGAATCGAATGTTAATGCCAGATACCGTGGGTACTGGTGGCGATTCCCACACCCGGTTTCCTATTGGTATTTCGTTTCCTGCCGGTTCTGGGCTAGTGGCCTTTGCGGCCGCGACCGGCGTGATGCCTCTGGACATGCCTGAGTCTGTATTAGTGCGGTTTAAAGGGGAAATGCAACCTGGTATCACATTAAGAGATCTGGTGAACGCGATTCCCTATGCGGCGATTCAAAAAGGTTTACTGACCGTTGCGAAAGAAAACAAGAAAAACATCTACTCAGGTCGTATTCTAGAAATCGAAGGCTTGCCTGATCTCACCATCGAGCAAGCGTTTGAGTTATCGGATGCGTCCGCTGAACGCTCGGCTTCTGGGTGTACGATCAAGCTCAACAAAGAGCCAATCATCGAATACCTTGAATCCAACATTGTGTTGCTGAAATGGATGATCAGTGAAGGCTATGGTGATGCGCGCGCGTTAGAGCGTCGTATTACGGCCATGGAAGGCTGGCTAAAACAGCCCGACCTATTATCTGCGGATCCCGATGCAGAATACCATGAGATCATTGAAATTGATCTTAATGAAATCAAAGAACCTTTGCTGGCATGTCCAAACGATCCTGATGACGTCAAGCCGTTAAGCGAAGTGGCCGGCAATCAAATTGATGAGGTCTTCATTGGTTCGTGCATGACGAACATTGGTCATTACCGAGCCGCCGGGAAACTGTTGGAGAAAGTATCAGGCATTCCAACACGGTTGTGGATTGCACCGCCAACCAAGATGGACGCCCATCAGTTAATGGAAGAAGGATACTACAACATTTTTGGTCGTGCCGGAGCGCGAACTGAAATGCCCGGTTGTTCACTGTGCATGGGTAACCAGGCCCGAGTAGCGCCAAACAGTACCGTGGTATCCACGTCCACACGGAACTTCCCAAACCGCTTGGGCCAAGGCGCCAATGTGTACTTGTCCTCCGCTGAACTGGCAGCCATCACCGCAGTGATTGGCAAGTTGCCAACAGTGGAAGAGTATCTGAAATACATGGAAGATCTGGATACCATGTCAGCTGAAATCTATCGCTACATGAACTTCCATCAAATGCCTGAATTCACTGAAGCGGCGAATAAAGTGAAAATCAGTGTCGCTCAGGTGAGTTAACTCTCTAGACATCTATCATCCCCCCCTCGCAAATTAAGTTGAGGGGGGGTTTAGTTAATTATGCTTGTATCGACATTTGAAATACTACTGAGACTCGAAGGCCTCCCCGCTCAGAATCATCCAGGTTCAATTCACCTTTGTAACTCTTAACCAATTCATTCGCAATTGACAAACCAATCCCTTGCCCTGATTTCTGAGTATCCATACGCGTACCCCGTAACAAAACTTCGGCGCGCGCTTCTTCTGGAATGCCAGAACCATCGTCCTCGATTTGAATGGCAAGATAAGGCGCTTGCTGTCGTGAATAACCGCCCGTCACATGACAAAAAACCTGAGAATGACCATATTTAAACGCGTTCTCTAATAAGTTACCCAGCAGCTCAAACAAATCATCCGGATCGCCAAAAAATAAACTCCCCTCATCTATTTGCGATTCAAACACCATTGACTTATCGCGATAGACTTTTTGTAAGGCACTTACAATACGCAGGATGACCGGCCCCACAGGTTCACCTTTTATCCATAAGGCGTGGCTCGAACGCGACAATGTCTTTAATTGATATTGAATGATGTCGTCCATGCGAGCAACTTGTTCTGCAATGGTGGTTTTCTTTTCAGCCTCATCCAACGTTGAATCCAGATGCACAGTATTCCGTACAACAGCCAAAGGGGTTTTTAAGCTGTGCGCCAAATCACCCAAGGTATTCTTCAACTTATCGCGTTGCCGACCCAGGGTATCGATCAAGTCATTTAAATTTCGGACCACGGGCGCTAACTCGGTTGGAAAAGATCCAGCCACTTCGGTGACTTCCCCTTTTTCAACCTGATCAATCGCACGTGATAAAACCGACAACGGACGCAAACTCCAATGCAGCAAAAAAAACTGCCCAAGCAAAAACAACACACTTAATACGGCAAAGCCGCTGAACAGCTGTTGACGGAACTCCTGCAACTGCTGAGTGTCTGCTTGATTAGATTCAGCCACCCAAAATGTATAATCCCGCTCGATCCCGGAAAAGGTTGTTAACGCAATTTTATACGCTAACACTCGGTACCATTGATCTTCAAAAACGGCATCCGAAAAGATTTTCTCTCCCATGGCCAATTCGGGTAACGGCGGCAAGCGAACACTCAACATCGACTGAGAACGCCAAAAGGCTTGATTAGACTCCGTCGATACGCCTGCTAACAACCCCAAACCTAACTGATTAAAGCGAGTATCCGGTAAATACTCAGGCATCACCAACCCGAGACCATCTTCATCACTGGCGGCCAATAGGGTATAAATATGCGTTTTCAATCGCTCTTCTTGCCCTGTTAAAAGGCTGTAACGATAAGCAGAATCAATCACCCAACCCAACAAGCTCAACAGCACAGCAAGAAAAAGAGTCGCAAACCCAATGACACGAAACTTTAAAGAATAACCCGAAACCTGATTCTTAAAGATCAAAGCGATAACCCTTACCGCGCAAAGTCTCAATCGGATTTAACTGTTGCTCAGGGTCAATTTTTTTACGCAAACGTCGAACAAAAACTTCAATCGTATTACTGTCACGATCAAAATCCTGATCATAGATGTGTTCAATCAGTTGTGTTTTGGACACCACCTCACCCGCGTGTAACATCAAATACTCCAACACCCGATACTCGTATGCGGTCAGGGTGATGGCTAACGCGTTCACAGTGACCTCTTGTTTTACAGTATCTAACGTCACAGGCCCCAAGGTCACAACAGGCGTACTGCGGCCCACCATACGACGCATCAACGCATTCAAGCGCGCTAATAACTCGGGATAGTGAAACGGCTTTACCAAATAATCATCTGCCCCTTCTTCAAGTGCCGACACTTTTTGCTGCCAATCATCGCGCGCCGTGAGCACTAAAATTGGGGCCATAACGTCTTTCGATCGAACTTGTTGAATGATGGAAACACCGTCTATATCGGGTAATCCCAAATCTAGGATCACACTGTCATAAGGGTGATTTAATACATTAAACACAGCCGTTCGACCGTCTTCGGCTAGATCAACACTGAAGCCAGACTCCCGCAGTTGAGTCGCTAACGCCTCTCTGAGTTGTTGCTCATCTTCGACCAATAGAATGCGCATAAAAATACTGTCTCAGCATTAAAAAATAACTATAAAGAAGGTTGAGAGCGTGACGGCCTTTTAAGTGGGGAAGCCACTACCTCCCCCGTTTTCTGATCAACCCAGATAAAATGCATGCGGCCCTCTGGCGATAAAATCTTAACGCGATACGCCGCTTTCTCAGGAGCCAGCTGAACACCCAGAACCTTGCCAGGGTAACGCCTTTGAGCGTGTTCTAAGGCTTGTTCTGGACTGACGTTTGCCAACACCCAATGAGCGGTGGATTGATGAAGCGGCCCCATTCGTGGCATTTTTTCCAACCACTGGGCACGAGACTCCACAGAAACCAGTAATAGGAAACCACTCATCATCACCACAAACCACTGACTAACACACCACTGTTTGTTAATACCTCACCCCTCAAATAACAGGTTCAAATTGAACTTTTAGTTTGACTCTACGACCCGGTCGGTAAGGGGTTTGCATGTGGTAGGTATCCCCCTTATAACGATACACAACATCGTACCCTGTGATCACCTGTTCCTTGGTTCGATCATAGACAGTGTCGCACTTTTCGACCTGATGACGCGTTTGAGTGCGATACCCTCGATGGCCTTTGGCGCTAACGTCCCGACCAATAGAGGCCCCTAATAACGCCCCAGCGACAGCACCCACTTGTTTATTGCGCTTTTCATGCCCTAATTCATTGCCTACGGCCGCACCGATGATACCCCCCAATACCGCCCCAGTAGACAGGCCGTGCCCATGGCTTCTGGAAGGGGTATACCGTACCTCTTCTTCTAACCAACACGATTGCCGGGGGGTGTTGGAATAGCGCGTTTCATAAATGGGGGTCGATTCCACCACTTTAGCGTATTCATAAAACACCGGGGCATCAGCATAACCTCTTGAAAAAGCAGGATTTATATTCATCAGGGATACCGCACCTAACACCCCTGCCGCCAGTACTTTTGTTGAATTAGACTTTTTGCTTATCTGTTTGGTGTTTATCTGTTTGGTTTTCATCGTTCAGCTCCTTAGATGAGTCATTGTCTGTAACAGTACCCACACTATAATCAGAGCCTGCTGAACCTAACCTGAACCACTCTGAACAAAATCAAAATACGACCAATACCAAACAAACGATTCATATTTGACAATTGTAACGGCCGTTTTAGCGAAAAGACCAATCCTCCAGCACAGACACCCGAAATTTCTGTCCAGAAAGCCGCAAAACCACCCCCTGCTCATAAATCCCCTCTACTATCAGGTCCCCAGTAATCACGTCCTTTTCTCTCAGCAAATCGCCGTTAATAACAACCGACCGTAATGCAGAATCGCCAGAATACATATGCGATAAAAAAACCAAATCCGGAATCTGACGCTGAAAAGATGTCGATAATTCTTTTAAGCGTGGAATAGATTCCCAAGAATCCGCTGCTTGAGCGGGTTTTGCCACTCTTGCCTTATTTGCAGCCCTGGGCTGAATCAGTGTTTCACCTTCCGCTAATTCGATATCGGATAATCCACTGTCTTGAGGTTCTCTGTACGGCTCACGGTATTCTTGTGCACTGTATTCTTGCTCATAGGCAGGAATTTTCTGTAAAGTCGCCACAGGCTGAGTTAAGGGGATATCAGGCACCTTAATCAATTCAGGTTGTCGCTGAGAGCCCGAGCTAGGTGATGAGCCAGTAGATGAGTCAGGGAGTGATGGACTCGGCTGCGTCGATTGAAAGAACTCATCCGCTGCTCGTTTTTTATCGGTAAAATGTTTATCGGTAATATCATCATCAACCCAATAATTTTTATACAGCCAAAATCCCAAAAAACACAGATTACACACACAAATGAAGATCACTAAAAACCACAATGGCTGCACCGTCTTTTTTTGAGCAGAAGGCACATAAAGACTTTGCAAATCGGGCAATTCAGCTTTGCTTTTCCGTTCTCTTTCTGATTTTTTAAGCGCTTCTAAAATATAAGACACACTCCACCCCTTATTTTTCCAGAACCGGAATTTTAGGATTAGTATCCGACATTAACGCCATAATTGTTTTAGCCCCCACGACGCCATCTGGATCAAGACCTTTACGACGCTGGTATTTTTTTACCTTAGCAACCATTTTCTCATCATAATAGGATACCGATCGTTTCAAGGCTCGGTCGTTTAACACAGACCCCAAAAGCTCAGCAAACCACTTTACCTCACCCCCAATGGTACCCGGCACAATCGTACCGTAAAACTCAGGAGGCTGCTGCCAGACTAGAGTAAATTCGCCTGTCCAAAAGCGTACAAACGAATCATAAGGGAGCCGATGCTCGTAGTTTTTAGAAAATAGGATAGCCTGATCGCTGCTTAAACTTCTCAGCACGGCATAGGTTTTCGGATTATCGGCGTACTGTAATGTCACAATAGCCGGCCGATTGAACTCCAACAAGTCTTGAATACGTTTATTTCCCCCTTTGACACACGCCATCTTGACCGCTTTTACGTGTTCACAAGGTTGGCGTAATTGCGAAGGGTTCGAAAACTCAAACCCCCATACTTGCAACAATACCGCAAACGCTTGACTGTAAGTCCCCTCAGCGCTTCTCGATAGCGACGCCAACTGACTTTTTTTCCATTGCTGCTCTGGCCGAATATCTTGAGATCGGCTTCGTGGAATCACCGACTCAACAGCCGCAATTTGCCGCGATAAGGCTTCCACCATTGGGTCATCTTCCAGCTGCGGGGGTATGGGCTGCGGTTGGATGCTGGCTAAAATGGCTTTTTCTTTTTCCAACTCAGTTTGTGTTTGAGTATCAAGACGCGACGTTACTTCTGAGCGTGTTGGGCTATTAAATAAATCCTCTGCTTGGCTTAACTCTTTAGTGGGCGAACTCACAACCGTTTTGGATTGTCCCTCCTCGCGCGTCACCACGTCCATCAGAGCAACTAAGGCCGCAGCAATAAAAAGACACGCACTCAACGCCAGCTTGAATCGAATTTTGGTTCGCACTTGGCCCATCATCACTTCACTTAAATTGCCTTTATTACCCATCACTTCTCGAGCGGCTTTTTTCATCATTTTTTTATCGACCACTCGCGCCCCTTCAGCAAAGGCGCCCAACAAGGCTCGATCACACAAGACATTAATCAAACGCGGTATGCCGCCAGAGTAGCGTCTTAGCAACTTAATGACACTTAAAGGGAACAACGGCTCCATGCAACCCGCTACTTCCAATCGATGCTGAACATAAGCCTGTATATCAGTGAGACTCAGATTCTTAAGATGGTATCTGGCGGTTATGCGTTGCGCTAACTGCCGCAGCTCCGGTAATTCAAATAGCTTTCGAAGCTCGGGTTGGCCTAACAACACAATCTGTAACAGCTTGCGACGATTGGTTTCTAAATTAGTGAGTAGGCGAATTTGCTCTAGCACATCCACCGATAAGTTTTGAGCTTCATCAATAATCAGCAGCACTTTTTTTTCATTCGCGTGTGCCGCCAACAGATAATCATAAATGGCATCTAAATACACTTTGGTGGTCGGTTTTTCAGGATCCACAAAGATACCCAGCTCATCACAGGTCGTTGCCAATAATTCCACGATGGTCAATTTGGGGTTCAGAATAAAAGCGACTTCACAATCAGCCGGCAGTTGCTCTAAGAAGCAGCGGCAGACGGTGGTTTTCCCGGTCCCCACTTCACCCGTCAGCAGGATGAAGCCGCCGTCTTTTTCAACACCATAGACTAAATGAGCGAGGGCTTCATGGTGCTGCTCGCTCATATAGAGGTATCTGGGGTTTGGCGCGATTGAAAAGGGTATTTCTTTCAGGCCAAAGTATTTTTCGTACATAGCTCGCTACATTATTTTTCAAGGACGACGTTAGCTCGGACCAGCCCGGACGCCTTTCCCTGTTCAATGGTAATGTCATTCACTTGAATGCCGTGCGTTTGGTTTAACACATTTAACCAACGCATTAAGGCATTAAATTGAGCCGATTCAAACCAAACCCGCATACTGTTATTATTTTTTGGCTCGTATCGAGATATCGTCAGTTTATTTTGCTGAGACGAACGGGTAACCAAGCTAACCAATGACCCTTTAAAACGGCCCGCTCCCGCACGGCCACCTTGCGCTTTTTGACTGCTAACCATCGCCAACAACTCATTGGCAGACTCGTAGCGACTCTGAGCACTGTTTTTAAATCCGGTAATCGGCTTCCATATTACCAAGTAAATGAAGGCCACTGCCAAAACAACCGCCAATAATTTTAAAGCCAAGCGATCACGAGAGGATAACTGATCCCAAGCTTGCAATGCCGACTTCAACTGATCTTCTATTATCGCTTGCATGTCACAAAATCCTCAAAATACTTTATCCTCAACATACTTTTTTATTTGTTTCGGTTATTTACGTTAGGAAGCCGAAACCTTCAATCGAGCTTTGATTTTATCTTTAGAGCCCTTGTTAGCGCCATCAATCAAGGCCACCAATCCTTGCTGCTCAATCAAGCCTTTTAACTCATCAACATAAGGGTATGATTTGAATACCAGTTCCATTTGAACAACACCCGATTTTTGCCGAAAGGTGACTCGGTTAATTTCAACAGCCTCATTGTCTTTCGCTAACATCTGAGCCATCTGTTCACCAATAGGGTGCAATAGCCCCAAAAAATCAACGCCCTTATTGCCTTTATTGGTCGACAGTTTTGATTTCAATTGAGCTCTTAAATTAACAATACGTTTTTCATCAGGATAGATTTCTTGATAGAGCGACTTAGCCTCAGTCGACAACGCCATCGCTTGCTTATCAAAATAAAAACCTTGAGTCAGTGTTACGCCCAAATAACAAACAAACCAAATAGACGCCACCCAAGCAAAGGTGTGGTAGCGAATTTTCGACGGAGAACGAATCGCCTTTGATTTATAATCACCCTGAAGGATGTTCGGACATTTTTTTTCAATTTGGGCTTTCATTAACCCAGCCCCTAACACCTCAAAAACGGGCATATCGAGCGCCTGTCGGACAACATCAACATTCATCTCCTGCGTGGTCGCCGTTACCTCCGCTTTTAATGCATCCAGAACACGACCGGCCACTTTATTATGCTGCTCACACGCCAGGTTAATCACCAAAGAAGACTCGGCTCCGCTCAGGTTTTCAGAGTCCAACTCAGAAAGCTTTGCCTCATTCTCATTAGAGCCTTCTCGCCCGCTAGAGCCTTCTCGCGCACTAGAGCCTTTTGCTTGAGCGCTGGCTTTGTATTCTTCCAAAGAGGCGTCTAAAAAGATGGGTAACTGGCCAACAGCACTGCACCAGCCATCATAAGCCCCCGTTCTAACCATCACACGATTGCCTGCTAACAATAATTGCCAATGATCCGGCCACCAGGGTAAACAAAGCATATCTGGCACCACTGCCGTCGCATTAAAATGCTGCTCAGCAAAAAGATCCAGCCAGCTTTGCAATAACGTTTTACGTATCATGCCCACAGGCACTTTCTGACCTTTCTGGCCTTTCTGACCTTTTATTTTTCCGAAAATAGCGAAGTGCAATTCCTCAACAGGCTCAGCCAACTGCTCTTCGAGTAAATACGGGATGGCCTTTTGCAAGTATTTTGTTTGTCCTGCCGGAAGTTCAACAGAAGCAAACAGAAAACATTCCGCAGGGGCAAGCACAGAGACATTGACTTTGCCTCGTCTTTTAAATGGCTCAGGCATGGCATCAAATAAATCAAAAATGGGTGTCTTCTGAGGCTTGGCCAGCATTTTTCCATCATTAAACAGGCTCCACTCAACGGACATATCACCCACCAGGGTTTGGTATATCACCTCTTGCGGCAACCTCACGACGATCATTTCTGACATTTAATTCTCCGAAAGTCTAAATAACACTCAACCTTATGATTCTGGGGGCAAATCCGCAAAACTCGGTGCATAATAATGTAGTCTAGACCGTTGTAGCACAATGAGTGGTTCTTCAGCACTGGGAGACAGCGGTCGATAGATCAAACTGCTCAATCGAACTTGCCGTTCATCAATGGTCACGTCCACAATCAGATTAAAGTATTCGCTGTTCACACTGAAAAAATCAAGATCGAAAGATTGATTGCTATCGGTTTCAGCGATTTCCTCTTCTTCATCAATCTCGCCTTCATCACTCTCTTCTTCATCAATATCTTCTTCGTCAAGAACGACACTGCCTGACAAGGCCTCGTCTACGGAAGCAAAAGGCTCTAACGAGCGCTCCTCGATAATCTCTTCAGGATTTTCTATATTGGGTAAACTTTCTATCCAAGCATCACCGAGTGTGTTGATGTTTAATGGCGTACTTTCAGGTAAAACCATTAACTGAGGAGCCAGTGGGTAGTATTGAAGTGGCAGCATTCCTCGTACCAGTCGTAATTCTGAAGGGCTAACAAACGGCGCATTTGCTGCACGATAAGGTGTTTCAAGCCCCATATAATAATAATCTTCCGCACCTTCTCCTTGAGGCTCTTCATTGGCATCCAGCCAATCCTGAATAGAAGCAATGAAAACTTCTCGCTCTTGAATGTCTTCAAACAGCTCACGATCTTCCATGTAACGCCGTAACAGCTTGGCTGCAAACGTTGGGCGACTCTGAAACGCATTGAGATTAAACACACTTTGAGCATCTTTCAGCTCTGCACTGATGCCCCCACCCGGCAGTGGAAACCAGACCTGTTGCGCCCACATTTCATCTAAATCATCAATGATTGCGCCACCGTCATTGTCTTCTTTGTCCTTTTTCAGGTCTTCGAGCAAAATCTGCATGGCCAGCTCTTCTGCCGATACAGCGTACACATAAGCTTGATCCTGGGCTATGAGGTGAGACGTGCGACGAATCGATTGATCCACGCGATCTAAAATTTCCGTCGTGATATAGGTCGCCACAAAAAAAATCAATAAGACACTGATCAGAGCCGTCCCTGATTGCTTTCGAGGGGCACGTTGAAATTCGTGGCAATTAAACGCTTTCATCGTCTGTTACAGCCCTGATTGCATTGGAGTGGCTACCTCGAAACAAGCGTTTTATCTCACCATATCGCGGCAGCTCTATCAGTACCTCAATGGCTTGTGGTAACACAGCATCCGACAAGGCGTCTGGCCATGTTTGTGCCCATTGAGGCCCTGGTTGAGTGCCCTCATACAACAAGCGCAGAGAAAACTGCTTCACCTCATCAAACACCACCATCTCTCTGACCTTAGGATCATCGGCTTGATCTGGAATAGGCCAATAACGGCGCATCAAACGCTCGCCATCCAACTCGTACTGCACCCGCAAGACTTCACTACGAGGGCTTTGTACCATAGGCAATACAGGCCACCCTAAACGAGTAAAGGTGACCCCTGTGTCCGCTTGCAAGCTGAATGCAGGCTGCGTGCTGCCATACGCATCCCGGATCGGGCGATTCACCAGTTGCTCAAAGTCCTGCTGCATTAAGCGCATGCCTTTTTGCAAGTCAACCAATTGCGCTGCGACGTCTTCACTGCGCTCGTTCGCGTTCAACACATTACTGATAAAAAAGTAGGCCGCCGTAGAGATAATCGAAAAAATCGACACCGCCACAATCAGCTCAATCAGAGTAAAACCCTTGGTTTTAACCACTCTCCCACCCCTGCCCCTTCAGGCCGCGCAGTAACGTGATTGTGCCTTCTGAATCCCGAAAACCCACACTCACTTCGACCAAATGCAACCCTTTTGTTTCTGTTGCCGTCACCTTGGTTGTGATTTTCCACTCCCGATTGGCCATCTCCACCCAATCTTCCTTTGAACCCAACTTCGGACGGGCTTTGGTTACCTGAATTTCGGTCATCTTATTCATAGCAACCCAATGAGCGAGGGTTTTCTCTTCTAAACGATTCAAAGCAAAATGACTTTGCCCGATCGCTGAGCTCAATTGAGCGACCACCAACCCAATGATGGCCATCGCAATCATTACTTCCAGCAACGTAAACCCAACAACGCGAGCCCTAAACATGATTAATAAACCTCTTCAGTCGGCTCGCCCGGACGAACCAATTGAATGCGGCCCATCAAGTCGGAGGTAATCACATAATCTAGCTCTGCGTTGTCCTCCACATAAAGGGTCAGTTTAAATTCCGTGGTTTCGGCCGTTGGTAAGAAAAAAATAGCGGGCTGAAATGGGTTTTGTTCCGGATTTTGAAAATCTAACTGTGCCAAGGCTTCCGTTTCTTGTTCTTCTTCTAACAACTCAGGAAGCGTGATTTGACTGGCTTCGACCTCTAATACAAACTTAAACGCCTCAGGCAACCAAAAGGTAGTGCGCATCGGATCGCCTGAAACAGGCTCCCAATATCCGGCTTCAAGAGGTGGAGCCTCTACTTCGCTGCCCTCTAATACCACACCATCACCTAAGTCATCAGGTGATACGCCTTCAGCCCCACTGGCATCCGTGATTTCAGTCACATTGCCCTGAAAACCTTGAGGGGTGTACCACTGCACAAACCGATAGCCATTCTCAAAAACCTCTACGCCAATCAGGTCTCCAGAAAATAAACTTTCATCTTGCGCCAAGAGTAACTGGTTATGGAGTGTTTCCGCGATCTTACGAATTTTTTTAGCATCTGAACCAAAATCAACAGTCAGCACCACGGCCGCCGATAAGATGGCAATTAATACCGTCACCACCAACATCTCAACCATGGTCAGCCCTTGAGACTTTCGAGGCGAGCCGATGGTGGTGACCAACACGGTTTAACGCCTGCTACAGATTTGAAAGTACAATATCAGCAGCCACACCTTCGCCACCTTCTTGTCGATCCGCACCATAGCTGATGATATCGTAAGGGCCGGTGTCAGCTGGTGAGAGGTATAAATAAGGCTGTCCCCATGGATCTTTTTCCAACTTTTTCAGATAACCACTGGCATTCCAGTTGGGAGCGTCACCTGGATTAGACACCAACGCCTCTAGGCCCTGAGACGTAGTTGGGTATGAAAAGTTATCCAATTTATACAGCTCCAACGCCTGTGCCATCGCTTTTAAATTGCTTTGCGCTGTGGTGACACGAGCTTGATCATCACGACCGGCAATATTCGGCACAATCAAAGCCGCTAAAATGCCAATGATCACGACAACCACCATAATCTCAATCATGGTCAAACCCGTTTGTTGATAACGACTGCTTACCGTATTTTTCGTCTGCATCATTAAAGACTCCTCATCCCTTTTTTTGTTAAAAACTGTTGAAAACATTAGTCTGTGTTTACTTAAATAACCTTACTTAATTAAACAACCTTAATTAAACAATCTTAATTAACCAGCGTATTCATACTGATAACAGGCAGCATGATCGCCAACACAATGGTTAACACAACCACCCCCATCACGACCATCATAATGGGCTCAAACAAACTGACCACCGTACTGATCAACCCCTGAAGCTCACGCTCTTGAGCGCGTGCCGCACGAGTCAGCATCGCTTCCAACTCGCCACTTGACTCACCGCTGGCGATCATTTGAATCATCATCGGGGGAAACAAATCCGACTGATCTAAGGCTTTATTCAAACTCGACCCTTCTTGCAGCATCACCGCCGATTTCTCAACGGCTTCACGCATGCACATATTGGTCACCACTTGAGCCGCAATTTGCAACGCTTCGACGAGTTGAACCCCACTTTGAGATAAAATACTGAGCGTATTCGCAACCCGACTGGCATTAACCGCACGGCTCATGCGCCCCACCAAAGGCATGTTTAAAATTTTCAAATGAGCCCAAAGCCGAAATTTGGGACGCTTTAGCATGTGCCGAAAAATCAATACGCCAATCACAATCATCACCAACAACAAAAAGCCATAGGCTTGCAGCCATTCACTCAGAGCAATGAGTCCAGTGGTTAATCCTGGCAAAGTCTGCCCAGAGCTTTCAAACACAGACACCATTTTCGGCACGACAAAATTAAGCATGCCCACCACTATCAAAAGACTGAAAATAGTCAGCACGATCGGATAGATCATGGCGCCTTTGATTTTTTTATTCACGTCATGGCTGGACTCAGTGTAATCGGCCAGCTGCTCTAACACCAAATCCAAATGTCCGGATTTTTCACCAGCTGCGACAGTCGCACGGTAAATTTCAGGAAACGCCTTAGGGAACTCAGCCAAGCCATCGGCTAAGGTATAACCTTCGACCACTTTTGAACGCACAGACAGCACCATACTGCGCACTTTTGGTTTTTGGGTTTGGCGTGACACCGCTTGCAAGGCATGCTCTACTGGCAAACCAGCTTGAACTAAGGTCGCCATCTGACGCGTTAACAACGCCAAATCCAATCCCGCTAAACGGTAGCTGGGAGCAAACCAGGACTTAACATCAAACCCACTCGCCCCATCGCCTTCAGCAGACACTTTTTTAACAGTCGGATCCACCGACAAAGGCACCCATCCGTCTTCACGCAGCTGCTGACGCACCTGACGCGCACTGTCCCCTTCAAGCGTTCCTTTTTTCTGACGCCCTTTACTGTTTAGCGCAACGTATTCAAAAGCCGGCACAGTGGTTCCTATTTATTCTAAATTTATCCCAGATATTTTTGATTCAAATATCGATCCTGCTAATCAGCCCGAGTCACACGCAAGACTTCATCCAATGTCGTCTCACCCGCCAGCACTTTCATTCGCCCATGATCTCGAATACCTGGACTCCGAGAACGTGCATAGGTTTCCAGAGCCATTTCGGAGCTGCCATCGTGAATCATGGTTCTCATTTTGTCATCAATCACAATCAACTCGTAAATACCGGACCGTCCTCGATAACCAGTGTAATTACAAGCCTCACAACCGCATGCTCGGTAAATCTGATGTTGCCCCTCCAACTGCAACACTTTACGTTCTGCTCCATCAGGCTGATAGGGCGTACGACAGTCTGAACACAGCACGCGCACTAATCTTTGTGCAATCACACCTAACAAACTGGATGACAACAAAAAGGGCTCAATACCCATATCATGCAACCGAGTGACAGCACCCACGGCAGTATTGGTATGCAACGTTGAAAACACCAAGTGCCCGGTCAAACTCGCCTGAACCGAAATTTCAGCGGTTTCAAGATCTCGAATTTCACCCACCATCACCACATCTGGATCCTGACGCAAAATGGCCCGCAACCCTCTGGCAAAGGTCATATCGACTTTATTACTGACCTGAGTTTGGCCAATGCCATCCAACTGATATTCGATGGGGTCTTCAACCGTCAGAATATTGCGCGTTTTGGTATTTAAATTGGCTAAACAAGAATAAAGAGTCGTTGTTTTACCGGATCCAGTCGGCCCAGTCACCAAGATAATGCCATGAGGTTTTTTGATAATATCCAACAGTTCCGCTTCGTTTTGTTTGGACATCCCTAAGGCCTGGACCTCCAACTTAGCCACGTTTTTATCCAACAAACGCAACACAACACGCTCGCCATTACTGGACGGCATGGTCGAGACACGCACATCAACTTCCTTCCCCCCCACCTTGAGAGAGATACGACCATCCTGGGGCACACGCTTTTCTGCAATGTCCAGTTTGGCCATGACTTTAATTCGAGACACCAGCAACGTAGACAAGGCTCTTTTAGGCTGAACCACTTCACGCAACACTCCGTCAACCCGCATCCTAACCGACATTTGCTTCTCAAAAGTCTCAATGTGAATATCCGAAGCACTCTCTTTAATGGCCTCCGTTAATATCGCATTGATTAAGCGAATGATGGGCGCATCATCCTCCTGCTCCATCAAGTCTTCTGTCTCAGGCACTGATTCAGCCAAGCTGCTCAAATCCATTGAGTCGCCGATGCCTTCCACGACTTGCATCGCTTCTGAAGAGTCATTTTCATACGCTCTTGCCAATAACTGATCAAAGTCTGCTTGATCAATCAATTGGTAAGCAACCGGCATCCCCACAAAACGTTGCACTTCGCGGAGAATTTCACCTTTTACGGTTGGTAAGTACTGAACAACCACTCCGTGGATACTGTGAGTATCGTCTGATATTAAAACGCCATGACGCTTTGCAAAACTAAACGGCAAGCGGCGAAGGGCTTCTGGCTGAACAGCCAACTCTTTGCTTTGAGCAGCCGCTAACTCATTGGTTTTCTGATTCAAAATAGGTCCTTTAAATACTGCAAGCTGATCCAGTTAGGTCAGATCAGCCCCCTTTAACCGTATGAAAAAAGAGAGATATCTTAACAGTTTATCAGACCTGAGCGAGGACACACTGTTCTGTTTGACTGGCTGTTTTTTTAATTCTTAAAGCCCTAATAAATCCAAGATATGCTGTTCGATGTGCTTTTTATCACTGTGGCTGAAGCCTTTGTGAATAATTTTAACCACACCATCCCGACCGACTAAATAAGAAGTTGGCATACCCGGGACCTTAAAGACATTCGCCAGCTGACCTTTTGGGTCCCAGCCAATGGTAAAAGACACCTCATGATCCGTTAAAAACTGTTCGACGTCAGACGACTCGAAATCAAGACTGACAGCCACGACCTCTAACCCTTGGACACGATAAGCCTCATACAACGCCTCAAAAAAAGGGAACGATTTGGCGCAAGGCTCGCACCAAGAAGCCCAAAAATCGATTAACAGAACTTTGCCGTGGTAGTCACTCAGGTTCAACAAGGATCCATCGGCGATGTCGGTAATACTGACCTCTGGTAAAGGCTGGCCTTCTGCCACACCAAAACTGGTTCGAGCCATCACTGCGATCAAGATCAAACAAGTAAATACAACACTTTTAAACTTCATCAAACAATCCACCTTCTACCTGTCACCTCTTACTTGCCACCTTTTACTTGCCACCTTTTACTTGCCACCTTTGACTCAATGCCACTCTTTAGGCATTAGTAGCACCATAAATACCTCGCCGTTCCACTCGGAGCCGGCGAATCAATGGGATCAACTTTTGCTTCACTTCATGGCGCGATTTCATGGCTTTAATATGAATCACCGATTGATCCGAATCCATGGTGTGAAAAATCAGATCGCCGCGTCTTACTAATGCCATCCAGCCGGCAGGCGGGGCAATAATATCTTTAACATCACTCAGTTCACAAAACTGTTCACTACGAAACACATCGGTAAAACCAATGGACTCGGTGATTTTATTGTAGGTAATCACCACCCGGTGCATTTTTAATTTTAAGTAAAAATACAAAATGAACAAAGTCGGTACAACATTACCCACCAAACTGCTTACATAAAAGTAAAAAGCAAAATCCGGATACAGCAATACAACCTGCTCTCGCCACCCCAAATAGGTTAGGCCAACGGCCAAAGACAATAAAAAACCCCAAAAAAGATACCGGCCAAAATTCAACCATTGGGAAGGTGAGCCCGCCCAAATGACGCGCTCATCTAGATAAGACAGCATACTGTCGGCTGCAACAGAAGCAGGGTCCGTTTTATTGGGCGTAGAAATTAACAGCTCATCATAATTCGTAGAATGCTGGGGTACCGGTTGAGAGTCTTCTTGAAGTTTTCCTATATCCGCTGCAAGGGGTTCTAGCGAATCATCAGAATCGGCGTCTGACGGAGACTCTGCTTCTTCTTGAATAAAAAAACGGCTTGCCATAGCAATTTGTGTTCAGTTAAATCAAAATCAGCGACTCAACCAAACCATCACCTGCTCGATACTTGCTTCTTGACCAGGTCTATTAGTCGGCGCAGCCATTGGATCGGGGCTCTCCACTGCTTCAACAGCAGACACCTGAGCAGATTCCGGCTGAGCCTGCTGCAGTGGACAATTGCACTGCAAATCGTCAGTGACACTTTTAACGCTTAAATCCGCAACAATTTCATCCTCAATGACCTCTTTAATACGCTCCTCGTCTACAACACTCGCTTCTACAACTCCCTCATCTGCAGGAGTCTCTTCTGCAGCACTCTCTTCTACAACAAGAGCTGAAGCTTCATCACTGGAGGACTCTTGGATACGACTTTGCTCCTCTAAGGTTTTATCAAGCGCTTGCTTCTCCATTTCAGTTTGCTTCACTTGCGTTTTAAACGCATACAACTCGGAACGGAGCGGCTTTTCAATATAAATGCTGAAAACGGCCATTGCGGCGATGCCACCAATAAATACGCCAAAAAAAACCGCCAAGAGCGTGTTCATTTTAGAAACTGGAACGACTTCTTCTTGCTGTGATTTGGAGTCTGACACGTTATTCCATCCTTGTTCTTCTGAAGGGCAAGCACTTCTTTGACCAAACAGCGGTAGGTAAGGATGTCTTGATACCCTATTTCATCCATCTCTGCAACTTGTTTAAGCTTGTTTAAAAACCATTTCATGCGCATAACCGCTCTTTTTTCATTCGCACTGATTGGCTCGCCCAATAACATCACGAGCACCAATGGCGGATCTGATTTGACGCTAGCTTCATTGCGCTGCATACGCAGCATGTCGATCGGGTTTAAAGAATGACGCGGGTTGGGTAATATTGGAGCAGGTTTAGAGTAGGGGTATCTATCTTTAGATTCTCGTCCGGGTACTTTGCCATCAAACAACACCTTCATTGTCAATTTGTCGGTTGATGTGACGGTTTTCCCAAAAGAAAGCTGCATAACAATGCACTCCTATTGCCCCTGGCATGATGTTTAGGCGGCATAATAGGAGGGTAATGTGACAGATTGGTTACGTTTTTTTGAAGATTGCGTGAAACTTCTTAACAGCTTTCAACAGTAAAGGCCTATCAAACAAAGGTTTCATTTTTATGAAATTGCTATGTTTTTTCTTTACCTTAGCAAAGCCCACATGTTAGATATTGTCTTATGTTTTGTTATCAGGCTGATTACTCGTGTTCATAACACAAGACCCTAGCAACTCCGCTTCTACCCAAAAACCCCCGCACACCAATAGGTCTCCGACCAACGAAGCCCAAGTTCCAGCCACAGCCAATGCGGCGATTATCAAGCTCGGCTCTAGTGCACTTCGCAAACCAGCCAACACCTGTCATCTAAACCAAATAGATAACAGCCAAAAAGTGACTGACGCTTACTTACATTATTTTTTCAAACTCAAAAATCAGCCCGTTCTATTTAATATCACAGGAACAGGCGGCATGGGAAAAGATACCTTTAAACAACGCCTCCAACACATGACGGACAGAAAGCTTGTCCATATCAACGCAAAAAAATTCAAAAAATCGCCACAATACTTAGCTAACACATTACCTCAGTTTCTTAAGCAACAACTTAACTGGCTAGAAAAAAATCAACTTAAGATGAGAGTCGATGATCAAAGGGCTCTTCAAGCATTTCGTATTGAGTTTGATAAGCTTATGAAGGAAAAGACTGCAGGCGTTAACGCCAGTACCTTAAAGACCATCAAAAAAGACATTGAAAACACTTTTGCTAAACGATACCCAGAGATTTCAAAAATAGAAGAACAATTGAAAAGTGCATTCTTGATTCAACAGCATCAATTAGAAATTCAAAAATACCGAGATGAAAACCCCATTTTTATACTTGATCACCATGATCAAAAAGAGGAAGTACGTTCCGCCATCGACAAATACGCAACCAAATTCCCAGGCTTAGTAAGGAGCGACATCAAATTCACCCTAGGCCCTGTTGAAAATCAACAACGCACAAAAGCGCGAGAAGAGAACGGAGGCAAAACCGATAACTGGGATCCAACTCGCTACGTTAATTACACGCAAACACTTTTTTCTGAAATAGACGATCTAATAACAGAATCGACACCCGAAAACTTATCTAACTCAACATCATCAAAAAACGTTCTGGTGATTACCACTGCATCTCACTCAAAACTCAGCAACGCACCACTTTTTAGGGCCTGCCTTTCCTGTATAGAGGGAACAATACAGCATCAAGACATGGGCCTATTATTCGACACCTTTAAAGACGTTATCGCTGATAACGTTAATTCTGGAGATGTTGCTTTTGATGATAACAGAGGCTTATCTCTAAAAGGCTTATTGGCAATACTCAAAACAAAAGCGTTTGCAACACATACAAAGTAAAAAGTG
>CAZECE010000018.1:0-4951 GCA_964510525.1 uncultured Pseudomonadales bacterium | reverse complement strand
TTAGCCAAACTGAATTGAATGGATAAATCAAACACCACCACAAAATTTTCCGTGATCGCCATATCATGCACCATTTTGGGTTCTGGCAAATGAATGGGCATGATTTTGGTGAGTCTGGTTGACGTAAGCAGGGTTCCATTTGAATCAGTCGCCTTAACCGCATGTAAATAAGTTAAATAAGGTTTTGAAAGCACATTATACGAAAACGCATGCAAACCATCTTTGGCATCTATTTTAGGGTGTGCCGCCATATTATTGAGACTTTTGTTCTCAAAAGGGTATCGGCCGAGAGTTTCGAGAGTAGAGCTATTGACTTGAAGTGGCGGCCCTATTTCCCCCAGTGATAACAAATCCCCCTGATAATGAACCGCAGCGACATTGTTTAGACCGCCCCAAAAATCATTAGAGCCAACTGTCACGTAACGGTTTCGATAAGCCACTGCGGTTTGGTTTTGAAGCCATACGCCGTGCAGCATTCCTTTACCTAAAAAGAGGTGGTCTTTATTGTCAACTTGAGGGTTGGGGCCATTACGCACATACAAACCATCAAGCCCTTTTGGAATCTCCCCTCTTACCTCAAACCTGTGCACCGTGACTTCCTCGGCTACTGGCTGGTAGTTGGCGTTGTTAAGATCTAAGTTCGTTGCACTCTCGTCAGATTGAGAGTGCGTCTGATTTAACATGACATTCAGGCTACGCATATCAGCAGACAAAGCTGTGTTAAAACATCGCTGCATACTATTATTTGGATTTACAACAGGGCTTGGAGTAAAAGCTACAACGTTAGGGACAACAAAAGAACTCCAAAGAAATGGGGTTAAACGCATATTGTTCAGCTCTTTTTAGTGAATGGTGACTATACCTTTGTTTGATAAGTTGAGGTTGATGATTAGTTTGATGTGATAAAATAGCAACCGCTTTTTTATCACAATATGCCATATACACACATCACATAGGGAAATCCGATGAAAACACGTGCAGCAGTCGCCTGGAAAGCAGGCGAGCCTTTAACCATTGAAACCATCGAGGTTGCCCCTCCTCAATCTGGCGAAGTGCTCGTTAAAATGGTTGCCAGTGGTGTTTGTCATACGGATGCTTATACCCTCTCTGGAGCCGATCCCGAAGGGTTGTTTCCGACCATTTTGGGTCACGAAGGCGGCGGCATTGTAGAGGCTATTGGTACCAATGTGAGTTCCGTTAAACCGGGAGATCATGTGATCCCACTCTACACCCCCGAATGTGGCCAATGTAAATTTTGCCACTCGGGCAAAACCAATTTATGCCAAGCAATCCGCACTACCCAAGGCCAAGGCGTGATGCCCGATGGCAGCTCTCGTTTCAGCATCAATGGCCAACCCCTTTACCATTATATGGGTACCTCTACTTTCTCTGAGCATACTGTATTACCTGAAATTGCTTTGGCCAAAATTAATCCCAAAGCCCCTTTAGACAAAGCCTGCTTATTGGGTTGCGGCATTACCACAGGTATTGGTGCTGTGCTCAATACGGCTAAAGTAGAGCCCGGCGCAAGTATCGCGGTGTTCGGTTTAGGTGGCATTGGACTGAGCGTGATTCAAGGGGCTGTGATGGCCAAAGCCGAGCGCATTATTGCGATTGACATCAACACCGACAAATTTGAAATGGCTCAATTGCTCGGAGCCACTGAATGCATCAATCCAAAAGAGTACGATGCGCCCATCCAAGAGGTCATTGTCAATCTAACCGAAGGCGGTGTTGATTACTCTTTCGAATGTGTAGGCAATACACATCTGATGCGCTCAGCCTTGGAGTGTTGCCACAAAGGTTGGGGAGAGTCGGTTATCATTGGGGTTGCTGGTGCAGGAGAAGAAATTGCGACTCGGCCTTTCCAACTCGTGACCGGACGCGTTTGGCGTGGAACCGCTTTTGGCGGCGTGAAAGGCCGATCACAACTCCCCGGTTATGTAGAGCAATATTTAAATGGTGAGATTAAAGTCGATGAAATGGTGACACATACAATGCCATTAGAAGAGATCAACCGTGCTTTTGATTTAATGCACGAAGGCAAAAGCATCCGATCCGTTGTGACTTTTTAGTACGTCTATTGAAGGCCATATTCGATTTCACGCGCGTTACTTGTAGTTGCGTCTTCAACCAAGGAATACATCGACCTTCCACGATCAAGCTCCTGCTTTATATCGCGTGCCAGTTGTTGCACTTTTGCAGCATGAGCTGGGCCCATTCGCCATAACCATTTTTCAAGCTGACTGGCCGCTTCTAATGATTGATCATAAAACTGATAGTTAGCCCCTTGTTCCGGCACCTTAAGCCGAATCGGGAGGTCACGTTGCTGTACGGCTAAAATGTTATCTAACATTTGCACCGCTTTGTCTTCAATAGTGCCAGGGACCCCCAGCTCTCGATACGCTTCGTTTAACAACGGCAACCAAGTTCGAAAATACCCAACTAACGTATCTACTGGGATAGCCGTTAATATTTCAACGAATTCGTCATAACGTTGTGCGTTTTCTGGCAACAGGTAGTGAACACCGTTTTGCTCTTTTACTGTTACAGAACCTAATTTCAACTCAAATGGGCGATTTTTATAAGGTATGTCGCCAACCGCACCTAGATTCACCAACAAAACCCACTTTCGGACCTGCTCAGGAACATCCAGCCATTGGCTCGCTTTGGCATTAAACTCACTGGCTATAGCCAAAAAGGTCGCATCACTGTTACTTAATGAATCAGCTACCTTGTAGTCGATGGTGACAGCAGGTTCACTGGCGACAATAGGTTCACTGGCGACAATAGGTTCAATTGCGTCAGGGATCGGTTCAACCTCAATGAGGCCCTCCTCTAATTGAGGCTCAACCTGAGGCGGAGTGATCGCTTTCAATGCTTCAGTTTGAGTTTCAGAACGCATGGGTTCCGAATTGCTGAATGTTGAATTCATATCAGCATTTTGTTCTGATGGCGTTACAACTACGCTCAAGGAAGAGTCGTCTTTAAAATAGAGGAAACCAGCTCCTGCGGATAAAATAACAACGATACTCAATAGCCCAAGAGCTTTTTTCGCCATGCTAAGTGTCTACCCTTAATCCAATGTAATGCCGCAGCCTAGCCTTGATTGAGGGTCGAAATCAAGGTTTCGAGCCCAAACTCGGGTCATTTATTGGCATTGAAGTATGTTTGAAATGCTTGATCTAAGGCTTCTTCAGTCATCAACATTCACGTGTAAGCAGACGCACACACTCGGAATAAAATTGGTCCGAAATTTTTTCATCAACTAAAACATAATCGATATCAGGCAAAGACTTAAACTCAGCTAGCGAGCTAACGATAAATGGTGTTAGTTGAGCACTTCCCTTGTGCTTAACTCTACCTAGCTTAGTACTACCACTCTCATTAGCACTGCCGCCCTTAAGAGGCGCTATAATTTTGTATCCAATACCAGTGACGAATTCATACCATAGGTTTAATCGTGCCTCATCCACAGTCGATATCAGCACCTCAACGTAAATAACCGGGCGCTGTTGCATTAACATCGCTTTCAGTCCCTGCATCACCTCTAATTCATAGCCTTCAACATCAATTTTGATGAATCCTACCGACAAATCGGGGTCAATGATTTGCAAAAATTCATCGCCATGTAAGGTCACCACTTCCGTTGAAAAGGTGTCATCCTGCTTCTGGGTATCACATAAGGTACTGGAACCACTGATTCTAGAACTCGAATGAAGATGCATCACTGCCGACCCGTCATTACCCAATGCAACAGGGTAAACAAAGGTTTTTTTAAATCGATTACATAAGATCAATTCATAGAGATAATATATACAGGTCGGATTCGGCTCAAAACCGTGATAAGGGGCATCGGGTAACACCGTTTTTAAATTAAGCATAAACTGGCCAACATTAGCGCCCACATCCATAACCGCTTTTTGTTTTACATGAGGCGAAGCCGCTTTTAACGTCGCCTCCAGCCAAGGCGAAAAATCGGGCACAAAATGAAAGGCCCCAACCCCATGAACCAACGGAATATCAAAGCGCGCATGTCGATAACTGATATTCACTTTTTTTAAGCATGCCTTTGACAAACCAACGGCGAGCTCACGAAACAGTTTTCGCCAACCCGTTAACCAGGCACTCTTATCATAAATAACCCCATCCACCCTTAATACAGGACGCTTGAAAGCTGGCAATTGCGACAATAATAAAGACACCAACACTAAATAAAAAACCGTCGCCAAATGCCTATCAAAAATCGTTTCAGTCAATCCAAAAACGAAATACCCCACACAAAGCATAATACCGCTAACCGCAACAGGCAGTACTTGATGAGTCTGATCTATCAACGATTCGTCTAAATGCTTTTTTTGCTGAACATCACTGAGCGCTTTGCAAAAAAAGTAAAAAGGAACCGCCAGCAAAGCCAATACGCCAACAAAGCCCATCAAACCGGTAGCCGCCAAGGTATCAAGAACTTGATTATGCGCATGTTGATACTGGAAACCAAAATCTCGCACCACTCCGGCTTCCATCAAGCGCTGACTTTCCGAAGCAAATGTTTTAGGTCCGGCTCCAAAAAATGGATTTTCTGAAAAAATAACCCAAGCGGTTTTCCACATTTCCAAACGAGCGCCCACCGAAGTGGTCACCATACCATCAAAATAACCACTGATTTCTTTTAAAACCAAAGCGGTTCTGCTCATCACTTTCTCATAAAAAACCAGGACAGAACCTAAAATGCCACAACAAAGTACCAACAATAGACTCCAATCAATCAATCGGTTGGAACCAATCAAATGCCGTTTAAACCCCTTGATCGCCAGACACAAAACAAAGAGCGCCACCATCATGATCAACGCCCCAAGCCAAGCACCTCTAGAGCCAGAGTAAAAAGAAGCCACCACCCCGGCGAGCAAACCAATCCCGCCTAAACATTTATAAATAACCCTGCCCTGAAAAT
>CAZECE010000017.1:0-4663 GCA_964510525.1 uncultured Pseudomonadales bacterium | reverse complement strand
GGTGGTGTTTAAACGTTTCAGTTTGGTTCTAGGTTTCATTTCGGTTTTTTTCTACTTAACCGATACTCGCGCTGACGATATTGATGTGTTTGCTTCCAGTGAAGGCGCTAAGCCAAACGTTTTGTTTTTGCTTGATAATTCAAAATCCATGAACACGCAACTTAAGGATGCGGATGGCAATAATTTGCTGGACGAAGAGGGATTGCCAGTCGGTTCTAGGATGACTGTGTTGAAGAACACTTTAAAGGATGTGGCTAAAAACACGGACAACGTCAAAATGGGCTTAATGAAATTTGCTCTTAATCCTTACACAGGCGGTGGAGAAATTCTCAGAACCATTAATGATTTAAATGCTCCGGCGAAGTTGGATTTGATTGGGACTCCTCAAGGTCGAACTTACCGCGAAGATATTTTGAATGGCGGTGTAGTAGAAATACGTAGAAATGGTGACGGTAAAGGGCTTGGCCATAAAGAAGTCATTACGGCAACTGATGCAATAACACTTCGTCAAGGTGAATTCACGACTGGAAGTTTTGGGGACACGTTTAGTATGCGGAATGAATTGGGGGAGAATACATATAATTCTTCAGTAGCGCCCTATCTAGAAATAAAGGAAGGCACTGTTATTGCGCTACGGTTTGAAAATAATTTGATTTTTGACAATGTTAACGATGCTGATCTGAGTTCAGCTGATTTGCAGTTGTACTTAACATCCTATTCATCCCAAGATCAGCCCAATTCAGAGGAAGCTGCTAATGACAAACTTACGATAAAAATGAGCATAGAAGATAATAAAAACAGTACAAAAGGAGGATTGCCTTTTGATGGTGCTGATCAGAGTGATGATTTGAATGTTCGTTTATCAACGAGTTTATCCACTGCCTATAGTAGTTTTAAACAGTATAAAGAATCAAAACTTGATGATGCCTATGAAACCGTAGTAGTGACACCAACCGTTTGGTCAGGAAAAACTACGAAACAATTTGGCTTATTGCGGAGCTATCGCTGGAAATTCTTAAGTAATAATTCAATCACAGATGATATTGTGGTTTTAATTACGGCAGAGGGTACAGGGTCTCGTAAAATTGCTTTAAGCGGTGATGATGCTCCACGGTTAGCTTTAAAAGTGAATGAGGTTGTAGAAGGAACGCCGGTTGTTGATTCAGCTCATGAGTATCTTTGGGCGGGCGGATTTAAAAATATTGCTGTACCCAGAGGAGCCAATATTATCAGTGCTAAGTTAGAGTTATCTGCTTCAAAGACGAGTGCAGAAAATGCAACAACATTCGTGTTACAGGTTGAGGATGATGCAGATCCTGAGCCGTTTCCGATTGATTCAAAAAAGTTTGAAGCCAATATGCTTTCTTCCAGAGTTAAAAGCTTTCAAACCGTCGAATGGTCTTCAACTATTAAATATCCCACACTCGATGTGACATCGATGGTTCAAGCGATTGTCAATAAATCGGATTGGGTTGCTTATAATTCGATGCATTTTCATGCAAAGAGAAAAGAGGGTTCGCCAAAATCTCAGATTGGAATTGATTATGGTGGTCGATCCAAGTTGTATATTGAGTTTGAAAAAGCGGATCCTGGTGATAATTTTGTGAGTTTTTGGCATCAAAAATTTGATTCTCGTGCTCTTGAACTAGATAGTGGTGAGGTACGGTTGAGAAATTCAAACACAAGAAACTCAGGCTATTTTGAGTTGCATAAGGACCTGCATGGATACCGTTTTGAAGATTTACCGTTGGATCCGGATGTTGAATTACTTGAAGCGTACCTCTCTTTTGCAGGTCGTCAGAATGATATTACGCCCTATACATTGAGTGTGTTTGCAGACAAGGATGTCATGTCTAAAGATTTTGAAAGAAACGTTAATGATTTATCGGCGAGAAATATGACTGCTGAAAAAGTCATTTTTGAAGTACCGTATACACACTTTAATACAGTTGACCTCAGTCCCATTATTCGAGAGGTGATTGAGTCCGGCGATTGGAAACCAAATGATAATGCGCTGACCTTTTTTATAAAAGCGTCTAACGGTATAAGACACACTTTTGCGCCAAGCAGAACGACTTTGTCTTTACGGTTCAAACAAAAAACCAATGTTCGAGATCCTGATTCTGGTAGTCACACGTTTAGAGACATCTTCCTCAGTGGCGTTGGTAGTTTAAGTGCCTCTTATGCTTCAACACCCACCGGAAATGCATTACTCGAAGCCGCTAAGTATTTCAATGGGGAGCGGATGAGTGATTACCATTCTATATATTATTCAAGGACGATGAATGCACAACATCATTATGATTTTTATTCGATAGACCCATTTTCATACCCACCTCGTGGTAATCCTTATAAATGTGTTGGTACTTACCCTTATGATGGTGCTTGTACTAAAGGGGCTCATATTGGTAAAAGCCACTTTTCTGGGGACCCTTATTACCAAAGCCCGATCAGTGACGCGCGCTGTGAATCCAATCACATTGTGTTCTTAACCGATGGTGTGCCCAATGGTGAAGAAGGGGTTGCTGGCATGAAAAGCATGATGGGGACCACAGAGTGTGCCGTTAATGGGTACCCCGGTGAAACTTGTATTCGGGAATTCGCCAGCTGGATGGCCGATGGAGGTATAAAGGAAACACCAATTAATACCCATACCATTTCATTTGATCTAGATGAGGAGGATGCCAGCAGTGGCATACAATTTTTGAAAGATGTCGCTGCAGCCGGAGGCGGGAATTATTCGTCGGCAAATGATGGAATTGAACTTGCTGTCAGTTTTTCAACGATCATTAATTCGATGTTAAAGAAAGGTGTTAGTTTTCAGCAACCCTCTGTTAGCTCGGATCAATTCAATTTACTGGAACACGACAGCTTTGTTTACTATTCGATGTTTGAAGTGGAGACGGGCTCTTTCTGGAAAGGTAATCTTAAAAAGTATCAGTATCGTGGTAAACCACCGGTGTTATCCGGCATCGGTGGTGTCGAAGGTGAGAGTATTCTTACCAGCACGGGCAAGATAAAATCCTCGGCTCAAAGTTTTTGGTCGTTAGCACCAGATGGCAACGATGTTGTCAAAGGCGGTGCCGCTAGTCGTTTGCCCTTGCCTGAGAATCGAAACTTATACACCTTCATGCCCGCGCTTTCGACGGACAGCTCGGCCTTGTTTCAAGAGCATAATAAACTCATAAAAGAAAACGCCAATATCACCACGGGACTTTTAGATGTGAGTGATCCCTTGTACCGCACTGAGCTGTTGAATTGGATCAGAGGACGGGATGTTCTGACTGGTGAGCCGCGTTATGAGATGGGCAGCATTTTACACAGCAACCCGACGCCAGTGACCTACTCCATTAATAAAGAAACCAAAGAAACTGATTCGGTTGTGTTTGTGGGAACGAATGAAGGGTATTTGCATGCAATTGATGCGAACACAGGTATTGAGCAGTATGCGTTTATGCCCAAAAGTTTACTCAAAAACATCAAAACCATTCAACAGAATGTGATGGGTTCAGGGTTGGCCTATGGTGTTGATGGGGCGATCACGGTATGGAAAAAAGACGTTGATGGCGATCGGGTGATTGAACAAGAAGATCACGTGTACCTTTACACTGGCCTAAGACGTGGTGGTCGAGACTACATTGCCTTGGACGTTTCAAATAAAACAGCGCCGAAAATGTTGTGGGCTAATGGCGGTATTTATGGCGGTACCACCACAGGTTTTGAGGCCCTAGGTCAAACATGGGGCAAGCCAATATTAACCAAAATTAAGCGCTCAAATGTGGCTACAGACGTGCTGATCTTCAGTGGCGGCTTTGATGAAAAATACGACTCGGATAAAACCCGAGTGGATGCGGATTACGGCAATGCAGTGTTCATAGTGGATGCTAAAAGCGGTGAGTTGATTTGGAAGGCCAGCATTAGTGATTATACGGATATGCGTTTTGCGATTCCTTCTGATTTTGCCGTGATTGACATTAATAAAGATGGTTATGCAGACATATTATTTGGTGCCGATTTAGGTGGTCAATTGTGGCGCTTTGACTTGATGGTTGATGCCACAACGCAGTCAACGAAAGTTCAGGGCGGGGTGATTGCGCAGCTGGGTGGCGGTAAGACCGGCGCCGATGCAGTTTTGGATAACCGACGCTTTTTTCATAAACCCAGTGTCAGCACCTTGTTAGAAAAAGGTAAGTCGAAATTGTTGGTTGCTATTGGTTCGGGAGAAAGAAACGATCCAACTTCAAGTCACACTAACAACCGATTTTATGTGGTGAAGCAAGCACTGGATGCGCCGAGCCTGTACTCATTGGTCAGTCCTATTGTTGATAAAACAGATACGCTGTCATCGGCTGTCAGTGATGAGGAGCAAGGCTGGTCTATTGATTTAACTTTGGGTGAAAAAGTTTTGTCTTCGCCGTTGATTTTAGGGGGTGATGTGTTTTTTACTACCTATGTTGCTCCGTCTGAGATAGCGTCTACCGTAAGTTGTGGGGTGGGTGAAGGCAGCGCCTATGCGTATCGGTTAAATGTACAAACGGGTAGCGCTGTTGAGGATCTTGATCAAGACGGCGATATTGATAACGATGATAGAAGAATCCGATTGAACACGGCATCCATTCCGCCACAACCGAGTGTGGTCTTACTGAATGGGAAAAGTCAGGTT
>CAZECE010000016.1:0-16795 GCA_964510525.1 uncultured Pseudomonadales bacterium | reverse complement strand
GGGCCACCCGACTTTGCGCGGCTTCTAACGCGGCTTGTCGTTGCGCTAAGTGGGCTTCGCGAAACACCAAGGATTGATTCACGGGCAAATCCTGACGCAGGTTTTGCATCAACAAAGGATCGGCGCCTTGCCAATCTTGCTTAGCAATCAGCGCTCGGCCCTGCTCTGTGGCCAAATTCAAACGGGCTTCTTCCAACACCGCGCGCTCAATGGCCATTTTTAAGCGGTACTCTTGTTCGGCAATGCCCAACAAGGACTCGCCGGCTTTAAAGCGTCGGCCACTGAACAAGGCATCGGCTTGCGTCTCAATATCACCACTGACGCGCGCGATCAATCTGTGCTGCGTTTTAGCGGACACCAGCCCCCAACCCGAGACCACCACTGGGTAACTGCCGCGTTGAATTTTGTTAATAGCAACGGGTTCGGCTTGGGTTACCGCTTGCGGTTTTTGCTTGGCCGGTTTGACCCGACTTTGCATCAGCTGCAACATGCCCCACACGCAGACCACCAAGACGATCACAATCAATAGGGGCTGAAACCAGCGTCTTTTTGCATCAGTCATCCAGCACGACCTTGCACAGGATCGTTATTATCTTGTTGCGGCGCCCATCGGGTCCAGTCTAATGGGCCACCCACCGCCATAGGCAAGGCAATACGCACTTCCAATAACTCGCGTTGCGCCAACAGCTGACTTTGGTTTAAGCGATGCCATTGACTCAAAGAACCCAACAGCCTTTGCACATCCACTTGGCCTTGCGCATACGCCAAACGCAGTTGCTCAATGCGACCTTGCTGATAAGCCGCCCGCTCTGAAATCTGCGCAAGCCGATTGTGTTGATGCCGACCCGCTGCCAATTGCTGCTCCACTTCCGACAAAGCGGCTAAATACTGTTCCGCAAATGCCTCCCATTCGGCTTTGAGTTGGGCTTTGGCTTGCAACCACACATTACGACGCCCGTGCGCATTAAAGATAGGCAAGGAAAAACGCAACAACTCCGAGGTAATGACCCGATCCATGCTCTGATCCAAGTCCAAACTGGCGCGCTCGTAACTGCCGCTCAGCGACAGGCTCGGCAAGCGGTTGGCCAACGCTTGGGCGACTTCGGCATCCGATGCCAATACTCGCGCGTATTGCGCCTTGAGTGTGGGGTGCGACTTCAACAAACGCTCAGGGGTCATAGCGATTTGCACTTCAGCAGGCGTCTTAGCAGCTTTTAAATCAGCCACCTCTAAAGCGGCAACCGACGGCTCAAAGCTGATCGGTGATTCTCCGAGTAAGGCCGCTAACGCGTGCTGCAATTGTTCAACTCCTTGTTCAGCGTTGGAGAGACTTTCTTTTAAAGACAATACATTTTGCTCTTGGGCTCGAATGCCGTCCCAGCTGTCGGCACTGCCCAACAGCGAGTGCCGATACAGCACTTTTAATAATGCCTCTTCAATCTTGACCTGCTCGGCCAACTGCTGCTTCAGCGCCGTTTGGGTTTGCAGATCAAAATAAACGCGCGCCAAGCTGGCGGTTAACAACAACAGGCTTTCTTGTAATTCAGCTTGAGTGGCTTGAAAGTTGGCTGCAGCGAATTGCTGCCGCGCTTTGATCCGCCCCCAAAGATCCACTTCCCAGCTAACACTCACTCCCGCGGAATACCCCTCATTGTCAATGGAGACCACTTGGCCAGAGGGTGTCACAAGGTCGGTTTGCTGAGCGTTAACATTGGCAATTAAATCGAGCTGGGGGGCGCGATCAACACCGGCGATATCAACGCTCAAAGCCGCTGACTCCAATCGTGCCCAAAGCGACTTTAAGCCAAAGTTATTGCGTAATGCTGTTTCAATAAACCCGGTTAAAACCGGATCATTAAACGCACGAAACCAATCGGCGGGCACGGCCCCAGGCTCACTGGGCACTTGACTGAATTCGGACTCCACCTGTAATGGCCATTCCTCGACCGCCATGGGTCGGTGTTGTGCACAACTCGCACTCAAAACAACCAAAAAAATAACGAACAGGCATCGCTGTATCATTGGGAGATCCGGACGCTGAAAACTGATGATGAAATCAGCCCAGATGATACCACCGTCTCCCCCTCTCACAAACGCCCGGTCCCCAAAGAAACGGGATTTCAAGCCAGATAAACAAGGTATTTCTTGGTTATGTACAGAAGAACCAATTGGTTTATTTGAACCACCAATACTGGTTTATTTGAACCAGAACCACAAAGCCTTAAAAAAATAAAGCAATAATATCAACAAGTTAAATTTCGGCATGGGTTTCGCATTACCTACATTAACACTGAATAATTAATTGCGTTTTTTCAGTGTTAAAGCTAGGGCGGCATTAAATCGTAACTTTCCACTTTTTTGAAAGAAAGATTTTAATGCTCGCAAATATCACCATGACACAACAGGAGAGTATTATGACTACTTTTACTACTCAAGCACCTAAAGCTACTGGTCAAAATAAAGCAAAATTTGCCTTAGCGAGCGAGCCCAGCAGACTATCAACAGAAGCCCAATTTGAATCAGTTGCAACAAGTTTTACTTTGTTAAAAACCATGATGCATCGGATGTTAGCAAACACGTATGTCCTGGGTATCAAAACTCAGAATATCCACTGGAATGGAGAAGGCTCTTTATTCTACAGCGCACATGAAATAACTGATGGCATCTATCATGAGCTGGCTAAATTTATCGACCGTATTGCAGAAAGAATACGCGCGATTGAGGAAACGGTGCCGGCCACTTTGCATGAGATGATTGAGCTGGCTTCAATTGAGGACAACACCTCAGCTCTAGATTTGAAAGGTATGCTGACGAGTATCGTTGCCGATTTTGAAAAAACGTCAAAAGATGCCAAACAGACAGTGATCGTTGCAGAAAGTAAACAAGATTCAGCAACCGCTGACTTAGCCACTGAGTTAATCGATTTTTGTGACCACCAAGCTTGGATGCTTAGAAGTTTAATCAAATAGCCTGCTACTTTTTTAGCAAGACTGCGATCGTTGCGTACTGAAAATCTTACACTGGAGAATCTTATGAGCCATTTAAACAAGCAAAAGTTTCAAAATAATGTGAGTATTAACAGTCAGGCAGAACCTTTTACCCAAGATAAGAGCGTAGTCCCTTGGGAGAAAAAACGTACTGATAGAGTTTATTACTTATTTTCGGATAAAAAAATGGCTGATGCTGCGGTTGAAAAAATCAGATCCGATGATGTCATTGAAGGAAATGTCGTTAAAACGGTAACATCAACTGAACCTAAGCCAGAAAGACTGACAGAAACCGACTCGTTAAGCATGATGCATCAATGTGAAATTGAGGCGTTATTAAAGCGAGGGATGAAAATTGGCTTTCTGTTGGGTTTAATCATCAGTGTTGGCGTAATTAATTTTTTTGAACTTAACTTTAGCGGCTCCATTGCTATGGCTGTCGGCTTGACCATTTTAAGTGTACTATTTGGGGCATGGATAAGTTCAAAGATTGGTGTAACCGTGCCTCAAAACAAACTTAAAGAGTTCAACGATCAAATCGATGCCGGGAACGTCCTGGTCGTGGTTTCAGTTAAGCCTAGACTAAAATCGTATCTTATGTCGATGGTTGATCACTTTTATAAACAGGGTATTTTAGAAAAAGGGACACTTTAATCTGTACACACAAAGCGCTTCAGATTACACCTTTTTTAAAATAGCTAAAATAATGGTTCGTTTAAAATGCGATTGAATATTTTATGCATAGGACTAATTGAAAGCCTTCGACATAACTTAGAAGCAGCCCTCACCCAAGAGGGTTGTTTTTTATATTCCGTTGAAAGTTTTCAAAACGCCGTTACTTTTATTGAAGATTTAGATAGCGCTCTGCACGCTGTATTGTTTGCTGAAAACCGTCTCGGAGAAAAAGAATCTCTGTCGCGCATTGTTAAAATCAAAGAGCATCTACCGGACATCGATTACCTTATTTTAACAGACACCTACTTTGAAGACGAAAACGCTTGCTTTGCTCTCTATGATACTGGGTATCAAGAAACGCTGGGCCAACAATTTATTGACCGTCATGTTGACCATATTCAAACATCCGCGTCTTTAAAAAGCTTATGCAAGCGAGCCATTCGCATGGCAAGAGCATGCCTAACTTTAAGAAAAGTCAATGCATATAAAGATGAGAAATCCAACCTCTATTCAGTTGAGTCTTACATTGGCTCCAGTGCCGCAGCTCGTCGGCTTAAGGAAGTATTATTGAAATTAGCCGGTGTGCCTCTTTCAACAGCTATTATTACTGGCGAAAGCGGTACAGGCAAAGGTCATGTTGCTCGTATATTACACCACACAAGCACAAATAATGATGGTGACCTAGTAGAAGTAAACTGTGCGGCTTTGCCAAGGGAGTTATTGGAATCACAATTATTTGGTCATGAAGTAGGTGCTTTTACAGGCGCACAACATCGGCATAAAGGTCTTTTCGAGCAGGCGGATGGTGGCACTTTATTTTTAGATGAAATTGGTGATATGGATTTGGATTTGCAAGCCAAACTGTTAAAGGCAATCGAAGATAAAAAGATAAGAAGGCTCGGCGGCGCCAAAGATATCAGTGTCGATACGACAATCATTGCAGCAACCAGTGTTGACCTGGTTGAAGCCATCAAAAACCAGGCTTTTCGAGAGGATTTATATCATCGCTTGAGTGTGTTTCAAATTTCATTGCCCACTTTAAGAGAGAGAAAACCCGATTTATTGGAGTTAGTGCCACTTTTGGTAGGTGAGTTCAATCGCAAAGCCAATAAACGTGTCACTGCCATTTCAGACAACATTTGGGAGCTGCTGATTGACTATGATTGGACAGGTAATGTCAGAGAGCTTAGAAACGTCATTGAACGCTGCGTACTATTGAGTAGCAGCTCCTCTCTATCTGAAGAATGGTTACAGCTTCCACATCAAAACAACGCACAACCTTCATTGCAAAATAATCTAAATGAAAAACTGAATCATACAAGTAATGCAGCTGATAACGAACTCATTTTGACTATAAAACTTGATGGCTCGACAAGCTTGGATGAAATCGAACGTAACGTGATTGAGAAATCACTGAAAATAAATGAGCATAATGTATCGGCTACGGCCAAAATGCTGGGTATCAGTCGAGAAAAATTACGCTATCGAATCAAAAAAATGGAGCTCGAATGCTAAACCCTTTTATCTCCTCGTCAACGCCTGCTTTTAAAGACAATACGGCCGTTGATTCCGCTACAGATGAATCAGCGTTGAATGAGTTAGTGCCTATTGAAGTGTTTCTTGAATTCATTCAAGGGTTATGGGTTTGGGTCGATTCGGAGTTACTGGTATTCAATGTTGCACTGCAGTTGATTGCTGTACTGGCAGCCTTTGTTCCCGCAATGATCTTTGGTCCTAGAATCAGAAAGATGATCAACCAAAAGATCATCAATCACATACCTGAAGGAAAAGGCAGAAGCATCGTTAATGCTCTGGCTATTCTAGGTCTACCAATTGCCTTATATTTATCTCTTCACATCATTTCGGTTGCTTTTGCTTCAGGGGGGGTGTCAACTCAGTGGCTGGATGCAGCCATTGCATTGCTTAGCGCTTGGATCATCGTTCGCTTAGTAACTTTGGTGATCAAATCTCCTTTTTGGTCAAAAGTGGCTTTTTACATCGCTTGGCCAGTAGCTGCCTTAGATGCTTTTGGTGCTCTTGGCCCAGTGATAGATCAACTGCAGGCATTTGGGGTGCCTTTGGGCAAAGATGAACAGGGCAACGCAATCAAAATCAGCGTGCTTGATGTGCTGCGGACTCTACTTTATTTTGCAGTCCTTTTTTGGGTGGCCAGCTTTATTAGTAAAATCGCCGAGCGCCAGCTAGAAAACATAGATGAATTAAACCCAGCATTAAAAGCATTAATCACGAAAGTTCTCAATATTTTACTGCCCATCATTGCGTTAATCATTGCGTTACAAGTTGCAGGCTTTAATTTGGCTACCTTAGCTGTTTTCAGTGGCGCTGTTGGTTTGGGACTTGGTTTAGGTCTACAGCGCATCGTCGCCAACTTTGTGGCAGGCTTTACCCTTATTGCCGACCGCTCAATCAAACCTAAAGACACTATAGAAATTGATGGGGTTATGGGGTGGGTCACAGGCATGCACTCACGCTATGTTGCTTTGAGAACACGAGATGGTACTGAAATATTGATTCCTAATGATCGGTTTATGGGTGAAGGTGTTATTAATTGGTCTCGTTCGGATCATGTAGTCCGACAGCATGCCGAGTTTGGTGTTTCATACTCAACAAGTAATCTTAATTTGATACAAGAACTCGCCGTTAAAGTTGCTACCGAAGTAGAGCGTGTCGTTCATACACCACAACCCATATGTAACCTAGTGGCATTCGGAGATAGCTCCGTTAATTTTGATTTGTGTTACTGGATCGCAGACCCCCAAAATGGTTTAGCTAACGTTAAAAGTGAAGTATTAATGAAAGTTTGGGATATGTTAAAGGAAAATAATATAGAAATTCCGTTTCCACAACGGGATCTGCATCTTAAAACATCTGAAATTGGCCGCTTAACATAATTTCAGGTTTTGATGATTGTCTACACGATTACACCTTAATTACTGAAATTGCATTATGTTGTTTGTCCACCCTCATTTTAATCGTTAAAACCCTTGAAATACGCTCACAAAACAACCCCAGCACCTTTAACTAGCACAGGATCAGGCACTGGGGTTGCTAAGGCGAATTATGCAGCTTGCTCGTCGCTATCAATATTATTCGGATTTGAGTTAGGGAGTTTTGATACGTTAGCCTGATCATCGCCTGTTATCGCAATGGTCTTAGGTTTCATGGCCTCAGGAATTTCTCTGACCAAAGAAATCGTTAAGAGCCCATCCGTTAGGTCAGCTCCCCTGACCTCGACGTAATCTGCCAAATTAAACTTTTTCTCAAAAGATCGATTGGCAATGCCTTGATGGAGAAAATTTCTTTGCGTCTGCTTTTCCTTTTGTCCTTGAATGGTCAAAATTCCTTTTTCAGAAGTGATGCTCAGTTCTGATCGTTTAAATCCCGCAACGGCCAGAGTGATTGAGTATTTGTCTTGTTCAAGCATCTCGATGTTATAGGGTGGGTAACCCCGAGAAACATCCTCAGAATTCAAAGCGGTAGTGAGCATCGAACCCAGCCTATCAAAGCCTATGCTAGTGCTGTAAAGTGGCGTTAAATCTAAATCAAGTAAATGTCTTTTGTTACTCATTTTAATATCCTCTTAAAAGCAATATCAGTTGTCGATTGTGCCCCCTACTGGGCGACACAATTATAGATTTAAGGACTCCTTAAAATTTTTCAAGAGGTGGCAAAAAAAATTTGAAATTCACTTTTAGAATTACTATTTTTTATTGGAACAGTTTATCGTTTGGAAAGGGTACTTTTTAGCGCCTCCCAAACTCTGAAAAACTGTTCATTTATTTAATCAACTGGAGAAAATTGTAACAAACTGATATTAAAGGTAGGTTTAAAGATGACTGGTAAAGCACTGAGACTCTATGGATCTGATCTTACACTTTCGAGTGACTCCCTCGCTGGATACATGGCCAGCATTCAAGATATTCCCCCTCTTAGCGCAGAGAAAGAACTAGCACTCTTTAAGCGTTTCAAAGAAAACAACGATTTAGATGCTGCTAAAACTCTTGTCATGTCTCATCTCAAATTCGTTGTGTATATAGCAAAAAGCTATACGGGCTATGGAATACCTCTTGAAGACCTCATTCAAGAAGGCAATCTTGGCCTGATGAAATCCGTAAAAAAATACGATATTTCTCGTGGCACCCGATTGATAACCTGTGCCGTCTATTGGATTAAGTCTCAAATACACGAATATATCCAAAAGAACTGGCGCATTGTCAAAACCATCACCTCAAAAGCTCAAAGAAAGCTCTTCCTCAAACTCAACACATATCAAAAAAAGGGCGTTTGGTTTTCAGATAATGAAGCGCTCGACATAGCCAGAGAGTTAGATGTGACTGTTGATGACGTGTTTAAAATGGAAAAGCACTTGAAATACCAAGATAATTACATCGATGAACATAACGACGATGATCAGAATAAAGACCCCTTACGGGTTTCACGAAAATATTTATCTGATCACACGGTTGATCCTCTATCAATAATTGAATCACAATCAACAGAAACTTTATCAAAAAATGTCATCACAGGTGCATTGCAAAACCTTGATTCACGCAGCCAGGATATCATCAAAAAACGCTGGCTAACGCCCAATAAGCACAAGCTAAAGGAGCTGTCGGCATATTATGGCGTGTCAATAGAGCGTATCCGTCAAATTGAGAATGAAGCTTTACGTAAAATGAAAGCGTATTTCGAATACAATAATTTAACGCAACATTTACAGTTTAAATCTTGAATTTTTTAAATTGAACCTTAAATTTAAACCACAGTAATTAAACACAACTTTGATTGTTTTTATTTCATACTTTCTTCACGGGGATTATGCGATGGACACGATTAATTTTGATCAAATGCTTTTTAAGCCAGTAGAAGATACCCCCTTTACTATCAATGAGTTTACCCCGCTGATTTCAGCAACGTATTATCTAAACAGTGAAGGTAAAACCAACCTCCCCTACAACGTTGAATTCATCAACACCGATCACTGTAGGATTTCTTTAGATGTTTCAGGTTATCCTGACGCATCCCTTGATATTGAATTTGGAGCCTGCTCCATATCAGTTCGAGGTAAACCAGCCAACAATAAGGAAAGCACACTCCTCTACCGAGGCATAGCCAATGATGCGTTTGAGTGCATTTTCTATTTGGCTGATTACGTCGAAGTTGCCGATGCTCGCAAAGTAGATGGCCTGCTGGTTTTACACTTGGTCCGGGATCATTCTAACGCAGTCGACTCTCTGACTGTACCGGATCAAGACGGCAGCAACAAAGCTTTGGACCATTTGCAACAAATTGAAGTAAAACATGCTGCTTAAACTTTTTGTTTATTTCAGGAGGGGGCTGCGGGCAACCGCAGCCTAGAGCTGCTGTTTATGAAACGCCTCTCCACATTAGCGCAGCTCTCACCCCGCTGCGTTTTTTTTAAGTGATCAAAACTTTTTTATCACTTTCTTGCTCGGTAGTACTGCCAATCTACTTTTACAGTAGATGAATTTCTTGAGTTTCACCTTAGCTGGTATAATCGCGTAGCTCTTTGGCAAGCAACCTAATTGACAAGTAACCAAAAAAGCGCGGTATTTGATGAACAAAGATGGATTTTTGTTAGTGGCATGCGGCATTCTCTGTTTCTCTGGTTTTTCGAATATCAGCGCTCAACCCACTCCCTCTGAATCCGATGCAGCAACACGTTCAACCGATCATGTATCTGAAAAACCCAGTGAATCTTTACTCAAAACCAGAATTCAGGCCGATGATGCCAAAAATAAACACTTCTATTCCATAAGCACATTCCGACCGAATTATTTCTTACCCATTGTTTATACCAAAAATTTCAATCGCGATGCTTTTCAAAACAGCGAAGAATTAGTCGGGGACGCAAGAACACTTAAAAACGTTGAAGGCCGTTTTCAATTTAGCGTCAAAATCCCTATGGCAAAAGGCATCTTTATGGACCAGGATTCCGTTTTTTTTGGGTTTACTCAAAAGGCTTTTTGGCAAATCTACGCGAGTGATAATTCAAGACCGTTTAGAGAAAATGTCTACATCCCAGAGGTGTTTTGGAGAGCACCAATAGAACTGATTGATTTACCGATAGACTTGGGATTAATTGGTCTTGGTATATCACACGAATCGAATGGCCGAAGTGGCGAGCTGTCTCGCAGCTGGGATAGACTGTACACCGTATTGACACTTGAAAAAAATGATTGGGTATACGAGCTAACGCCATGGTGGAGAATTCCGGAATCCGCGAAAAAAGGAGGTGCCAATTCCCGCGGTGATGACAATCCAGACATTGAAAAGTACTTAGGGCACTTTGAATTTAGAATGACCGGATTCTGGTTACAGCAAGAGGTCAGCTTTATGTTCAGACACAATCTACGCGCGGAACAACGCGGGGCAATCGAAATGAACTGGCTTATCCCTCTGTCTGATAAATTCAAAACCATCATCACGGGTTTCAATGGCTACGGTGAAAGCTTAATTGATTATGATAGGTCGACCACCAGCGTTAGCTTTGGCATTCTTCTCAACAGCTGGCTTTGAACAAGACTTTGATTCTAATCCAGACGAACTGGACATACTGACTAAAGACGTAATTTCATTCAAGAAGCAGCCTCGCTTTTAACCAAAAAGGGCTTTGTTGCTTCACCGGCATACAAGCTGACATGCGGGAATGGAATCTCGATACCCTGCTCATCAAAAGCTTGTTTAATTTTTTTATACATATCCGTTCTTATCTCGACAAAGCGTTCGCGTCGGACCCAAATTGAAAACTGAATATCAACCGATGAAGCACCGAATCCCTGCAATATGAACAGTGGCGAAGGTTCATCTAGACATGCCGGATTGTCTGCAGCTACTTTATCCAAAACTTTTTTCACTAAATTAAGATCTTCTTTGTAAGCCACTCCTACTTGTAGATCAATTCTGCGAATTGGAAATCGGGTCAGAGTGGTAACTTCCGATTTGATCATGGTTTCATTCGGAATACGCACAAACAAATTATCCATCGTGCGTAATTTCACAGAAAGCGGATCAATTGAAATCACCTCGCCTTGCGTCGTGCCAACTCTGATAATATCGCCAATTGAAAAAGGCCGTTCTATCATCAAGAAAACCCCACTTATTAAATTTGAGGCCGATGTTTGAGAAGCAAAACCGATGGCAACCGTTAAAATTCCAGCCGCTCCCAACAAAACACTTAAATCAAATCCCAGTTGCCGCAGCGCTGAAATCAAAAATAAGATCAACAATCCATAAAACAGAACCTTTTTAATGATCACCAGGACGTGCGTTGTAAGCCTTTTTGCTAAGAGTTTGGCCGCACTGGCACTGACAACACGCGCTAGAATATAACCAACTACAAGTAGCATAAATGCTCTCAATACTGGAAAAAATTTTGCCAACTCAAGCAGCTTAAATAGCTCTGCCAATCTAGCCCAATCAAGTATTTCTGCCATATTATTAACCCCTGAATTCAAGAATGAGGTGCATTGATCAACCTAAAATACTGGTTAGATTTTTAATTAAATTCCGTTTGTTCGACGGTGTTCTTGGCTCTGCTAACGATACCGTTTTGCCGAACACTTGAGGCGGCTGTTTTTCAATAACGATATCCACCGTTTTATCATCGGCATCACACTTAACAATTAAGGATTCAGTCAGAATCTTCCCATCATCCGTTTGATTAAGGCTTAACATGGTGACGGGTACATTAATGCGCTCTATCAGCAGTTCTGATTTTTTTACATTGTGAATCACAATTTTGGTTACCGCTCGATGGCAACGCCACTCAATGCTCTGCACGTCGGTTGTTGCATCCGTAAATTTTGCGTAACACAGCTCTCCTTCTAGAGTAGAGGGTCCAAACCAAGCGTCGGATGGTTGAATAAGAGGTACATCAATGAGCAGCAGTTTTTTCATTTTGGTTTTAATGGAAAACCATAACGGCGTACTGACATAGATTTCTACAGTATCATTAGGGGCTATGATCAAAGCACTACCCGGCCTGACTAGAAATGATCGATCGGCCAGCAATGGATCGACCCGTATCTCATCTTCAGTATTTTTTTGTAAAATTCTTCTTTTGTCTTCATCAGAGCCTTCATCCACTTCATCCCTGACCAATTGAATGGTCTCTGATGAATGTATGGGGGCTTTGTTATCCCAAACGACCCATTCATTTTCTTGCCTATGCAATACAATTGAACGATCATCCAGCTGCCATGCTAATTTTTTTCCGAGTTCAACGGTTTGATCACCCCAAACACATGTCACGAATCGTATCCCTCTATCAAAGCCATCTTCTTAATCGCATAAATACTAAGAGCGCTATTGCCAAAATGATCATCCCAAACGCCAATACGCTAAATGCCAAAGGATTCTCTGTTCCAGGTAACCCTGCCACATTCATTCCGAAAACGCCTGTCAAAAATGACAACGGCAAAAAGATCATCGAAACGATGGAAAGTACATACATTCTCATGTTTTGTTGTTCAGATATCTGACTTCTCAATTCATCTTGCATGACCAACAAGCGCTCTTTCAATAGATCTAACTCTTCAATGTATCGCAGTGTCCTATCCGTTTGTTCACGAATATGAAGTGACTCTTCTTCAGAGAAGAATTTTCTCAGCCGGCTCAAGGTATCAAGCGCTTCTTTCTGAGGTGCCAAAAATCGACGAATGGCTGCAACACGCTGTCGCAACAAAACAATCTGCCCTCGATTAACATTAGAATCGCCTTGCTCAATCCTATTCTCAAAAGAATCCAGGTGTTCATCTGACTGCTCGACAACTGTATGAATTTGACTTGTCAAATGAGTCACTAATGTGATAACAAAATCGTTCACGGAATTCGGTGCATTTCCAGAATCAAAAGCGTCACTCAGGAGCGTTAAAGAAACCAGTTTTCGTCCTGTTCGGCGAGCAGTCACAATGTAATTGTCTTTTGCCCATATTCGAACGGAGATCATATCTTCAGGATCATCCCCTTCGTTTTTATTAATCCCACGTAAGATGATTAAGAATCCTTCTTCGATAGCCAGCGTTCTAGGGCGCGTTTCTGAAGCCGTAATCGCGTCGATCACGAGAGGCTCCACGCCTTGATGACCTAACCACTGCTCACTGGTTGGCGCATCATAAGCCAAATGGAACCAATAAAATCGATCTTTTGGGAGATCATTTAAAGACGAAGGTATTCGATCGACCTTTTTTCCGACTCCTTGTTGTTGAAACTCATAAACCCACATTAAAGGGGTCTCTTTCAGATCTTCCGATGCATTCATAAGTGCTTCCAAATTATAATGGCATGATTCAATTCATAAGAAGTGAGCCGATACAAGGGCGTGATATATTTAAACGTTTAAAAGCCTCTCCGGTACGCAACGTCACATCTGTTTCAAAAGCTTTTTCATATTGCACATCAAAAACATAGGCTTTAACAGTCAATTGAACCCAAAACTGCATCCCTTCTTGTTGTTCTGAAAAGTTAATAGCAATGTTTTTTTTAAGATAAACATAACGACTGGTTTCCACTACCTCCTGTACGACAGAGCGCGCCAATCGCAAATCCGCATCATGTGACAAATAAAATTTAATCACGACCATCATGTCCATCGCACCAGAATTACCACTGGCCACGACTTCGGTTACAAATTTAGAATTTGGTATTGTCACTAAATTATCATCCAAAGTTACCAGACGCACAACACGCAAACCAATACCAACTATTTCTCCGTAAGCACCATCAAAGCTAACACGATCACCCACCTGAAAAGGTTTATCAAATAGCAAAACAAATCCCGCGACAACCGAAGACACATAATCTTTAACCGCAAAACCAATAGCCACAGCCGCACTGCCACCAAATGCAATGAGCAATTCTTTTGGTGGTTGTAACGTAGAGTAAACGATCAAAATACTTCCTATGGTGTAAAGAATAAAAACAAAAACAGCTGTCACTTGTAATATAAACAATCGATTTGAAGGTAATTGATCTTGCAGCTGTTTTGAAAATCGATTGATGTATTTAACGCAAATAACCAAAATCGACAAACCAATAATCATCAAAAAAATACTTTTTAAATTGATTAGGCCAATAAAATAATCAAAGCTGGATTGCACTGTATTTTCCATATTACGATTTAGTGAGCCGATTGAAATTGACGAAATGCTGTTTTCAAATTAACTGTAGATAAAGTTCTTTCGGCGTAAAGTCGATAAAATTGAATGTTGCCAATGCAAATTCAATTTATAACTACTGTTAGCCTGACTGATATACCCTTGTTTTTGACAGCTTTTTAGCACACTTCTAACCACTGTGGGCGGCAAATCAGTTGTTGCTATAATATCAGCTTCATTAATACACCAATGACGAACAATGCATGCCAACACAAAATAAAAGCTCTCCGGTAAGATCATAGTATCAATACGGTCTTTTGGGATACTGACCTTTAATTTATTATTCCCCATATAGCTTAAACACCCAAGCCACAAATCTTTTGCAACCGCAGGATTGCCTTTGGACTCCTCTCTCAGCAACCTAAAAAACTTATCCTCAATATAAGTTATAGAGTCGTAGTCAGACTCGCCTTTAGCCGCCTCAATGATTTCATCAAAATTTAACGTATAACCGGATATTTCGTGCTGTGCTAAGATTAACGTTTTGATTTCAGCCTCAGACCATTCGGGTATTTTATGAATTGCCGCAAAATAATCTACAGACTTAAATTTCAAATCTAGGTAATCCCACACATGGCTGTTGAATACAAAAATAAAAAAACACTGTTTATTTTCATATTGAATTTTATCTAACAGCGTTATAAAGACATCAAAACCACCTACCGTTGAGATAAAAAGATTTTCGACTTGTTCTATCACGATAATTTTTTTTGATTTTGATTCGCTGTCTTGCTGAAAATTGACTAAGGCATTAATGTCTTCTAATTGCGCGTTTAAGATATTTCTTTTTTGAATTTTAATAATCTCAGTTTGATAATCACTTTCAAATTCTTTTAGCAAAAACTCTGCTACTTGTGACTTTCCGGAACCTTGCTCACCAATGATAGCTGACAACTTATCATCACTATCGTTATTCAGCCAATTGACGATAGCCTGGCGCATGCTGTGATAAATTTCCTTTTGACCATTACTCAATTGATTTTTTTTGGAGATGTTAGCCTCCAGAAAAGCGCGCTTATAATCTTTAGGTACGTTGTAATTCGTTGATGCAGAGTTCGTACTGGATTCAATTTGACGCCGAAATAAATTAGCCGACAATCTTCTTATAATGTCAAAACGTTCGCTCCAGCGATACAGTCGAGACAAACTGATGAAAAGCACAAAAAACACAGCAAGAACTAACGAAAAAATCAATGAACGCCAACCAGAAATCAGTTCTTTAGCAATTTTTTGGGGCCAACCCCTTAAATGAATTTCAGTGAGTTTATTTAAAACGGTGCGCCAATCATAGGCGATAAAAACCAACACGAAAAAAGTTATTACACGGCTGGCTTGATTGAATAATTGGAAAAACAGCCCTTCCCCTGTAATGGTTTTGATGGTGTGAATGAGGATAACGATCCAAAAAGCATACAATGATAGCCATTTAGCTGTCCAAGATAGCTTGTTTTGCGCCTGATCAAGGCTGAATGCGTCAGGAAACTGGACCCCTGAAGCCAACACCTGTGTAATCGTAATTCTAATAATTCGAAACCAAGCGTAGTATAAAATATACGGAACCAAGAAACTCAATACATGAAAACGCCCATTTACTAGTAAATACTCACCAATATAAATATAGATGAGAAAAATAAACCATTTAAAATAAGGATAAAATCGACGCAGGCTCATAGAGCGTGATCTGGATAACTTATCATGAACGCCTTTTTTAGCCATTTGCGTCATGATTTGCTTTGTTTTTCTTGTGACTTTTTTTGTCAATCTAAAGAGGACAAAACCTAAAACAAGGTATAGAAAAGCTTTACTGAACTCAGTCGCCATGAGTTCTAAGGTATGCAGTACCGTTGCTTTTCGAGATAAAGGGGTTTGTTGATTTAAAATTAAAACCGACAATACTTCTTGTACAATACCAAACCAACGAACGGGTACTGATTCGATTTCGCGCCATAAATCATTAATATAGTCTTCGTTATACCCTTGATAAACCTGATAAGCGCCGTGAGTTTGAATTTCATGGGCTCGTAATGTTGAAATTTGATTAAATAAAAACCGTATTTGTTTAGACAAATTTAAGACAGCTTCATCCTGGCTAGCCAAATCCGGACTTATAGCCAAAGACTTATGAATTTGGTAAGTCTCTCGCCAAATTTTGATTAATTTCAGGTGGTGTTCTTGGCGTGCGGGTTCCGCTTGATTGATTTGCTCAGAAAGCTCAGCGAAAGCTTTTTCTAAATAAGTGATGCTTCCAGAAAAACTGGCGTAATGGACTTCGTTTAATATTACCGCTTGGGATTGTTCGTTTTGAAGTCTTTTCTTATGAGAAAGTACCGGTTCATTAAGTGAATTATCGCTAGGCTCAACATCAGAGGTATCAACCTTAGCCAGCTGATATGAAAAAGCAGGGCCGGACTGAACAGACAACAAAAGCGCCAAAATTAACGACATAAAAACCATGATTGGCGACAGATTACTCAAGCCCGCTAGCCTTGTTTGCATCGCTCTAAACTCTCATGACTTTAAGGTCTCATTACACTAAAGCCTTATGATATACCAAAAACCCAATTAGTCGGCCGTGAAAAATAGGTTTTTAAGTCCGATTTAGGCAGCCAGTAATGCCGCTGTAATTTGCCGAGCGAAGCGAAGGTCAAATGCACAGTCTTGTTAGGTCATTTCTGTAATGTGGCCATCGTTTTAAACCATTGCAAAACCCTCTGTAGGGGAGGACCTATGTGTCCTCCCCCGGGGTGGCAGGATGAATGTTCTGTGCCACCACAAAAAGGGCCGACCAATTAACTAGTATATTGAAAATAGAGTAAGCCCTTTGTCAAAACTGACAAGTATTATTTACTCCTACTTATTCTTTATCAAACCCATCGACAACAATAGCCCCCATTGATGCTGGCATAGCGATTATCAATAAACGCTTAAAGGCAA
>CAZECE010000015.1:0-21642 GCA_964510525.1 uncultured Pseudomonadales bacterium | reverse complement strand
AATATCCTCCGACACACTTTCCATTTCATACAATACTTTCCCAGGTTGAATCTGAGCCACCCACTACTCAACATTCCCTTTACCTTTACCCATCCGCACTCCCAGAGCCTTTTTGGATATCGGCTTATCAGGAAAAATTCTAATCCAGATCTTCCCACCACGCTTAACATGGCGAGTCATCGCTCGACGCGCTGCTTCAATTTGACGGGCGGTAATTCTACCTCGACCTTGAGCCTTTAATCCAATTTCTCCAAACGAAATTTTATTACCGCTTTGAGCCAACCCTCGGTTTCTACCTTTTTGCTGCTTTCGGAATTTCGTTCGCTTAGGTTGTAACATAACCGATCCTACTTAAATAAAACGCTTAACAAAAAATATTTTAAGTTACGCAGCTGTATCCTCTACAGACTCTTTGCCACCTAAAATCTCACCTTTACAAATCCAGACTTTAACACCTATGGTGCCGTAAGTCGTTTCTGCACGCTCACTTGCATAATCAATATCAGCTCGCAAAGTATGTAATGGCACACGCCCCTCTCGATACCACTCTGTTCTAGCGATTTCTGCACCACCTAAACGACCGGCTACCGCCACTTTGATACCTTGAGCTCCGCTTCTAATTGCACCCTGAACAGCCCGCTTCATAGCTCGTCGGAACATCACTCGCTTCTCTAACTGAGAAGCAATGCTCTGAGCTACCAGTTTAGCTTCAAGCTCAGGCTTACGAATTTCTTCTATATTGATGTGGACCGGAACCCCTAAGATATCAGCCACCTCTTTTCTGAGCTTTTCAACATCTTCACCACGCCTACCAATAACGATGCCAGGACGAGCAGCTCGAATCGTCACACGAGCATTTTCAGAAGGTCTTTCTATAATTACTTCGCTAACGGAAGCCGCCTTTAATTTTTTAAACAAAAACTCTCTTGCCGACAAATCGGCTAAAAGATACTTAGAATATAGATTTTTGCCTGCATACCACACCGACGCATGCGTACGAATTACTCCTAACCTTATACCTTTTGGATGAACTTTCTTACCCATTACTCATCATCTCCCATGATTCTTTCACCTGAACAGATATATGGCAGGTTCTCTTAAAAATTCGATCCGCTCGACCTTTAGCACGTGGACGTATTCTTTTTTGAGTGGGGCCTTCATTAACGAAGATTTCACCAACGATTAGCTCATCCACATCACAGCCATCATTATTTTCAGCATTAGCAACGGCAGATTGAAGAACTTTTTTAACCATGGCCGCGGATTTTTGGTTATGAAATTCCAAAATATCCAACGCCTTTTCTACTGACTTTCCTCTTACAAGGTTCGCCATCAGACGCGCCTTTTTAGGAGATATCGTCGCATTACGATAGTGCGCAAGTGTTCCCATAAATACCTTCCAAATGAATCAAAAAAACTTTGATTTAGAATTATTAACGTTTTGCCTTACGATCACCTGCATGACCACGGAAAGTTCTTGTTAAAGCAAATTCACCCAGCTTATGGCCAACCATTTGTTCTGTTATGTAAACTGGAACATGCTGATTACCACAATGAATAGCAATTGTAAGACCCACCATATCTGGTAAAACCATGGAGCGTCTTGACCAAGTTTTAATTGGTTTTCTTGAACTTGTTTCTAAAGCTTTTTCCACTTTCTTCAACAAGTGGGCATCTACAAAAGGCCCTTTTTTTAACGATCTTGGCACACTTCACCTACCTTTAAATGTTTTTCAAAGCTTGCAACGATTAACAACTTATTTGCGACGACGAACGATCATGCGCTCAGATGGTTTTTTAGATTTTCGAGTCTTTTTACCTTTCGTTGGCACCCCTTGTGGACTGACAGGGTTTCTACCACCTGAAGTTCGGCCTTCACCTCCTCCGTGCGGATGGTCAACAGGGTTCATTGCAACACCCCTAACGGTTGGACGGCGCCCACGCCAGCGCGAAGCACCCGCCTTACCCAAAGAGCGCAAACTATGCTCAGAATTACCAACTTCCCCTATTGTAGCTACACAATCAGACGGAATTTTTCGAACCTCACCAGAACGCAGCCGCAAGGTAACATACAATCCTTCTCGAGCCAAAATTTGCGCATAAGCTCCAGCTGTGCGAGCAATCTGCGCGCCTTTGCCAGGCTTCATTTCAACACAATGAACCAAACTACCTACCGGAATATTTCGTAAAGGCAGCGCATTACCAGTTGCAACCGGTGACTCTTGACCAGAAATGACTTTGTCACCTGCCTTTAAACCTTTAGGCGCAATAATATAACGCCACTCTCCATCCAAATACTTAATTAAGGCAATATTTGAGCTTCGATTCGGGTCATACTCAAGCCTTTCAACTACACCCTGAACACCAACCTTATCACGCTTAAAATCAATTTTTCGATAATGCTGTTTATGACCACCACCACGATGCCTAACAGTAATGCGACCAGCGGTATTCCGGCCACCAGATTTACTTTTAGAAGACAATAAAGTTGATTTACCTTTTCCTTTATGTAAATCAGGGTTGCTGATTTGTACAACAAATCTTCTCCCCGGTGATGTTGGCTTGCATTTTCGAACCAGCGCCATGGTTAAACTCCTAATAACTCAATCTTATTTATTCACTGACTACAAAATCAATATCATAACCCGGCATCAAACTTACATAAGCCTTCTTGGTATTTTTTCTTTTGCCCAAACGTCTGCCAAAAGCTTTTTTCTTACCTTTTCTAATCAATGTATTAACTGATTTCACTTTAACAGAAAACAAACTTTCGACAGCCGTCTTAATATCCGGTTTTGTAGCATCCATAGCCACATCAAACACAAACTGGCGCAATTCGTCTGAAACACGCGTCGCTTTTTCTGAGATATGAGCAGCTTTTACTACATTATACAATTTAGGGTTCATTTCTATTTCCTTTACAGCCTTACAACCTAAACTTATTTAAGCTGCAACCTTAAGCAATTTAGATTCAACTAATTTCAACGCTTTTTCAGTTACAACCACATTGTCATAGCTGATCAACGATGCAGGATCAATTTTGCTCACCTCGCAAACACGCACATTGGGAATATTTCTTGCCGAGAGAGTCAAGTTGCGCTCAACCTCGTCAACTAAAATAAGCGCACTGTTAATATTTTTAGATGACAGCCAAGTTCTTAATAATGCAGTTTTCGGCTTATCGACAGTAACACTCTCGACAACAACCAGACGCTCATCCCGAATCAATTGAGACAATATGCAACGCATAGCACCCTGATACATTTTCCTATTAACCTTTTGAGAAAAGTCTCTAGGAGTTGCCGCAAAAGTGACACCACCTGAACGCCAAATTGGGCTTCTACTGGTTCCCGCTCGCGCTCGACCCGTTCCTTTTTGTCTCCAAGGTTTTTTACCACCACCACGAACATCTGAACGAGACTTCTGAGCCTTACTCCCTTGACGACCACCCGCCATATAAGAGACAACCACCTGATGAACCAGTGCTTCATTCAAGGGGATATCAAACACCTCTTCTGATACCTGAACTTGCCCTTCAGAACTTTGAAGCTGCATGAGATTTCCTTAACTTAATAAATTTCAAATTATCAGTGGCATCAAGCAGCTTGATGCTTCACAGACGCCTTCACAACCACTTCAGCCCCAGTTGCACCTGGAACTGCACCCTTTACCAGCAAAAGGCCTTTCTCTTCGAGCACTTTAATAACTTCCAAATTTTGCTGGGTCACTTTCTTATTACCTAATTGACCAGCCATTTTCTTGCCTTTGAACACACGACCCGGGGTTTGACATTGGCCAATAGACCCTGGCGCTCGGTGAGACAAAGAATTACCGTGCGTAGCATCTTGAGTTCTAAAGTTCCAACGTTTAACTGCGCCAGCAAAACCTTTTCCTTTAGATACAGAACCAACGTCAACTTTATCACCAACAGAAAAGGTGGTCACTTTAAGAGCCTGACCTAGCTCATAGGTAGAAACCACATTATCATCCACCCTAAATTCTTTTAATCGTTTTGCAGCGGTGATTTCATTCTTCTTAAACGAGCCGATTTGAGATTTATTGAGGGCTTGTTGTTTTACTTCCCCAGCTCCAACAACCACAGCAGAGTAACCTCTTGAAGCCTTATCAACCAAGCCCGCAATTAAATTTCCACTTACATCAATTACTGTAACAGCATGACTAGTACCATCTTCCAAAAAGACTTGCGTCATACCTTTTTTTATACCCAACAAACCCAACTTCGACATATCCCCTACCCCAAACTGATCTGTACTTCTACACCAGCTGACAAATCCAGCTTCATCAAAGCGTCAACGGTTTTGTCAGTTGGATCGACAATATCAACCAGACGTTTATGCGTTCTAATTTCATATTGATCACGAGCATCTTTATTAACATGCGGTGATATCAGCACAGTAAAACGCTCTTTAACTACTGGCAAAGGAATAGGCCCACACACTTGCGCGCCCGTCTTCTTAGCCGTTTCCACAATCTCCATTGTAGATTGATCAATAAGCCGATGATCAAAGGCCTTTAATCTGATGCGTATTTTCTGATGCTTCTTGGACATACATAACTCTCAAACAATAAATTTAACGCCGCCCCAAGGCCAACAATTGCCCGTAACGACCTCCGACCGTTCACAAAAACCCGCGAATCACTAACTCTGTAAGAATTTTAAAGAGCCAAATCTTGCGCCTCAATCAGGACGCGATATGTTAATAATAATAATTTTTTAAATCAAGATTTTTAAGGTAATTTGGGCTGCCATTTTAGAATCATTTTTATTGTTGTGAATCTAACTTGATATGACCAAAGGAAACCTCATCAAGCAGCGCCAATAGGCATAGCGCCCAATAGAAACCTATTAGGCACAAGACAGCCAGGAATTACTTGTTGATTTTTGTCACAACACCCGCACCAACCGTTCGACCACCTTCTCGAACAGCGAAACGCAGACCTTCTTCCATGGCAATTTCATTAATCAATACCACATCGATCTTAACGTTATCACCAGGCATCACCATCTCGACACCTTCTGGCAAGATAACCTCGCCAGTCACGTCAGTAGTTCGAAAATAGAACTGCGGACGGTAACCTTTAAAGAAAGGCGTATGCCGACCACCCTCTTCTTTACTTAGCACATAAATTTCTGCTTCGAACTCTTTATGGGGCGTAATACTGCCTGGCAACGCCATTACTTGACCACGTTCAACCTCATCACGCTTTGTTCCACGCAACAAGACACCCACATTATCGCCAGCCTTACCTTCATCCAACAACTTTCGAAACATCTCAACCCCGGTACAGGTTGTTTTTTGAGTCTCTTTTAACCCAACAATTTCAATTTCATCACCCACTTTGACGATACCGCGTTCAACACGACCAGTCACTACAGTACCGCGACCAGAAATGGAGAAAACATCTTCCACCGGCATCAAAAAGTCACCATCAATGGCTCTTTCTGGCTCTGGAATGTACTCATCCAAAGACTCAACCAATTTTTTTACGGCATCTTGAGCAATCTCACCGGTATCACCCTCCAATGCCTTTAAGGCCGACCCACGAATAATGGGCGTATCATCACCTGGGAATTCATATTGATCTAGAAGCTCACGAACTTCCATTTCAACCAACTCAATCAATTCCTCATCGTCCACCATATCCACTTTATTTAGGAAAACAACGATATAAGGAACCCCCACCTGACGAGACAAAAGAATATGCTCTCGCGTTTGAGGCATGGGGCCATCTGCCGCTGACACCACCAAAATTGCGCCATCCATTTGGGCAGCACCAGTAATCATATTTTTCACGTAGTCAGCATGCCCTGGGCAGTCAACGTGCGCATAGTGACGCTTATCTGACTCATACTCCACGTGCGAGGTCGCAATGGTAATACCCCTTTCTTTTTCTTCAGGCGCATTGTCAATCTGAGCAAAGTCTCGCGCTTCTCCACCCCAGACTTCCGCACAAACACGGGTTAACGCGGCGGTCAGTGTTGTCTTTCCGTGATCAACGTGACCTATCGTTCCAACATTCACATGCGGCTTCGTCCGCTCAAACTTCTCCTTCGCCATAACCTCACCTCTAAAATTAAAACTCTTACTTTAATTACAATCCAAACGACTGCCCAAATAAAACACCCGATTCCTACGCCGCACTTTTCTTTATAACAGCTTCCGCGATATTTTGCGGTGCCTCAACATACTTATCGAACTCCATTGAAAAAGTTGCTCGACCTTGAGTTGATGAGCGCAAATCCGTTGCATAACCAAACATCTCAGACAACGGAACTTCAGCCCTCACCACCTTACCAGCAGGAACATCATCCATACCCAAGATAATTCCGCGCCTGCGGTTTAAATCACCAACCACATCACCCATATAGTCTTCTGGAGTGACTACCTCGACCTTCATGATCGGCTCAAGCAGTGCAGCACCGGCTTCCAACACACCTTTTTTAGTTGCCATCATCCCAGCCATACGGAAAGCATTTTCGTTTGAATCCACCTCATGATAAGACCCATCGTACAAGGTGACCTTCACACCCAGAACCGGATAACCCGCCAAAACTCCCATATCCAATTGCTGAGAAATACCTTTTTCAACAGCATTAAAATACTCTTTCGGCACAACCCCACCATGAATCTCTTCTGCAAACTCAAACGGATCATTTTGATCAATGGGCTCCAACCGTAAACGCACATGCCCATACTGACCACGACCACCAGACTGTTTAACGTATTTGCCTTCCACTTCAACAGATTTGCGAATGCACTCTCGGTAAGCCACCTGAGGCTTACCAATATTAGCTTCAACTTTAAATTCACGCCGCATACGGTCAACAATAATATCCAGATGCAACTCACCCATACCTGAAATAATGGTCTGCCCAGACTCCTCATCCGTTTTAACACGAAACGAAGGATCCTCTTGAGCCAAGCGAGACAAAGCCAACCCCATCTTCTCTTGATCAGGCTTTGACTTAGGCTCAACAGCAACTGATATTACTGGCTCAGGAAACTCCATTCTTTCCAACACAATCTGCTCTTTTTGATCACTTAGCGTATCACCTGTAGTAACATCTTTAAGACCAACAGCCGCAGCAATATCGCCCGCTCGCACCTCTTTAATTTCTTCACGTGAATTAGCATGCATTTGGAGAATTCGTCCAATGCGCTCTTTTTTGCCTTTGACTGAGTTATAAACAGAATCACCCGAATTAAGAACACCAGAGTAAACCCTGAAGAACGTGAGATTACCAACAAATGGATCCGTGGCAATTTTAAAAGCTAACGCCGCGAACGGCTGATCATCAGAGGAAGGGCGCTCAGCCTCATCTCCATTATCCAAAACACCTTTAATCGCAGGCACATCAGCTGGTGCCGGCAAATATTCTATGACCGCATCCAAAACCGCCTGAACACCCTTATTTTTAAAAGCTGAGCCACACAAAGCCAGCACAATCTCATTTGAAAGCACTCGAGCTCGAAGACCTTTTTTTATTTCCTCATCAGAAAGCTCACCGCTTTCAAGATATTTGTCCATCAACTCTTCACTGGATTCTGCAGCAGATTCCAGCATAGACTCACGAAGGGCGTCCGCTTTATCTTTAAGCTCGTCAGGAATATCTCTTAATTCGTAAGTCATCCCTTTATCTTCAGGATTCCAATAAATTGCCTTCATGCGGATTAAATCAATAACCCCTTCGAATTCATCTTCAGCACCAATATTTAATTGAATCGGCACGGGAGTAGCTCCCAGCCGGTCATTAATTTGAGCTACCACACGCTCAAAGTCAGCACCAGCGCGATCCATTTTATTAACAAAGACGATACGGGGTACGCCGTACTTGTCAGCTTGACGCCAAACAGTCTCAGACTGAGGTTCAACACCAGAGGTGCCACAAAAAACCACAACAGCGCCATCTAAAACCCTCAGTGAGCGCTCAACTTCAATTGTGAAGTCAACGTGTCCAGGCGTATCAATAATATTAATACGGTGCTCAGGAAACTGTCGGTCCATACCTTGCCAAAAACAAGTGGTCGCCGCGGAAGTAATGGTAATACCACGCTCTTGCTCTTGCTCCATCCAATCCATGGTAGCCGCACCATCGTGAACTTCACCAATTTTGTGCGAAATACCGGTATAAAACAGGACACGCTCTGTTGTTGTGGTTTTACCAGCATCCACATGCGCACAGATTCCTATATTTCGATATCGATCTAAAGACGTATCTCTAGCCACAACAACAGCCCCCTAAGCCAATACAATTTGCAATAATTCAAAAACGAAAGTGTGAAAAAGCTTTGTTAGCTTCCGCCATCCGATGAACGTCTTCACGCTTCTTAACCGCAGCCCCCTTACCTTCGACCGCATCCGCAATCTCTCCAGCGAGCTTTAATCGCATGGACTTTTCGCCTCGCTTGCGTGCCGCATCGACCAACCATCGCATAGCTAAAGCGGTTCTTCGCCTTTCAGGAACCTCGATTGGCACCTGATAAGTAGCGCCACCCACTCGACGACTTTTCACCTCTACTAAAGGCATCAACGCATCCAAAGCCTTCTGAAACACCTCTAAAGGCTGCTGCTTCAGGCGCTCCTCAATCACATCAAAAGCACCATACACAATGGATTCAGCCTTTGACTTTTTCCCATCAAACATCACGTGATTCATAAATTTGGTTAAGATCTCACTTTTATACTTTGGATCTTCCAATACTTTTCTTTTAGCGACCACTTTACGTCTTGGCATATACTTTTATCCCGTTTTTAATTCAGTCCTGTAAATTGAGTACGTTATAAACCCAACTTTAAGATTTAGGTTTTTTAGCGCCATATTTTGAACGACCTTGTCGCCGATCCGCTACACCTGAAGTATCCAATGTTCCACGAACAGTATGGTAACGCACACCAGGCAAATCCTTAACTCGACCGCCTCGAATCAAGACCACGCTGTGCTCCTGAAGATTATGGCCTTCCCCACCAATGTAGGAAGAGACCTCGTAACCATTGGTTAAGCGAACACGGCAAACTTTACGAAGCGCGGAGTTTGGCTTCTTAGGCGTTGTAGTGTATACACGAGTACACACACCGCGTCGCTGCGGACACTTTTGCAGCGCCGGCACGTCACTTTTCGATGTTTTACTTTTTCTTGGCTTACGTACCAATTGATTAATCGTTGCCATTAGTTGCCCCAAATTTTAAATTTTTGTAAAAAAAAGTCGCAAGATTCTATGTTTGTCTATTCACTAAGTCAACCCAGTAACCCCTAGAATTGCAAACAAAAGCGGGAAGCTGATATCAGCTTCCCGCTTTTTGATGATCAAGAGCCTAAATAACAACTCTACATCTATTCTTGACCGGTAGAATTTAACGCCTCACTGAGTGCCTGCTCAACTTCTTGAACCGTGACAGAGCTAACTTCTTCTTCCAGTCCGCCCATTCGCCCACCTTTACGACGGTTCTTATGATAAGCAAAACCCGTACCTGCAGGAATCAGTCGACCTACAACAACATTTTCTTTCAATCCCTTAAGATCGTCTGTTTTTCCAGTTACCGCGGCTTCAGTCAACACCCGTGTTGTCTCTTGGAAAGACGCCGCTGAAATAAAGGAGTCAGTAGAAAGAGAGGCTTTAGTAATACCCAAAAGAACCCGCTCATACGTAGCAGCAAATTTACCGTCTTTCTCTAGACGTTCATTTTCTTCTAATAAGCGCGAAAACTCTACCTGCTCACCTTTCACAAAAGGCGAATCACCTGAAGTCAAAATTTCAGCTTTACGCAGCATTTGACGAATAATTACTTCAATATGCTTATCGTTAATTTTTACGCCTTGCAAACGGTATACATCCTGAATCTCATTCACAATGTAATTAGCTACAGCACTTACCCCCTTGAGACGTAAAATATCATGCGGGTTTAAAGGCCCGTCAGAAACAACTTCGCCTTTAGCTACCTGCTCACCTTCAAAAACATTCAGATGACGCCATTTGGGAATCAATTCACCGTAAGCCTCACTACCATCTGTTGGGGTTATAACCAAACGACGCTTACCTTTGGTTTCTTTACCAAAACTAACCACACCTGTTATTTCAGCTAATATCGCTGGCTCTTGAGGCCTCCTTGCCTCAACCAAGTCAGCCACCCGAGGCAAACCACCCGTAATATCACGTGTTTTAGAGGTTTCTTGTGGAATACGCGCAATAACATCCCCTACACCCACTTCAGCACCGTCTTCAAGACTCGTAATCGCATTAGCGGGCAAGAAATATTGAATAGGCGCTCCAGTGTTCCCTAAAGACATCGGCTGTCCATTCGCATCCAATAAACGAATAACAGGACGGAGGTCTTTACCAGAAGCAGGACGATCTTTCTGATCAATCACTTCAATTGTGGTTAGCCCTGTCAAGTCATCGGTCTTACGCTTAACAGAAATGCCCGTTTCAAAATCACCTAACTGAATACGTCCGGCGACTTCTACGATGATTGGGTGATTATGAGGATCCCAGTTGGCAACCACTTGCCCTGCTGTAGCTTTATCCCCATGATGCACGCTAATAACAGCTCCATAAGGTAACTTGTAGCGTTCTCGTTCTCTTCCGCGCTCATCGGCTAGCGCTAATTCTCCAGAACGCGAAACAGCGACCAAGTTACCATTTTCTTGAGTGACTGTTTTCACATTTAACAGCTTTACAGACCCATCATTTTTAACCTGAACATTGGATACCGCTGAACTCCTTGAAGCAGCACCTCCAATATGGAAGGTTCTCATGGTCAACTGCGTTCCAGGCTCACCAATAGACTGCGCCGCAATAACACCAACAGCCTCACCCTCGTTAACTAAATGACCACGCGCCAAATCACGGCCGTAGCATTGCTTACAGACACCAAAACGAGTTTCACAAGTTATGGGAGATCGACACAAAATCTCATCCACACCCATCGACTCGATACGATCTACCCAAGCCTCATCGAGCAACGTTCCACGCGGCACCAAAACCTCATTGCCTTCCGCATCCATAACATCACGCGCAACCACACGCCCTAGAACACGCTCACCTAAAGGCTCAACTACATCCCCACCCTCAATTAAAGGCGCCATAAGCAAACCATCATGAGTACCGCAATCCGCTTCCGTCACAACTAAGTCCTGAGCCACATCTACCAGGCGACGTGTCAAATAACCGGAGTTTGCTGTTTTTAATGCTGTATCAGCCAAACCTTTTCGAGCACCATGCGTCGAAATAAAATACTGCATTACCGTTAAACCTTCACGGAAGTTTGCCGTAATAGGGGTTTCAATAATTGAACCATCGGGCTTAGCCATCAACCCACGCATTCCAGCTAACTGACGAATCTGAGCAGCAGAGCCCCTAGCACCAGAATCCGCCATCATATACACCGAGTTAAAGGATTCTTGGCTAACCGTATTACCTTCTTTATCTACTACTTCCTGGGTTTTAAGGTTATCCATCATCGCCTTGGCAATTTGATCGTTAGTACGCGACCAAATATCAACAACTTTGTTATAACGCTCACCTTGCGTCACCAAACCAGAAGAAAACTGCTCTTCGATCTCTTTAACTTCTAATTCAGCCCGCTCAATAATAGGCATTTTTTCTGCAGGCACCTCCATGTCATTAATACCAACAGAAGACCCCGAATTGGTTGCTTGTGCAAAACCGAGATACATCAACTGATCGGCAAAAATAACAGTCGATTTTAAACCCAATACCCGATAACAGACGTTAATCAACTTAGAAACCGCCTTTTTAGTCATATTTTTATTGACCAAATCAAAAGGCAACCCTTTTGGCACAACCCCCCAAAGCAAGACACGCCCTACCGTCGTCTCAGCCAAGAAGTCCTTTGTTTCTACTTCTCCACTCGATTCCGCACTCTTTACAGCTTCAGATAAGCGCACCTTGATTGCAGTATGAAGTGTCACCACTTTATTTTCCAAAGCGCGATATACTTCTTTTTCATCCGCAAAAATCATACCCTCACCTGGGGCATTTATTCGTGAGCGGGTCATATAATACAAGCCCAAAACCACATCTTGAGTCGGAACAATAATTGGCTCACCATTCGCAGGAGACAAAATGTTATTCGACGCCATCATTAACACGCGCGCTTCAATCTGCGCCTCTAAAGTCAAAGGCACATGCACCGCCATCTGATCACCATCAAAATCAGCGTTATAAGCCACACAAACCAAAGGGTGTAACTGAATGGCCTTACCTTCAATCAAGGTAGGCTCAAAAGATTGAATACCTAGCCGATGAAGCGTTGGAGCACGGTTTAACATCACAGGGTGTTCGCGAATCACTTCAGCTAAGATATCCCAAACTTCAGCCGTTTCTCGCTCAACCATCTTTTTTGCGGCTTTAATCGTGGTAGCTAGGCCTCGATGTTCTAACTTAGAAAAAATAAAGGGCTTAAATAACTCTAAAGCCATTTTTTTAGGCAAACCACATTGATGCAGCTTGAGGGTAGGACCAACCACAATCACGCTTCGACCAGAATAGTCAACACGCTTCCCTAATAAGTTTTGACGAAAACGCCCTTGCTTACCTTTAATCATATCGGCCAGCGATTTAAGAGGACGTTTATTCGAACCCGTAATAGCACGACCACGCCGACCATTGTCTAAAAGCGCATCAACAGATTCTTGCAACATACGTTTTTCATTACGAACAATGATATCGGGCGCATTTAAATCCAAAAGTCGTTTCAAACGATTATTTCGGTTAATAACGCGGCGATACAAATCATTTAAATCAGAGGTAGCAAAACGCCCACCATCAAGCGGCACCAGAGGCCTTAGATCCGGCGGCAATACCGGGAGAACCGTCATGATCATCCATTCAGGCTTATTACCAGAATCCGCAAACGCTTCCAGCAACTTCAACCTCTTGGCCAGTTTCTTTAACCGTGTTTCTGAAGATACCGAAGGCAGCTCGTCTCGAATACGCGCAATTTCACCGTTAACATCCAGCTCCATCAGCAACTCAAATACCGCTTCAGCCCCCATTCGAGCATCAAACTCATCACCAAATTCTTCTAACGCTTCATAATATTGTTCATCCGTAAGCATTTGGCCTTTATCGAGAGTCGTCATGCCTGGATCAATGACCACAAACGATTCAAAATACAAGACCCGCTCGATATCACGTAACGTCATATCCAACATAAGACCAATACGTGAAGGCAAGGATTTTAAAAACCAAATATGAGCAACGGGGCTCGCCAGCTCGATATGCCCCATTCGATCACGACGTACCTTAGTAAGCGTTACTTCAACACCGCATTTTTCACAAATGACCCCTCGGTGTTTCATGCGCTTATACTTTCCACACAAACACTCAAAATCTTTCACCGGACCAAAAATCTTCGCACAAAAAAGGCCGTCTCTTTCCGGTTTAAACGTACGATAGTTTATTGTTTCAGGCTTCTTTACCTCACCAAAAGACCAAGATCTAACCATTTCTGGTGAAGCCAGGCCAATTCTGATCAAATCAAATTCATCAACATTACCTTGAGATTTTAAAAGATTTAAAAGATCTTTCACGCATTACTCCCGATGGTGTTAAGTACTGTTCCCAGCTAATTATCTGTAGGGCCTTACACTGGCGATAAGGCCCTAGACGAGTCGTTTATCAAAAATTTTCGTAAAAACTTAAGACTCCGACTCCAGCTCAATGTCTATTCCAAGCGAACGGATTTCTTTAACTAATACGTTAAAGCTTTCAGGCATTCCTGGATCCATACGATGATCACCGTCCACAATATTCTTATAAATACGTGTTCGTCCGTTAACATCGTCGGACTTAACCGTCAGCATTTCTTGCAAGGTATAGGCAGCACCATAGGCTTCAAGGGCCCAAACCTCCATCTCCCCAAAGCGCTGACCACCAAACTGAGCTTTACCACCCAATGGCTGCTGTGTAACCAAGCTGTAAGACCCCGTTGAACGCGCATGCATCTTATCATCAACCAAATGATTTAGCTTCAGCATGTACATATAACCAACAGTCACCGGACAATCAAACGCTTCGCCTGTTCGACCGTTATATAACTTCATTTGACCTGACTCAGGAAGACCTGCCAGTTTCAACATGGCTTTCAACTCAACTTCTGTTGCCCCCCCAAACACGGGCGTTGCCATGGGGACCCCACCTTTAAGGTTATGAGCTAATTCCATGACCTCAACATCCGACAGCGCTTCAAGAGGCTCCTGTTTGACGGAACCAGGATGATTATAAACTTGATCTAAAAACGTTCTAATATCAGCCGCTTGTTTTTGAGCTTTCAACATTTGACCAATCTTTTTGCCCAAACCTTTAGCCGCAAAGCCTAGATGGGTTTCTAAAATTTGCCCCACGTTCATACGAGAAGGCACACCTAACGGATTCAGAACAATATCAACCGGCTCCCCTTCTTCGTCAAAAGGCATATCTTCAACAGGCATGATGGCAGAAATAACCCCTTTATTACCATGCCGGCCCGCCATTTTATCGCCTGATCTTACACGACGTTTAATCGCCAGATAAACCTTAACTATTTTAAGAACACCATGAGCCAGATCATCTCCACCGGTGATTTTGCGCTTTTTATCTTCAAAACGCTTCTCTTGCTCCATCTTATGTTCTTCTAAATACTTCTGAACATTTGCAAGGAGATTGACCGCTTCTTCAGAAGCAACCCGAATATCGAACCACTGATCTTTTGGTAAACCATCTAAAAAAGCCTCGGTGATAATCTCGCCTTTCTTTAGACCACCTCCGCCTTCAGCCGCCAAACCTAATAATGTTTCCCGCATACGGGTATAAGCCGTTTCTTCAATGATACGAAACTCATCTTTCAGGTCCTTGCGAAACTGCTCCATTTGCGACTTTTCAATCGCAAGAGCACGCTGATCTTTATCAACGCCATCTCGAGTAAATACCTGCACATCGATGACTGTACCAACAACACCCGAAGGTACACGCAAAGAGGTATCTTTAACATCAGACGCCTTTTCACCAAATATTGCACGCAACAGTTTCTCTTCAGGCGTTAATTGGGTCTCCCCTTTAGGCGTTACTTTGCCAACTAAGATATCACCACTTTTAACTTCAGCACCGATATAAACAATACCCGAATCGTCCAGCTTGCCTAACGCTGCCTCACCAATATTTGGAATATCAGAAGAAATTTCTTCTGGTCCTAATTTGGTATCTCGTGCAATACAGCTTAATTCTTGGATATGAATAGTAGTAAACCGATCTTCTTTTACCACGCGTTCCGAGATCAAAATAGAGTCTTCGAAGTTAAACCCATTCCAAGGCATAAAAGCGACACGCATATTCTGACCAAGCGCGAGCTCACCCATATCGACAGATGGGCCGTCAGCCAACACATCACCACGGGCAATATGATCACCAACACGCACCAAAGGCTTTTGGTTAATACAGGTATTTTGGTTAGACCGGGTATATTTAGTTAGATTATAAATATCAACCCCTGCATCACCAGTTGCTGTCTCATCAGTGTTAGCTCGTACAACAATTCTTGCCGCATCCACTCGATCAACAACACCACCTCGCTTTGCCACCACGCAAACACCCGAATCTCGTGCAACAGACCGCTCTATACCTGTTCCCACTAACGGTTTTTCTGCGATAAGTGTCGGCACCGCCTGGCGCTGCATGTTTGAACCCATTAAAGCTCGGTTTGCATCATCATGCTCCAAGAAAGGGACCAATGAGGCCGCGACCGATACAACTTGTCGAGGAGAAACATCCATATATTGCACACGGTCAGCCTGCATCACCGTGAATTCGTTTTTATGTCTTACAGGTACCAACTGATCATCAGAAAGCTTTCCATCAGCCGCTCTTGCCGCATTTGCTTGGGCGATAACGTACTCACCTTCTTCAATTGCCGACAAGTATTCAAACTCATCCTTAATTTCTCCGTCGACAACCTTTTGGTAGGGACTTTCAAGAAAACCATATTCGTTGGTTCTAGCAAAGGTAGCCAATGAGTTGATCAAACCAATATTAGGACCTTCCGGTGTTTCAATAGGACAAACCCGTCCATAATGTGTTGCATGAACATCACGAACCTCAAAACCAGCCCGCTCACGAGTCAAACCACCAGGACCTAAAGCAGAGACGCGCCGTTTATGCGTTATTTCGGACAGAGGGTTATTTTGATCCATAAACTGTGACAGCTGGCTGGACCCAAAAAACTCTTTAATAGCCGCCGCAACAGGCTTAGCATTAATCAGGTCTTGAGGCATCAGCCCTTCAGACTCCGCCAAACTTAAACGCTCTTTAACGGCCCTTTCTACACGAACCAAACCAATTCTAAATTGATTTTCAGCCATTTCACCAACGGATCGAACACGACGATTACCTAAATGATCGATGTCATCAACCGTATCTTTACCATTTCTTACTGCGATCAAAGCTTTTAAAACAGCCACTATATCTTCTTTAGAGAGAGTACCAGGGCCCACCTCTTCATCCATACGCAAGCGTCTATTGAATTTCATTCGACCTACAACAGACAAATCGTATCTTTCCGGACTAAAAAACAAATTGTTAAATAACGCTTCAGCAGACTCTTTAGTCGGTGGTTCACCAGGCCGCATCATACGATAAATTTCAACCAAAGCTTCTTCAGGTGTTTTGGTTACATCGATGCGCAACGTTTCTGAAATAAAAGGACCACAATCCAGCTCATTAGTGTAAATAGTTTCAAATTCTGCCGCACCTGAATTAACTACTTTCTCAATTATTTCAGCCGTCAATTCAGTGTTACAGGGACATATAAGCTCGCCTGTGTTCGTATCGATAATGTCTTTGGCTACTACTTTACCGATTAAGTAATCATGAGGCACCTGAAGATAATCGATACCGGCCTTTTCCAATTGACGAATGTGACGCGCTGTTATTCGACGCCCTTTTGGAATGATGATTTCACCATCAACCGTGATATCGAAGGTGGCAGTATCACCTCGCAAGCGATCTGCAATGAGCTCAAGTTCTAGCTGGCCTTCTTTGAGCTGCAATTTATTAGTATCAAAAAACTGCTCAAGAATCTCTTCCTCAGTGTACTCCAAGGCCTTTAACAGTACCGTAGCAGGCAATTTTCGACGTCGGTCTATTCTTACATAAGCCAAATCTTTTGCGTCAAACTCAAAATCCAACCAACTGCCACGATAAGGAATAACGCGAGCAGAGTGCAGCAATTTACCTGATGAATGGGTTTTTCCGCGGTCATGATCAAAAAACACACCAGGAGAACGATGCAATTGAGACACGACAACGCGCTCAGTTCCATTGATAACAAAAGTACCCGTGTCAGTCATTAAGGGTAACTCACCCATATAGACTTCTTGTTCTTTAATATCTTTAATTGTTTTGGCTGACGATTCTTTATCATAAATAATCAAGCGAATTTTTACACGCAAAGGAGCTGCGTAAGTGAGCCCACGTAATTGACATTCACTGACATCAAAAGCTGGCTCGCCCATTTGATAATCAACAAACTCGAGTGCCGCACTCCCTGAATAACTGGCAATAGGAAAAACGGATTTAAAGGCCGCTTGCAAACCTTCATCTGCACGACCGTCTCGGGGTTTATCTGATTGCAAAAACTTGCGATAGGAATCTATTTGAATGGCGAGCAAAAAAGGAATTTCCATTGCATCTGGAATCTTCCCGAAATCCTTACGAATTCTTTTCTTAACGTTAAACGCGTAGGCCATCTGGTCTCCCCGACTGAGTGTTTTACGGCATCAATCTTTACATGTACCACTAACAAAACAACCCTGTTGAGATCTTCATAGCCAATCTCAACAGGGTGATAAATTTTCAAGCAACGATATACAGTTAAAACATCACGCTGCTCCGAACAGGCTGTTACTTCAATTCAGCTTCCGCACCAGCCTCTTCTAACTGCTTCTTGACGTCTTCAGCTTCTTCTTTAGACACGCCTTCTTTCACAGGCGCGGGAGCTGATTCGACCATAGCTTTGGCTTCTTTCAAGCCTAAGCTTGTAATTGCACGAATGGCCTTAATTACGCCCACTTTATTATCACCAAAGCCTTTCAAGATCACATCAAACTCTGTTTTTTCTTGAGCAGCCTCACCACCAGCTGCTGCACCCGGTGCTGCGACAGCCACGGCAGCCGCAGCAGCTGAAACACCAAATTTTTCTTCCATCGCTTTAACAAGTTCGACAACGTCCATAACACTCATTTCAGCAATTGCATTTAAAATATCTTCTTGTGACAATGACATAACTACATTCCTCTTAATAAAAATTTAATAATTTAAGCTGACTCAGATTTTTTATCGCCAACAGCAGAAATCGCACGAACAACTTTAGTCGGCACTTCATTCAGTCCACGTACTAACTGCGTAACAGGCTCTAACAGCAACTGCATTAACGTTGCCAAAGCTTGATCTCTAGTCGGTAACGATGCCAGAACATCAATATCCCCAGGGCCATACTCTCTACCACCTACCGCGAGAGATCTGACCTCTAAAGCATCATGATCTTTAGCAAACTCTTTGAAAATACGAGCGCCTGCACCGGGATCCTCCATTGAAAAAGCAACCAATGTTGGCCCAACAAAAGAGGCATCCAAACACTCAAACTCAGTGCCGGAGACAGCCCGCTTCATCAATGTATTGCGAACCACTTTAAGATATACCGACTGTTCACGCGCCTGCTTACGAAGCTCAGTCATTTCACTAACCGTTAACCCCCGATAATCTGCAACCACAGCAGACAACGCCTCAGACGCTTGGGAATTAACATCAGCGATAATGGCCTCTTTATCACTTCTCTTTAAAGCCATAACACCCTCACATAAAAAGAGTTACACACTCTTTACTAGGTACACATACAAGGCAAAACTAGGGAACAAAAGAGTATTCAAGCCCTCATCCGTATTGCCCACCTACACAGGCAAACCAATTTCTTGGTTAATTAAGCTAATTTAGCGCCTGTGGTCATTGGCTTCAGTGCTAGAAAAAACACACTGAGAGCACAATTCTTTTAACAAATAATATTAAGACAAACTTGACTACACGCTCACACTGGCCAAATCTAACATCAAACCTGGACCCATAGTGGTAGACAAAGTCACCTTCTTTAAATAAGTGCCTTTCGCAGCAGCGGGCTTCACTTTTTTCAGCTCCGCCAATAAAAACTCTAAGTTTTCTTTCAATTGATCACTCGAAAACCCAACCCGACCAATACCACAATGAATAATGCCTGATTTATCTGTTCGATACCTGACCTGACCAGCCTTGGCATTATTAACCGCTTTAGCAACATCAGGCGCGACAGTACCAACTTTAGGGTTCGGCATCAAACCACGCGGCCCGAGAACCTGACCCAGTTTACCAACAACCCGCATGGCATCAGGACTTGCAATCACAACATCGAAATCAAACATACCTTTTTTGATTTCATCTGCCAATTCATCCATACCAACATGCTCAGCACCCGCATCTTTGGCTGCATCTGCCTGCGCGCCTTGCGCAAAGACAGCAACTCTAACGGATTTTCCTGTACCATGAGGTAGAACACAAGCACCTCTCACCACTTGATCCGATTTACGAGGATCAACACCCAAATTAATAGCAACTTCCACTGTTTCTTTAAACTTAACTTTGGAAAACTCTGACAATAAAGAAAGGGCATCTGAAGCACTGTAAGCCACACCTGGCTTCACCTTCTCTTTGATGAGTTTCATACGTTTGGTTATTGCGCCCATTATACAACCCCCTCAACATCAAGGCCCATGCTTCGAGCCGTTCCTGCAATGGTACGCACGGCAGCATCCATATCTGAAGCGGTCAAATCTGGCATTTTAGTCTGCGCAATTTCCTCTAACTGCTGCCTATTGACTTTACCAACTTTTTTAGAATTGGGTTCACCACTACCCTTGGCAATACCTGCTGATTTCTTTAACAAGATACTGGCAGGAGGCGTCTTTAAGACAAAAGTAAAACTTCGGTCGTTGTAAACCGTAATAATGACAGGAATCGGCATACCCGCTTCAAACCCTTGAGTTTGAGCATTAAAAGCCTTACAAAATTCCATAATATTCAAACCATGCTGACCTAAGGCTGGGCCAACAGGCGGACTTGGATTGGCTTTCCCCGCTGCAACTTGCAGCTTAATATAAGCCGTAACTTTCTTAGCCATTTCTACACTCCTATTGGGTTAAACGCTTTTATCATGATTAAAAGCTCCCCGTTTACAATTTAAAAACACCTTTTAAAAAGTGTTAGCTCTTTTCAACCTGACCAAACTCCAACTCAACCGGAGTTGATCGACCAAAAATCAGTACCGCTACTTGTAGGCGGCTTTTTTCATAATTAACTTCTTCAACAACACCATTAAAGTCCGCAAAAGGCCCATCAACAACTCTAACCACTTCACCCGGCTCAAACAGTGTTTTAGGCTTAGGCTTATCTGAACTATCTTGAATTCTACTCAAGATAGCATTTGCTTCAGCATCACTAATTGGGGCCGGCCTATCCGCAGTACCCCCAATAAAACCCAACACCTTTGGACAGTCTTTCACTAAGTGCCAAGCTGAATCGTCAAGCTCCATTTCCACCAATATATAACCTGGGAAAAATTTACGCTCACTTTTCCGCTTTTGGCCAGCCTTCATTTCAACCACTTCTTCAGTCGGGACTAAAACGTCACCAAATTTTTCGTCCACTCCAGCCAACTGAACACGCTCAATTATTGAGCGTTTTACATGCTTCTCGAAACCAGAATATACCTGGACCACATACCAACGCTTCGACATTTGTTACCTATCCCCCCACCGGGCAGCTAAAACTGTTTCCAAAACAAAGCAAACTCTAAGCTTTTAACCTATTAATTTAGAAACCACCCAACCAAGAGAGGTATCTAACAACCAAAGCAGCAAAGCCACAACTAAAACAATCAACACAACACCAACTGTTGTTTGTAAGGTTTCTTGGCGTGTCGGCCAAACAACTTTGCGAATTTCTACTCGCGCCTCCTTAAGCATTCCGACAAAGACTTTGCCTTTTACGGTTAAGCTTATGACCCAAAGCGCCAATAACACGCTTGCGACAACACCGAGAACACGATAGAGCAAAGCGACATCAGCAAAATAACCATTACCAATGATAGCCAAGGCCATTAAAGATAAGCCAAACACCCATTTTACGACATCAAAGGCGCTTCCACTCTCAGCATTTGCACTCACATCCTGACCTATAGCAGCCATTGTCTAATACCTATTACCTATGCTTATTTTGAAACAGTGGCAAGTGGTGTGGCAGGCCAGGAGGGAATCGAACCCCCAACCTGCGGTTTTGGAGACCGCTGCTCTGCCAATTGAGCTACTGGCCTATTTCCACTCACTCCGGCTTTAGGTTACTTCAGCCTACTTATTGATTTTGGTCACAACACCCGCACCAACCGTTCGACCACCTTCTCGAACAGCGAAACGAAGACCTTCTTCCATGGCAATTTCATTAATCAATACCACATCGATCTTAACGTTATCACCAGGCATCACCATCTCGACACCTTCTGGCAAGATAACCTCGCCAGTCACGTCAGTAGTTCGAAAATAGAACT
>CAZECE010000014.1:0-9337 GCA_964510525.1 uncultured Pseudomonadales bacterium | reverse complement strand
CGGTACATCAGTTGTCGGCGGTACATCAGTTGTCGGCGGTACATCAGTTGTCGGCGGTACATCAGTTGTCGGCGGTACATCAGTTGTCGGCGGTACATCAGTTGTCGGCGGTACATCACTGCCAGAATCTATTGGATCAATTGATTCACAAAGCAGTTCTGGTTGTACATCTTCAGGGACATTAAAATTGTACGGAGCATATGGAAATGCGTTGCCTGCGTTGGCGCCCATGACGGCGATTTCTGGGTAAACCACGCCTACTTCACTGTTCACAATCGTTAAGGCTTCGCCCGTTTCTGCATCAATAACGTAAATGCCATAACCAATATCGCTTTGCTCAGAATCCTGATTACAAAACTCCGCAACCGCTCGACCCTGACTGTTAACACACATCGCATAACCCGCGTATAAACGATTCGAACCATCCGCTGCCGGTGTGAATGACGAATACTGACCACCAATCGAAACTTGTCCTGGTCGTACGTTTTCACCTAACACTCTAATTGCAGAAAAACTCCCTAACGCTGACGCATTGGGGTTGATCGGGCTGCCAAACTGAATGATGGCACCACCACCTATGGGATTAAATTGATGCGTCACTAAAGCTAACAGCTCACCGTTATCCCCTTGCACGATTTGATCAATATCCAAGTAGACATCATCAGACCCTAACAACACCACCGGATCGTAAAGCTGATCGACCGAGAGGTCATCTAAATCCAAACTCATCAGCTGGTATTGAATGCCTTCAATCACCGCACCCACCGCAGAAGACTTAGCGAATTGGCAAACCTCATCCCCTACCCAAGGCGAAGAGCTGTCGATACCCAAGGCCGCATTGGCACCCGAACTGATTTCCAACTGCGCCGCGGTTAATAAACCTGACGTGCCTGAATTCACGGAGGCATCACACTGGGGTACTTGCTCTGCAATTTTGGTCATACGTACAAATGCAATATCCGCCTCATACGCATCGGTAAAGGCTGTCGCTTGCAAATCGTAACTCAGACCACTCGTCAGTCGCTGAATGTTAAGACCCATCTCATCCATGCGATGCAACGAAATAGGGCTATTCACTGAAATAAGTGCCGTTGCAGAGCATTGCTGATCAGCGTCTTGATCTGTTTGATCCGTATTGAATGCCGCGAAAGATGGCGAACGATTAGATGAGTAGACAATGCTGTTATCTGATAAACACACAGGATCAATGTCATGACCGGCATTCGCCGTGGCATCATCCGAAATCACCCGACTGACAACGCCGGAGTTGATGTCATAAGAATAAATGCTCCAAGTGGCGTGCTCTGTGCTACCTACGGGACCAATCGCAGAAAACACAAACGCATCGCCCGAAGGGCATGCCGACAAATCTCTAACAACATAATCGCTGGATTGAAAATAATTACCCAGAACACTGACGGTCGTCGCACCCGCATCAATCGATGCTTGCACGATTAATTCCGTATTCATGGAGCGATCTACCGTGAAGGGAGATTGCACCGGAGTCGAAGATACGATTTGTGCTGCGATCAAATCGCCTGAATTTAATGAGCTGTTATTACCAGAACCGAATGTTTGCTTGATATACGCAATCGGCGTATCACTGACTAGAGCCGCTCTTTCCGAAGTGCTTTCATCCGAACCGCCGCCACACGCCGTTAGAACTCCCGCCAAGATGACAAGGCCAAAACTTCTGACACTATTAAAAATAAATGACTCTGATTTCTTTTCAGACTTCTTAGAGGCTAACAGCATAATAAACACCTTCAAGGTACGACAAAATTGGTCCGGAAATAACAACAAGCTTCTGTTACTGGGTAGGCATACTAACGGAATTAATAAGGCAAATCTCAGCGCGACACATTTTTATTAGAATCACTACACACTGAAATAACATGAAGTCTTGTTTTTACAATTGTTCGCAAATTGAACCACAGACGGTTACGGATTTCTACTCTTAACCACTGTTAAATGTCACTTAAATTTCAAGCTTTTAGGGTTATAAAGAAAAGCTGTTAAAGCTCTTAAAAAACTCATTACAATTCCTGTAACGCTCTGTAACATTGGTTCTTAAAAACAGGTTCTTAAAAACAGGTTCTTAAAGATAGGTTCTTAAAGATAGGTTTTTAATTAGATTCTCCCCTGTTTCACCAAACCTTCAACTATTTGGAACTGCTCCTTGGAATACGATGACCTCTCCCCCGACCGTGTGCTCAATGCCGTCGAATCTCAAGGCTTGGCCGTTGATGGTCGTTACATCGTTTTAAACAGCTATGAAAATCGCGTATATCAGGTCAATCTCGATGACCAAGATCCGGTGATTGCGAAATTTTACCGCCCCAAACGTTGGTCTAATGAGACCTTAATCGAGGAGCATGCCTATACCCTGCAGTTAGCAGAACACGAGCTGCCCGTCATAGCGCCTTGGCAAAATACGCAGGGTGAAACGCTGTTTGAATTCGAAGGCCATCGCTTTACGATTTACCCCCGAAAAGGCGGCCATCCACCGGAGCCTGGTCACCTCGATCAGCTGTATCGTTTAGGCGGTTTAATGGGGCGCATGCATGCCATTGGCGCAACACACGCCTTCGAACACCGTCCCGCACTGTCTATCGAGAGCCATTGCATCGAACCCAGCGCATTTTTATTGGAACACGATTTTATTCCCCCCGAGCATCAATCCCACTACCAAGCGCTCATCAACGAAATTGCTGAACTCATCGAAACCGCTTGGCAAACCGTCCCCCATTTACAAACCATCCGTACCCATGGGGATTGCCATTTAAGTAACATCATCTGGAGTCGCGATGATCGTCCGTGGCTGTTGGATTTTGACGATTGTCGGATGGCACCTGCGATACAGGATTTGTGGATGTTGATCCATGGCGAACCCGATCAGCAAGCGCTGCAACTGTCTGAGTTATTAGAAGGTTATCAAGCGTTTTATGATTTTAATCTCGCCGAGCTGAAATTGATCGAGCCGCTTCGAGCCTTACGCATGATTCAATACAGTGGGTGGCTGGCAAAACGCTGGCAAGACCCGGCCTTCCCACAGCACTTCCCCTGGTTTAACACCCCCCAATACTGGCAGCAGCACATCACCGAACTCAACCACCAAATCTTCACCATCAAACAGCCGGCTTTATCCCTTTTTAATTGACCCCAACCATCGAAATAACATCAAGATAAGCCAGTTATTGCCGTTATTGACGAACCTAAGCCGATTCATTGCGTATTCAACCGACGATACCTACCCTTAAATAAAGTGAAGTTTCATTTACTTACGAATCGCATGTGCTTGAGGAAATTATGGGTACCGCTCAGTACAACACTTTTGCTCCTGTCTCTAATAGAGTAAAAGCCTTCAGTGTCGCGTTAGGCATCAGTACTCTGCCCATTTTTTTGTTTATATCCTTAGGCTCTAGCACGACTCAACCCTCTTCCAACTCGCTGCATACGCATCCTGTATCTGCTTTATTACTCGATTCCGTTGGTATCTGCATTACATTATTGATCGGCATTGTTGCGTTGCTGCATTACCTAAAATACTCACTGCCCATTGTGTCTGTAGCGGGTACAGCCGCATTGGCCGTTGCTACATTGGATCTTTTTCACCTAATTGCGCAAACGCAATGGCTCGACGTTGGCCACAACAAAACCGCATTGCAAGGGTTCACCTGGCCTTTGAACAGAAACCTCAGTGCGGGTATTTTTCTGATGACACTGTGCTATGCCGCTTGGGTCTTTCGCAGCCAGATCAATGCCTTAACCGCACAAGAAAACTCAGCGGCCGTTCAAAAGCCATATTTTTATGCCATTCATGGATTGATTGGTTTGACCGTCATGGCGGCCTTTTATCTCATTTCATCGGATCACCAGCTGCCACAAGCGCATTTTGAAGGTTCACTGATAAAAACCCCATGGGAAACGCTGGCACTTGCGGTTTGGATACTGGTCTTCTCCATTGCATGGCAGATGAGTAAAAACCATCAAGACCTGTATATTCACGCAATAATGGCCAGCATCGTGCCAAACATCGTCATGCAGGTGTGTGCTACCTTTTGGCACGATACAGGCATTACGTATCAAGTGACCCTTTTGCATTCGCTGAAAATTTTTTCTTATGGCGTTCTCTTGATGGGCCTTATCCTGGATCTTGCCAATCGTTCGACAACAAAGAGCGCTCAACATGCTTACCCATTAGATATACCCCACTCCAACTACCCCAATCAGCATAACAGCACTCACCTTGCATCAAACTCTCAAAAGCTGCCGATTGGCAAGCCCAAACACCCCCTCGGCATCAAGTTGCCTATTGCCACCTTTTTGCTGGCCATCACCATTGCATTTGGTGCCAGCTTTTCGTTTTACTTTGAAGCCGAGCGCATTGTTCTTAACGAACAAGCTGAGCGCTTGCGCAGTGAGAGCAACTTATTGAAACCGCTCTTAGCCGATTTATACAACCAGGCGTCCAGTGATCTGATTTTTTTAAGCCACACACCTCCCGTTATCAATTATATTGAAGCGGTTGCTGAAAATGACATAGATGAACAAAAAGAGGCTCGCTCGCAACTGGCTCAAATATTTACTGAGATCCTGTCCAGCAAACCTTTCTTAGTTCAAGCCAGCTATATCGGTACCGCTAACCAAGGACAAGAAATACTGCGCGTGGTTAATAATGGCTGGGCCATTCAAAACATGCCACAAACTCGACTTCAGCAGCTGGCTGAGACCGATCTTTTTAAAAGCGCTTCGATCATCGATCCAGGGTCCATTCATTATTCCGAAGCCCAATTGATGCGCGAAAATGGTGTCATTGCCAAACCTCACAGGGAAATCATTAAAGCGGCAACTCCTATTTTTGATCCAGAATCGGGAGAATTCTTTGGCTTGATCAGCATCGTTATTAATTTTGGGGCGTTTATGCAAGAGATGGTGCAAGAAAATCTGGCTGGCATCGATTTTTATCTGGCCAATGCAACCGGTGATTTTTTGTATCACCCCAATCAAGATTACAGCTTTGGATTTGAATTTGGTTCACGCTATCGACTGCAAGATGAATTCCCCGAACTAGAAGACGTCATTGAAAAACAAATCAAAGAACGGGCATTTGCCAGTTTATTGAATAAAGCCAACCAGTCGTATAGCTCTTACTATCAACTGATTCAGCTCGATGAATTTGGCAGCCGACACGCATTACAGTTATTGTTGCAACACAGCAACCAAACAACCGACATCGAACTCTCTGCTTTTCGCAATCACAGTTTGATTCTGGGGGCTTGCATTTCCTTACTGGCCCTAGCGCTGGCAATCACTGTCACACGCCGTGTGGTGCAACCGCTATCAGACATTTCCGATGCGGTACAAAAATACGAATATACCGGCCGACTGGACGAACTGCCAACCGCTTCCAAAGACGAAATCGGGGTGCTGGCACGCAGCTTTCACAACTTCATCCATCAGATGGAGGCGTCACAAAAATACATTGAAGGCATCACCGAGTCAGCTCCAGTCTTACTGGCGTATGTTGATCTGGATCTTAGGTACCAATTCGTCAATAAAACCTTTGAAGAATGGTATCACTCCCCAGTTTCCAACATCCTAGGATCCAAATTAGAAGACGGCTTTGATCCGGACACTTATCAAAAACTGAAACCCTACATCGACCGGACCTTATCGGGCGAAACAACGGCTTTCAACATGGACATTCCGGATGCCGATGGCCATATACGTTACATCAAAGGCACGTTCACACCAGACTTTAATGAACGAGCCAAGACTAAAGGCTTTTTTGTCTCAATCGATGACATTACAGAAAGTAAAACAGCCGAAATGGCCATGAAAGAACTGTCTGAGCGCATGGAGTTTGCGTTAAAAGCCCCGCGCATTGGCATTTGGGAATTTAATTTACTGACTGAAGAACTGATCTGGGATAAACGCATGTATAAAATCTATGCGACTAAACCCCATCAATTTAACGGTCAGCTCAGTGATTGGGAATCCCTGGTTCACCCAGATGACCTGGAACCCACGAATGAACTGTTCGTCCAATGCCTTGAAAACGGTGAGGATTTTAATACTGAATTTCGGATTATTTGCCCGAGTGGGGAGACTCGACACCTAGAAGCTCATGCCAGAATCATTAAGGATTCACAAGGCCAACCGACTCGAATTGTTGGGACAAATATTGATATAACGGACCGCAAAATATTGGCCAATGAGCGTGAAAAAGCACTGTCTGCCGCCAAAGCCTCTACCGAACTCAAGTCGCAGTTCTTAGCCAGCATGAGTCATGAAATTCGCACCCCAATGAATGGCGTCTTAGGCATGCTGGACTTATTGCTTAAAACAAATCTAGATGATCACCAAAGAGAACAAACCCGTATTGCACGCTACAGCGCTGAATCCTTGCTGGGTATTATCAATGATATTTTGGATTTCTCTAAAATTGAAGCCGGCAAATTGGAGCTTGATATCATTGATTGTGACTTATTCGATGAGTTTCAATTCTTAGCACAAACCATGCAGTACAAGGTAGAAGAAAAGTCATTAGAATTGTTGTTTGTATTAGACAATGTCAAACATCAATACATTCAAACCGATCCCACTCGGTTGCGGCAAATTTTAATTAATTTGGTCAGTAATGCCATTAAATTCACTGAACAAGGGCGCATTACTGTCACCGCCCAAACCGAACAACAATCGGATGGCCACATTCAATTTACATGCTCTGTTGAGGACACAGGGATTGGTATGTCAGCCGAGCAAGCCGCTGGGATTTTTAATTCCTTTACTCAGGTCGATGCCTCTACTACACGAAAATACGGTGGCACAGGCTTAGGCCTTGCCATTGTAAAACAGCTGTGCGGTTTGATGGCGGGCGACATCTCCGTCACCAGCACACCAAACCAAGGCAGTTGCTTCACATTTTATCTTCAGATGACTGAAGCTGAGGCCGTTAATCACAACACAGAGGTTCATCACAACCCAGGGGTTCACCAAAACGCGCAAGCCCATCAACACTTAACGGCTCATGATAGCCCATCAACGGTCTTCAACAACTCGTCTTCTGAGCTCACTATTACTGACCCCAAATCAGCCAGAATTTTACTGGTTGAAGATAATCCCATCAATCAAATGCTGGCCGAAGAGCTGCTAAAAGAACTTGGACTCTCCTGTGATACCGCTGAAAACGGTCAGTTGGCGCTCAATATTTTATCCAATATCGATCAAGCGTATGACCTTATTTTGATGGATTGCCAAATGCCCGAACTCGATGGTTATGCCACCACCGAAAAAATCAGACAAGGTGATGCCGGCCAACAACACCAAACCACGCCGATTATGGCCATGACAGCCAACGCCATGAAAGGCGACAAAGAAAAATGCTTGGCAGCGGGTATGGACGACTACATCAGCAAACCCATTGATCCTGCTATTTTAGAACAGCGCTTGGTGCATTGGCTGGCTCTTCGTAATACGTCTGAAGAATCCAATACGTCTGAAAAATCCATGGCGGCAACCCTAATGCCTTCAGCTCCACCGTCTTCAGTGCCACCGCAGCCACTCAACCCGACTTGGGATCAAGCCAGCGCCTTAAAACGTTTAATGGGTAAAGAATCCAAATTAAAAAAACTGGCTCAGATTTTTATCAGTACCCTCCCGAGCGAAATCAACCAGCTGATCCAAGCGATCGATGATGAACAGCTCGACACCATCCAAACCATGGCACACAGCCTGAAAGGCATGACGGCCAATTTAAGTGCCATCCAGCTACAGGCTCTCAGCAGTCAAATTGAACGCCTAGCCAAACAACAAGACGTGGAGGCCATAAAAGCCCTAGTATCGGATTTAAAAGCCGCGGAATTAGGCCTTTGCCAAACGCTTCAAGACTTTCTAGATGCCGATCTAGATGCCAATCAAGACAATCAAGCGTCCACCCTTGAACCACCGGATTCCCCCCAAGCGCTTTCAGAACAAGTGATTGAACGCATTCAAATAACCTTGGATCACTTAACTGAGGACCTTCATGCCGGCAACTACATTGATACAGATGATATCACCCTGTTTCAGTCAGCCACTCATCATCCTGGTATAGATGAGCAACTCAAACAACTCTCTCATGAGCTAGTATTATTAAATACAGAGGCGGCTTTTCATTGTATTGAACAGCTAAAAGCCATTATTGACCAAGAGGCTCAACAAATTAACCATGAAAACACCGGATAAACCCATTGTTTTGATTGTTGACGATGTGCCGTCCAACATTCAAAGCCTGGCCAGCTGCCTGAAGTCGGACTTTCGTGTCAAAGTCGCGACAAGTGGGGACCACTGTTTAAGCATCGCACATGGCGATGAGCCACTCGACTTAATTTTACTGGACATACAAATGCCCGGTATGAATGGCTATGAAACCTTAGAAGCGTTGAAGAATAATTATAAAACAGCGGCTATTCCCGTGATTTTTGTGACGGGTAAAGACGAAAATGATGATGAAGAGCTGGGGTTAAATCTCGGCGCGGTGGACTACATTACCAAACCCTTTCAACCCGCCATAGTTCTGGCCAGAGCCCACACCCACATTCTGTTGAAGAAACAGCGAGATCAACTCTCAACCATGGCCACTCGCGACTCCTTAACAGGGCTATACAATCGTCATTATTTATTGGAATCCGCCTACCAGGTAATGGCCAGAGCCATGCGCCATCAACAACCGGTCAGCCTGATGATTCTCGACATCGATCACTTTAAGCGGATCAACGATACCTTGGGTCACGCGCATGGGGATGTGGTGATCAAAGGCTTAGCGACCTGTTTAAAAGAATACTTTCGTGATGAAGACACGGTGGTGCGCTTTGGCGGCGAAGAGTTTTTAATCCTATTGGATCAGTGTCCACTGGACCAAGCTGTGTTGAAAGCTGAAACCATCCGACAGCGTGTCGAAACGCTAAACATCATTGAATGGCCGATTACCATCAGTGTGGGGGTTGCAGAGCTGGATTTTCATGAGGGCTTTGAATCTTTGCTTAAACGTGCCGATCATGCCCTTTATGAAGCGAAAGCGGCCAATCGCAATTGCGTCGTTTTTGCCGACCCTTTTAAACAAGATGACGCCAGCGATTCTTTAAACGGATAGCGTCGTCATTCCATGGATGATAAAAAACGTCTTACCGTCATTCCGTGCTTGACACGGAATCCAGTGAGCAAAGGCTCTTATCTTGGTGGCGCTCTAAATTTTACAGCTTGCACTTAACAGCAAGCCCGATGTGCTTACCCCTGGATGCTGAATCAAGTTCAGCATGACGAACATCTCAAGAGAACTTACAACTGGATGGAA
>CAZECE010000013.1:0-3749 GCA_964510525.1 uncultured Pseudomonadales bacterium | reverse complement strand
GGTCAAATGGCTCAAAACAGTGAATTAGTGGTGATGCGTGCGGCAGCCTTTTCAGTGCCTCGTATCATCAGCGCGGGCTTGTTAGCCGCTTCTTTTTTTGCCGTATTCGCATTGATGATGGCGCAGTGGGTGGTGCCGCCCAGTGAGCAGTTTGCGCAAAGTTACCGATCATTGCAGCAAGGGGGTGGCGATGTCTTGCGAATGAAGCAGGGCAATTGGCAAAAAGATGACAATACCTTGGTACACATTGGGGCATTAGCGCCCAATGGGACGGTTTTTGGACTCAGTCGTTTTGTTTTTGATCAGGACCAACGGCTGACGTCGGTGACCTTTTCGGATCGAGGCACCTTTCATGATGGCGTTTGGGCTTTAGAGCAAACCCGCGTATCAGAGTTACAACTGGCACCAGGTACTGAGACAAAAAAAATTGAGACTCGCTATGAAGAGCATTTCAATTGGGCTACAAAATTAACACCAGACATGCTCGCAATGATTATCTTGCAACCAGATTATCTGTCCATAACCGAGTTATACAGTTATGCGCAGTTTTTAAAACAGCAGGATTTAAGTTTTCAGGCCTTTTCCTTGTCGTTTTGGAAAAAGTTGATGCAACCCTTGGCTACTTTATTAATGGTGATGATTGCATTGTCTTTCGTTTTTGGGCCGTTACGTTCGGTCACGATGGGTTTTAGAATCACCATGGGACTGGTGTTAGGTATGCTGTTTTACTATTGTCAGGACTTTTTAGGCTATTCTAGTTTAGTGTTCAACGTGCCACCGTTCTGGGCCGCGTTTTTACCCATGGTGCCTTTTGTTGGTCTGGCTTGGTTTTTATTAACTCGTCGCGCTTAAGGTCGTGCTTAAGATAGACGTTAAAGGAAATGTAATGTTTTCAGTGTTATTCGGACAAAAAAAAGCGTTATTTTTTGCAGCCATTATTCTGTTAATGACCATAGGCTCATTAGGCGGTATTAAGGCGTTACAAATAAGGGCCTTGATTGCATCAGCTGCTTTTGAAATGCCACCGACCACGGTCAGCTCGGTACAAGCGCATATGGCTGAATGGCCGCGGGAAATCATCACCGTCGGTGAGTTGAGAGCAGCCCAAGGGGTGATGGTCTCAGCGGAAGAAATGGGGAAGGTTGCTGAGATTGCTTTTGAATCCGGGCAATGGGTAAAAAAAGGCAGTTTATTGGTCCAGCAAGACATTGCGGTGGAGTCCGCGGAATTAAAAGCCGCCGAAGCCGCTTTTGATATTGCTGAAATCAATTTCAAAAGAGCCGAGAAGTTAATTAAAAATAAAACCATTGCGCGATCTGAGTATGATGACACCCGAAGCCGTTTCTTGCAGGCCAAAGCCGATTTGCAAACCATTGGAGCGCGAATCGAACGTAAAACCATTAGGGCGCCTTTTGATGGCCAGCTCGGCGTGCGTCAAATCGATGTTGGGCAGGTGATACAGCCTCTGGATCCGATTGTCTCTTTACAAGCCTTGGATCCCATTTACGTCAATTTTGCGGTGCCGCAAAAAGCCTTGCCAAGCATTAGGTTGGGGCAATCCGTTAACATCTCGGGCGATATGCTGGGCGGGCAGACGCTGACCTGTGCTATTACAGCCATCAGCCCGGAAGTGGATTTTTTAACGCGGCAGGTGCTACTGCAAGGTACTCTTAATAATCGTAAAGCTAAATCCGAGCAATTGGCATCCGAGAATGAGCCAGCCGAAAATGAGCCAGCCGAGCTAGGGGGGTTGAGGCCGGGTATGTTTGTGGATGTCGCGCTGCAAGTCAGTGCACCCGAAACACTGTTAACGATCCCCACCACCGCCGTGCTGTACGCCCCTTATGGCAATTCGGTTTTTATTATTGAAACAGGTGAAGATAACATTCTGTCGTTAAAGCAAGTATTTGTGCAGTTAGGGCGAAAACGCGGGGATTTTATTTCGGTCCTGTCTGGCTTGTCGGTTGAGGATCAGATCGTCAGTACTGGCGTGTTCAAGCTGTTTAATGGCATGCAAGTGGTGGTGGACAACCGTTTAACGCCTGAATTTGAGCAACAGCCCGCCCCAGATGACGCTTAATCTCAGCACTTACATAGCTTGTCACTGCATCCACATACCCACATACCTAAATAAGGTAGCAACATACCTCTAGGGAGCATTTAACGTAATGGCTTTTACCGATGTTTTTATTCGACGACCCATCTTGTCGGTTGTGGTCAGCGCTTTAATTCTGGTAGCCGGTTTGCAGGCGATGATGAACTTGTCGGTTCGCCAATACCCAAGAAGTGATAACGCATCTGTCACGATTACCACAGCCTACGTGGGCGCCAGCGCAGAGCTGGTTCGTGGTTTTATCACCACCCCTCTGGAGCGGGCGGTTGCGGCCGCGGATGGCATAGATTACATCCAATCGCAAAGCACACTGGGCCTTTCTACCGTGACGGTTCGATTGAATCTCAATTACGATCCGATCAAAGCCTTGTCCGAAATCAGTTCTAAAGTGGATCAAGTACGCAATGATCTGCCGCCTGAAGCAGAAGTGCCCATCATTAATGTCGAGTCGGCGGACAGTCAGTTTGCCGCCGCTTACCTCAGTTTTACCTCGGATCAGTTGCAACAAAATCAAGTAACGGATTATTTAACGCGGGTTGTGCAACCTAGGTTGTCGGCTTTGGAAGGGGTTCAGCGAGCCAGTATTTTGGGCGGGCGCACCTTTGCGATGCGAATTTGGTTGCAACCCGAACGCATGGCGGGTTTTAACATCAACCCGAGTGATGTGCGTCGCGCGCTGCAAAGCAACAACGTTCTGGCCGCTGTTGGGGGCACGAAAGGCGCGTTGGTGCAAGTCAATTTAACCGCCGACACCAATTTACAAAGTGTCGATGAATTTAAACGTTTGGTGGTGGCTGAGCGTAATGGACAATTGATTCATTTAGAAGACATTGCTGAGATTGTCTTAGGGGCAGAAGACTATAACACCGAAGTCCGTTTTTCAGGTGAGCAGGCCGTTTTTATGGGGATTTGGGTGTTGCCTACGGCGAATTCCCTTGAGGTCATCAAGCGAGTACGTGTGGCGATGGATGACTTGGTGTCTGCGATGCCGACGGGTTTAACTGGGCGTGTGGCCTATGACGCGACTGAATACATCGATAATGCGATTAACGAAGTGATTAAAACCATGGTCGAGACCCTGCTGATCGTGGTGCTGGTTATTTTCTTGTTTTTGGGCTCGATGCGTTCGGCGTTTATTCCTGTCATGGCCATTCCATTGTCTTTGGTGGGGGCGGTATTTTTAATGCAGGCAGCGGGCTTCTCATTAAATTTGCTGACCTTATTAGCCATTGTCTTGTCGGTTGGTTTGGTGGTGGACGATGCCATTGTGGTTGTTGAAAACGTGCAGCGTCACTTGGGGGAAGGTAAGTCCGCGATTGAAGCGGCGCAGTTAGGCGCCCGAGAACTGTTAGGTCCCGTGATCGCTATGACGATTACGCTGGCGGCTGTCTACACCCCAATTGGTTTGCAAGGCGGTTTAACAGGCGCTTTATTCCGTGAGTTTGCGTTTACCCTGGCGGGTGCTGTGTTGATTTCAGGGGTTGTGGCGTTGACCTTATCGCCCATGCTGGCGTCAAGGCTGTTAAAACCTGGGGCCGATAAGCAAGGTTTCAGTCAAAAGGTTAATCTGATCTTTGAGCGTGTTCGTAATCGTTATCATCAAGGCTTGAGTTGGACGCTGGCGCACCGCCCGGCG
>CAZECE010000012.1:0-27836 GCA_964510525.1 uncultured Pseudomonadales bacterium | reverse complement strand
AGCAAGATTGGCAAGGCGCCGATCCTTTGTTGATGCAAAACCTGCGTCAGGATTTGCCCGTGAATCAATCCTTGGTGTTTCGCGAAGCCCACTTAGCGCAACGACAAGCCGCGTTAGAAGCCGCGCAAAGTCGGGTGGCCCTGGCGGAAATGGATTTGAAGCGGACCCGCATTACGGCACCTTGCGAAGGGGTTTGGTTGGGCGAGGCCCTGGGCATTGGCCAGTTTGTATCAGCAGGCTCAGAGGTGGGGCGTTTTGCGTGTGCGGAAGCGGCGCACGTAACGCTCAGTGTGCCCAGAGACACCTTGAAGTGGTTTGTGAAATACCAAACCGCAAAACCGACCGTGGTGAAAGTGGCGGGCTACGATGCCAGGTTTTTGGGCTGGGTTCCCCAGCTGGACGCCGAGGCCAAAATGCTGCCAGTGATGTTGGAGCTGGCCAAACCCTTTGAATATGATCACCCGGTGTTGCTGCAAGAACAGGTACCGGTTGAGATTGTGTTCCCTGAGATTCAACACATTTATCGCATCCCTGAGACGGCATTGAAACACAATCAATCTGTATGGCGTGTGGTTGAGCAACCGGATGGTGAGTCGCGTTTGCGGATTCAACCCGTCGACATCATCGCAAGAGAGGCCGCTCATGCCTTGGTACGAATCGGCGCTAAAAGTGGTGGGGCAAACAAAGGTTCAGGCACAGGTTCAGATACAGGTTCAAATACGCAATCAGTAACAGAACAAGACGCTCAACTGTCGTTGGTGGTCAATCCAATACCCCATGCGTACGAAGGCATGCCGGTGCGGGTGGTTTCTGAAGTCTTTGATCAGCTGGCGGTTGGAGGCTCATCATGAGTCAGAGCACAACCTTGGGGCACTCAGATCAAGACAATGACAAATACAGTGGCAAACAAGACATGCGGGTGTGGCACAAATCGCGTTCACCAGTAGCTTGGATGGTCAACAATCGCGTAGCGGCTAATTTATTGATGCTACTGCTTGTCGTGGGAGGTTACTTTGCTATTGGCCAAGTTAAGCAGGAAACCTTTCCATCAATCGACTTAAACACCATTCGCATTCAGGTCGCTTACCCGGGCGCCACACCAGATGACATCGAACGAGGCATCTTAACCAGTATTGAAGCCGAAGTGCGGGGCATCGATGGGGTGACGCGCCTGACCAGCCAAGCCCAAGAAGGCGTAGGGTCTGTGTCGGTGGAGTTAGGCGATTTTGTGGATCAGCAAGTGGTGTTGCAAGACGTGAAAAACGCCGTGGATCGCATTACCACGTTACCAGAGGTCGCGGAGCAACCGGACATTCAGTTACTGACGACACGCCGAGTGGCAATGTCTTTGGTGGTGTATGGCAATCACAGCTGGACGACTCTTAGAGAGAACGCCGAGCGGTTAAAACAACGCTTGATGACAGAGGGCGGTTTGACTTTGGTCGAAGTGGCTGGACAACAAACCGGAAAAATTCGGGTGTCGATTGATGAGGGTCAGTTACGTGCCTTAGGGATGAGTTTGCCGGAAGTGGCGGAACGCATTCGAGTGTCTGCGCAAGACCTTCCCGCGGGTGGTATCGAAACCACCGCAGGCGAAATTTTACTGCGTACCGCCGAGCGTAAAGAAACGGCTCAAGCTTTTGAATCGATTCCGATTGTGGCCAATCATTTGGGCGGAGTCTTAACGTTACGGGATGTGGCGACCTTAACGGAAGAGTTGGGGTCCAGTGATCAACGCGCTTACTTCGATGGATACCCCGCCATCAAGGTGAATGTGTTCAGCGTTGGCGATGAATCACCTGTCGGCGTGGCCAATACCACCAGAGCGTTCATTCAGAGCAGTGGTTTGTCGTCCGAGACCTTAAAATTGGCCGTTTTTGAAGACCGTTCCGAATACTACAAAGGCCGTATGCAACTGTTGATTAAAAACGCCTTAATTGGATTGCTGCTGGTGCTATTAATTTTGGGTATTTTTCTGGAAGCGCATTTGGCTTTTTGGGTGATGTTGGGCTTACCCATTTCGATTGTTGGCGCGTTTTTACTGTTTCAATGGACGGGGGCTACGTTGAACATGGTGTCCTTGTTTGCGTTCATTATTACGATCGGCATTGTTGTCGATGATGCCATTATTGTCGGTGAGGCCATTTATGAAAAATGCAGCCAGGGCGTTTCTTTTTTAGCGGCAGCGATGCAAGGTGCGGTTGAGATGGCGTTGCCGGTGACCTTCGCTGTGGTCACCAATATGATCGCGTTCATGCCCATGCTGTTTATCCCGGGCGCGCTGGGCGATATTTTCAGTCAAATTCCGGCGGTGGTTATTTCTGTATTGGCCGTGTCGTTAATTGAGTGTTTGTTTATATTGCCGGCTCATCTGAGTCATGTGCGTCGGGATACCGGTATTTGGTGGGTGTTGAACATACCGCAACGATGGTTTGCTCCAGCGTTGGCTAATGTCATTGAACATCAGTTTAAACCTTTAATCCGTTGGGTCGTAGCCTGGCGTTACCTGACATTGGCTTTGGCGATTGGAGCGATGCTGCTGACGGTTGGGGTGTTATTCAGTGGTCGGGTGCCGTTTACGTTTTTACCGCAAATTGATCGCGATACGATAGTGGCGCGTGTTGAGCTGCCTTATGGTGTACCCATAGAGCGTTCAGAGGCGGTATTAGCGGTACTGACGGCCGCAGCTAAAAAAGCGGAAAACGATTTGGCTCAGCCGGTTGTGCAAAGCCTGTACGGCTCGATTGGGGAAGAGGGTGGTTCCCATCAGATTAAAGTGGTGGCGAAGTTGGTGCCGAGTCAACAGCGAGAGCTGGGTGGGATGACGTTCGCTAATCTATGGCGTGAACAAATGCCCGATTTACCCAGTGTGCGTTCATTAAAATTCAGTGGCCGAACAGGGGTCGGGCGTGGTGGAGAGCCCATTCAAATTGAACTCAGTTACGCCAATACTGAGCAGTTAAAAGTGATTGCCAGTAAGGTGGCGGACGGTTTGGCAGAGTATGTTGGGGTGATCGACATCAATACGGGGATCGAGTTGGGTAAGCCGCAGTGGGATATTGAATTAAAGCCCACAGCGCTGTCACTCGGCATCACCCCGGACCGGTTAGCGCAACAAATTCGAGGCAGTTTTTATGGCGTTGAAGCCATTCGCTTCCAGCGCGGCGAGCATGAATACAAAGTGTTGGTCAGCCTGGCAGGGCATGAACGAAAAACGGTAAAAACCTTGGAAAGCCTAACCATTAAAGCACCCAATGGCGCTCAAATCCCACTGACAGAACTGGCGACATTGACCCCGGTGTTGGCGGATACTGAGATCAATCGCACCGAAGGCCAGCGGGTACTGACGGTGACGGCCGATGTCGATGCTCGCAAAGCCAATTTGGATCAGGTGGTGAGTGAGCTGCAAAATGAGATGCTGCCAAAACTTGTCGCACTGTATCCTGGCCTGACCTATTCGATGGAAGGGGAAAACCGTGATCGGGCGGAATCCATGGCCTTTTTAAAAAATGCGTTTGGTGTCGCTTTATTGGGAATCTATGCGTTGTTGGCGATTGCGTTTCGCAGCTATTTGCAGCCGTTGGCGGTTATGTTGAGCATTCCTTTTGGCATTGTGGGGGCTGTGATCGGTCATTGGTTGTTGGGCTATGGGGTCAGTATGATCAGCTTGATTGGCATGATTGGGCTCTCGGGCATCGTTATTAACGACGCTTTAATTTTGATCATGACATTGAACCGATACCGAGCATCGGGTCAGTATTCGTTGTTAGAGGCAGTGGTGCAAGCGGCAGGGCGTCGCATGCGGCCGATCTTGTTGACTTCGATTACGACGTTCGTGGGCTTAATGCCGATGCTGTTTGAAACGTCCGTGCAGGCCAAATTTTTGATTCCCATGGCCATTTCGATTGGTTTTGGCATTTTATTTGCGACGGTGATTATTGTATTTTTGGTTCCTTCTATCTATATGATCATAGAAGATCTACGCTTTAACCCTGAACCCAAGAACGAGGAGCTAAAGCACGAGGAGCTCATGTATGAGGGGCGAATATAAGGGTGAATATAAGGAATAGATACAAATGATGCGCACTGTCTTGTTGTTAAGCAGTATTTTAGTCATAACAGCCTGCGGAAAAGAGGTGACCATAACCCAAGAGCAGGTCGTGGGCACTTGGATTACTTCAACGGATTCGTTTATTGATGATGGCATTGGGTATCGAGAAGTGTTGTTGGACCACTTTCGTGAAGATGGCACATTCACCACGCACACATCCAGTGAAATGTATTGGTCTAAAACCGGGGTGCCTTTTGCGAACATTGAAGGGCCGGATAAAGGTCGGTGGTCTATCGAAGACAATAAAGTGGTAAAACACTATGATGAATCCAACGTGACTCATTTCACCTCTTCCGAAGACAGCGTGACTCGAGCGCAATTCGAAGCGGCTTTCCAGAAAAAATTACAATCCCCAGAAGTCTTAACCGTTGTCCAGGTCGACCCTGAGGTCTTGGTGGTAGAGGATGCAACGATTGGAGAAACGTTTAATATGATTCGGCACAGTCCGGATAAATAACAAACCTAACTGTTATGTCAAAAGAATACCTTAAAAATTGTACTTTACTCCTGGTTGAAGACAATCGCTCATTGGCCGATACCGTGATCGATTTTTTAGAGACCAGTGGCTTTCAAGTTGATTACGCCAGTAACGGTCGCATTGGTTACAACTTATTGGAAGAAAATCCCTACGACGTGGTGATTTTAGATGTTGCCATGCCGAAGATGGATGGCATTACCCTGTGTAAAGAAATCCGCGAGCATTTTCAATTGGATGTTCCAGTCATCATGCTCACCGCTCGAGATCAACTCTCCGATAAACTCACCGGGTTTGGTTCGGGCGCCGATGATTATTTGGTAAAGCCTTTTGATTTGCCGGAATTGGAAGCGCGTGTCGTTTCGCTCATTCGTCGACGCCGTGGGGGCGTGGAATCACAGCGTATGGAAGTGGGCGATTTAATTTACGACCTCACCACTCAGCAAGTCACCCGCCAAGGAAAGCCCATCGAATTGACCCCCACTGGTTTAGGCATATTACGAGTGCTGATGCGCGAATCACCTAAAGTTGTCAGTCGCGTTCAGTTGGAGCAAGAATTATGGGGCGATGGTTTACCAGATACGGATGCGTTACGCAGCCACTTGTATAATTTAAGAAAAGCGGTAGATAAACCGTTTGAAGTTAAGTTAATACATACTTTACCGGGTTTAGGCTTTAAACTAGTCGAGTAAAGCGATCACCTGATGTCGCTATAAATAATAAAAACGCTCGATGACTCTCGAGCACTCGCGATAAGAACGCTATGTTGGTAAACAATCAAAGTACCCGTTCTGTGTCGGATATCAGAGATGAAGAGGACCTCTCTATCAGCTCAAACCGACCGGAGGGCTCCTTTAGTGAGAAATGGACAAGGGTTGGTGATTTTCGCCAGGCCGCTGACCTTTCTGATATTCGCCTTGCAGAGCTTGAAGCGCTTTACTTATCGTCTCAGGTTTCATTTTCTGAGTTGATTAAAGCGCCAAGAAAACTGATCCAGTTCATTGCGAGCGAGACGGTGCTGTTGGCTATGCCGCTCATTCAAATGGCGTCGTTTGTATATAGGGTGTATGCATGTGTCTCTGCTGGACTGAGTCTTTCGACCAAAGAGGGGCGCTTAACGTTTAAAGGCCCATTAGAGTATGAATTATCGGGAAGTCTGACGTCGATTAACGACTCACCCATTAGCAGTTACTGTGAGTATGTAAGCGATTCGATTGAACTGCCGGATACCCAAGGTATTAATATTGCCAAGCAAAACCAGGCGCTTTTTATAGGAGGCTTTTGCGCGGCGTTTCTGATTGAGATCGCGGCTAATAAAATTGAGCAGGGAGTCACTGCACAGCGTTTAGAAAACACAATTAAACGTGGAATTCTTAATGCCATCAATGACTACCTTAAAAACAATCACCAAGCCGTTAAGAAAAAAGCCCCCCCTGAAAAATCGTATCATTCGCTTTTTAAGTGGATTCAAAAAATAGGCATCGGGATGTTGATGGCCTATGGTTCTCTTCGAGTGCTTCAAGAGGGCTCTGTTGCTCTCTCGTTTAATGGCGTGAATGGTATCTCGTTACTGGATCGTCAAACGATACCTTTTCAACGCGAGTATGACCTTCAATGCCGAATCGATGAATCTCACACATCTATAGACTCATCGACTCGGGTTGAAGGGGTGATAACAATACCCAGTTCGCGAGTGCAGGGAGTGGAAGCTCCCTTTATGATCAAGATGTTGCCGATCTTAGGGTTTTTAGCTTATACACTGGGTTTTTGGGGAGAGCGCAGAGCAGTTAAAGTGGCTATTGAAGCGAATGTCAAAGCTGCGGTGGCGCCGCTGTTGGCATCCGAATGTGTCAAATCTCAAGACTGGAATAAGCAGGTTTTTCAGGCCATCTTAGAGGCGTTGATATTAAATAACACAATACCTTTTAAAGCGTTGGCTCCCATTGAGTCAAACCTTAAAAAAAACATTGAGCACTACAGCTCGCTACTGAACGATAAGTCGCTACCTAACAGCAGTTCATTACTGAACAAGAACACCGAAAACACTGAGCGGTGGCCTATCTGGGATAAGATCGCTTCAATGCCAACCAAGCGGTATGTTATAAAACAAATAGCGGCATTGATGGCGACACTTTCCGATAACCTATTCACCACCGGTATGGTTGTTCAAATAGTCACGGAAGGTGTTCCTTACATATCTTCTGGCTTTAATGGCAAAGTGACCAGTAAGCCTTCTGTCTTTACACCCAGTGGCTACATTGAGCGTGACTTTCATTCTGAATTTGGCCAATCTGAATTCAGAGATGTCACGCTTGGGGGAGGATATCAATTAGAGGTTGAATTTCCGAAAACTCAGGTAGCCGGGCTTGAATCTAACCTGGTGTCAGCCCTGCTAACGACGGCGATGTTGCTGAAATACGCCTCTAAATTCATTCAAAGCTATCTAAAAAGACACGAGTTAATGCAGGGTATTGAGAAAACACAGAATGATTCTAGTGCTCTGGATGAAGAAGCTTCTGTGAAGCAGGCCCTTGATCGCTTGCATGAGTCGGGTCACATCACCTATCGCGAGTATCATGGCATCAAACTTAGAAAACCAAGCCTGTTTAATGTGAATACCCTATCGGATTCGTTTTTGAATGACGCGGCAATGGCTCAATCTCGTATTTTAAGCCCTCGCAGTGTGCCAAGATCCATAACCATGGCTTTAGAAAGTACGGTGTTAATGGTCTCAGATATTGCCCATAAACTGGGGGCAGCGGGTATTTTTTTAGGCGTAGGAGCGCGTTTGACATCGGTACTGCTTAATGGAGCCAGCATTCGTTTTGAAGAGCAGGCAGCTGTGATGTTGAATACTCAGAGCGAATTCGCTTACGGTCCATTATCCAGTGAAGAGCATGTTAATGTGACGCACTCGGTGGATCTGGTGGATCTAAAAGTGCCTAATCCCAGCCAAGTCACACTTTATATCGCGCTGATTGGCGCTGTCAGCGGGTCTTTGCTGATCCCCGCTGCTGCTGGCATTGATTTTCTTATGAGTCGGAAGATCATTAAAAACGAGCTGGCTCGGCAGCGTCATCATCGGGTGGGCAGGGGGTAACCGCATCGCTGGAATACGCATACTCTATTCGGGCGCGGTACTGTTTTTTCTCAGGGCTTTTGATGTTGGTTAACCCCTGAAACGATAATAAAGTGGGTAAGGTCGATGTCGCTTTTCTGGTTATCTCCGCATGTGTTAGCTCTGTATTTATTAAATCTGTATTTATTAGCTCTTGATTGGGTGCTGAATAAATCAGTTCTATGGGTTTTACGGCAAAGTTAAAAAGGGGATTGTCGGCCGTGAGTAGAAAAATAAAATGTCCTTCGGGGGTTTGGCCGTTTGGCGTCATCGTGAAATCCAGGTAACGAAAACGAGATGGAGTGAGAAAATCAAACTCCAATGCATTGCCTGAGATCAGGGTTGCCCAGTTCTCAACAATGAACTCATGAAATCCTGCATCGTGCACCCCCGCTGTGGCAAGCGGGATGGTTTTAGATTTGATTTTTTTCCCCAGTTTTTGCGCCGTGATTGAGACTTGGTTTTTTACTTCGGCTGCACCTTCGACATACCCAATACGCTGATCTGTAAAGTCAAATTCTGGCCTGCTGGGTGATGTTCCGTAATGGAGGGACTTGGTCGCGATGATCGTGTTTTCTGGTGTTAAGTAGGTTACGTGATGACGTATGGGCTTAAGCTCGATGTTTGCTGCGGTGCTCGTATGATAGATTTTTCTGTGCTGCTCGGTATAGACCCATTGATTGGATTTAAGGTCGTATGCTTTGCCAGAAAAATTGGATTGAATGCAGTCTTCTGGAATGTTTTGTTTGGCTAAAATGCCTTGTGAGGACATGAAAAGGGCCATTATTGAAACACTCAGGTAGATAATAAACGTCATGCGTTGGCCGCCGTTTTTAAATTAGGGGTGTCCATTTTGGGTTTTAAGCGCAGCATGCCGTAAGTGATCGTCGACCAAGAGAAACAAAGCACACTTAAGGTGAGTAAGGTTGAAAATGGAAACTCGACTCGATCCAAATAGTAGCCCATACCGTAAGCGTACGTACCGCCCATGCCGGCAATCAGACTACAGAGTTTAGGTTTCAGGCTCATCCAGTTAAGGCTCCAATGCCAGGTGATCCAATAATTCAGCCACAAACAACTCAACCAAATAGGCACTTGGGTTTGCTCTGGAAAATCAAACAACCCAAGTTGAATCATCAATGAATCGTGCAAAAACCCTAGCAAGGTGCCGCAGCCAATAAACAAAAACCAGGGTCTCAGTTGTTGAAATGGGCGTTCTAACCAAACCAGGTGCAATAAAAAATTGGCGATGGTAATCAGTATAGCAAAGAAAGGGTCGTTGCCAATGACACAGACAAACCAGATGGCTTGGAAAAAAATGGCATCGATGATGATTTGTCTTTTCTTCATGTGGCTGTGTAAATACCGGTTTATGAAGTTCGGGCCTATGAATTTTGTGACGTCAACAGATTTTTCGACGTCAGCTGGTCTTGCGACGTAAAAAGAAACTGCATACAGTGGGTTTGTTGTTCACGGAAACCGGCTTCACAATAATTTAAATAGTAGCGCCACATATTTTTAAAGGCTTGATCAAACCCCAGTTCAGTGATTTTACTGTCTTCACGGATAAAGTTTTGATGCCAAAAAGCGAGTGTTTTTGCGTAATCCAAACCCACGTCTGAGACCTTAGATAAAGCCCAGCTGGTTTCTTGCTTTTGTAAATCATAAATTTGTTGATTGGAAGGCAGGTAGCCGCCTGGAAAAATGTGTGTTTGAATGAAATCGACATTGTTTTGATAAAACGCGGCTCGGTGTTCTGCAATGGTGATGCATTGAATAAATGCATCACCACCCGGTTTTAATAATCGTTGGCATTGCTGAAAAAAACCAGGCAAAAACTGCTGACCCACGGCTTCCATCATTTCAATGGAGATAAGTTTGTCATATTGACCTGACAGGTCTCGGTAATCTTTCAGCAGCACGGTGACTTGCCCTTCGAGCCCTTCTTGTTTAACACGTTCCTTGGCATGTTCGTATTGCTCTTGGGAGATGGTGGTGGTGGTGACCTTGCATCCCGTGGTTTTAGCGGCATGAATGGCCATGCTGCCCCAGCCTGTTCCAATTTCAAGGACATGATGATCTGAGTTGAGTTCCAACCATTCGCAAACCCGATCTAACTTTTGCACGGAGGCTTTGTGCAGTGTGTCATTCGGAGAATGGAACACACCACTGGAATACATCATGGTAGCGTCTAAAAACGTTTGAAATAAGTCGTTACTGAGATCGTAGTGGGCCGCAATGTTGTCCTTGGAGCCTCTGTGTGTATTCCGGTTGCCAAAATGTTGCAATTGTTGCCATTTTTTAGCCGCCCAAGACAGAGAATGATTTAACGCTTGCAAGGCATCTAAGTTCTTTAAAAATAACTGGCACAGTTCGGTCAGTTGGTCCGTACTCCAGTCGCCATCGATGTAACTTTCCGCGACGCCGATCGAACCACGGGTCAGGATTTTTGAAAAGGCACTGGCACGATGAATGCGGACCTTGACGCAAGGCAATGCGGCATCGGGTGTACCAAAACAATAATGTTTGTGGTCGATAGAGAGGCTGAGTTCACCGACTTGGATTTTTTTCAGCGCTTGAAAAACACAGTATTGCGCTAATGAGTGGCCTGGCTTTAAAAAAGTACTGGGAGGGAGCACTTTGGCGGGCAGCGCAGGCGCTGAAAAAAAGCGATTGATCAGTGATACCATCATGAATTGTCTCCTACAGCGTTTTTCTGGGTGGTGATGGGTTGTGGTTGCTTCTTCGGATGGGGCACAAAGGGAACGCGTTTTATAAACAGCTTGAGTGCTTGCCAATAAATACCGTACAGCACTTTGAACGTCATCCAGGGATATTTCAAAATAAAGCGATCCAATGCTTTGGCTGTCATGGGGACATGCGTTAAGTCCAGCTCAGCAAAAAAAATCAGCTGGTCTTCTTGATACAGTTTAATGCCAAAGTTGAGTTCATCGGAAGGGTCGTTGAAGGTGAATTCATACGTTAGCGCCATTTCCATAAAGGGTGAAACATGCAATTGTTTGTTTTTGGTTGCGCTCAGTGGCTGTTTATTACTATTTGAAGGTGTTAATAAATATAAATGCCTTTCACCCCACGGGGTATTGGTCACTTCAGCGATCACATAAGCGAGTTGTTTAGCGCCTTGGTGGTGTTGATAACAGTAATACAAACTGATTGGATTTATCTGATAACCAAAATATTTTAAATTGGTGAGCAGGTAAATGTCACCCTCAAAGTCATGTCCGGTTTCGGTTTTGATGAAGGCGGTCACTTGCTTACTCAGAGGTTGTCGTGTTTGATTGAAATAATGTTTTTCATCAAACACCGCAAAATTAAGCCTTGATCGATAGGACCAGAAGCGTTGTTTGGCAAACGTTTGGGGTAACTGGTTTAGGTTAAGCAACGGCATAAATACGTCATAGGTAAAATGGTGCACCTTTGGCGTATTGCGATGATGCATAACGGTGCCGCGCATGAGTTTGATCACAGGTGGTAGTCCCCTAATTTCTTAGCAACCCGTAACCCCGATTTAACGCCGTCTTCATGAAAACCATTAAACCAGTATGCGCCACAGAAAAACGTCTGATTATTGTTAATGAGCGGCCAGTCGTTTTGTGCAGAGGAGGTGTCTGCATCAAACTGCGGGTGGCTGTAATCAATGGTTTTGAGAATTTTACTCGGATCAATCAGGTGCTGCGCATTTAATGATACCAATATCGGCTGTGATAACGGACTTTTAGCAGGCAAGGATTGCAGCCGTCGCATGTCGTAGGTCACGATCGGTTTGTCGGCATTTTTTAGGGATTGGTCCGTATTGTGCGTTAACAAGTAATTCCAGCTGGCCCAGGCTAATTCTTTTTCGGGCATGACGCTCGCGTCTGTATGCAAAACAGCCTGATTACTTGAGTAGCGCAGCCGACCCAGAACGTGGCGCTCATCAGGAGTGGGTTGTGCGAGCAATTGCAAGGCTTGGTCACTGTGGCAGGCAAGGATTAAATAATCGAACGTTTGCGTTGAGTCGTCCTCAAAAACCAGCTCGCTAGAAGATGTGTGTCTATGGATGGTTTTTATTTGAGTATCAAGGTGCCAATTGCAAGTTGTTTTTGCAACCAAGGCTTGAACGTAGGTTCGCGATCCGCCTGTAACGGAATACCACTGCGGTCGGTTTTTTAATTCGAGAAGACCGTGATGTTTAAAAAATTGAATAAAGAAATGAGCAGGAAATTGCAAAACAGCTTCTGGGCTGGTCGACCAGATGGCTGCAGCCATGGGTAATAAATACCAATGGAGCAGTTTATTCTCAGATAATGCGCCAGAGCCTAATAAACCATGGACTTTTAAAAACTGCTCAAGCGTGATGTTTTGATCAAGGTTGTTTTCAGCGGCCGCCAAAGCCAAGTTATTAAACTTTAAAATAGACAAGGCAAAACGGATGAAGCTTGGGTTCAATAATTGTTTACGTTGTGCAAATAACGTGTTCAGATTATGCCCGTTGTACTCCAAGCCGGAATGCGAATCCTTGACGCTGAAACTCATTTCGGTTTTTAGGCCGGTGACGTTGATTTTTTTTAATAATTTTTCAAAGTGCGGGTAATTGCGATCGTTAAAGACAATAAAACCCGTATCAACCGCGTGCTGCTCGCCATCAAGGTCCACATCGACGGTGTTGGCATGCCCACCCAGACGTTCACTTTGTTCAAAGACGTGGACATCGTAATCCTGTTGCAATAAGTAGGCGCTGGTGAGGCCCGAGATGCCGCCACCGATAATGGCAATCCTTTTTTTCATTAAGCACTGTCTCCATCTGTTTGTGTGCCATTCTCCGAATTTTTTCTAAATTTGAGCATGATGTTATGCCGCATTTGGCTGGGTAAGCCGCCAATAAGACCAATAAAACCGGTAAATACGGTTGGAAAGCGCACTTGTTGTTTTTGTCGCTCAATGCCTTCGATAATTTTTTGAGCAGCGACGTCGGCGGATAACAGCATGGGCATTGGAAAATCGTTTTTGTCGGTTAGCGGGGTTTTAACAAAGCCAGGTGCAACCACGCACACATGGAAGCCTTCGTCGGCCAGGTCAACTCTCAATGAATTTAAGCAATAATGCAAGGCGGCTTTGGAGGCGCCATACGCTTCGGCACGAGAAAAAGGGGTATAGGCGGCACAAGAACCAATACCAACAATGGTGCGCGTTTGGCTTAAACGTAATAAAGGTAAAGCGGCTTCTAAATGATGCATACTGCCCAGAAAATTGACGTCCATGACGCGTTTGAATAGCTGGCTGTCAAATTTGTTGGTGTCCAGGTACTCCGCAGTTCCGGCATTGAGTATCAGCAGGTCCAACTTGCCTTGTTGTTCCTGGATGATCTGGGCGTGTTGCTTCATGGTGGTAAGGTCCGTGATGTCACCCACTAAGCCGGTAACTTGGTTGGGGTGCGACGCCTCTAATGCGTTGAGCGCGTCTTTTGAGCGCGCGGTTATGTAAAGGGTGTTGCCTTTTGCAATCAGCTCAGCTACCAAGGCGGCCCCAATGCCTTTGGTGCCGCCTGAGATCCAAATAATACGATTTTCGCAGTGAAATTTTTTTGAAGAATGGCTCATGATAGATGGTTCACCTGATTGGCTGGGAAGGTAACGAGTACGGTGGTTCCTTTATCGACTTCACTGTTGAGCAATAAATGCCATGTGAGCGATTCACAGATGCGTTTGACGAGGGGGAGGCCAAGACCAAATCCTTGAGCTTCGGCTTCTAAATCTCGAAAAAATGGCGTAAACGCTTGAGAGAGGGTGTGTTCATTCATACCAATACCGCTGTCGGTAATCGTGACTTGATTTGGCTCGATCTGAATGTTGATGGTGCCGGAGGGTGTGTATTTAAACGCATTTTCAATCAGATTTTCAAACACCATGGCAACGGCCTTTTTCGGCGCATTGATGTGGTAGTCGGTTTCACTATCAACGGTGAGTGTGATGTTTTTATCGGCATACTGCGCTTGAATGTCATCGGCCAATTGCCGCAGCAGCTCTGGTAGTGAAAAGGCGGTGGGTTCTTGTAAAACGGAGCCATTGTGCGCGAGAAGCAGTAAAGTGGCAATCAACTGATCCATTTCTTCCGCGGTTTGGCGAATTTTTTGTAAGTACTTATGTCGTTTCTCAGGGTTGGTGTCTTCGATGCGTTTGAGCATGTCTAATGAGCCTTTAATGATCGCGACAGGGGTTCTGAGTTCGTGGCTGGCATCGCGTGTGAAATTACGCTCACGTTCGATGAATTCTTGCAGTTGTGTGTTAAATTTTTCCAGAGCTTTGATTAAACTCAATACTTCGATGTCGGCATTCACTTTTATATCGTTAAGCTCAATGGACTGAATGGTTTTTGCATCAAAGCGGTAATCGCTGACTCTTTTAGCCAGTTGCTGCAATGGGGAGACCAGTCGTTTTGAGTTAGTGTAAGCCAGCCAGCTGGATAGATAAAATAACAACAAGATGAAACTCAGTGGCAATACACCGAACAGCAAAATAAGTTTATGGACATTTTCTTCCAGAAAAAATAGGTATAGGCGTTTGTTGTTATGATCACTGACGTAATACAAGCTTTTGATTTCATGCCAACTGACCCGTCCAAATCCTGGCTCAAGGTTTTCAAGCCCTTGGTGATGTGGGTCAATGGGTTCGCTGTTAATTGACAAGTGGTCGGAATCTTTAAGATAGCCTCTTAAATTGTTGGTGTTGGGTAATGGGTGCGTCGGATTGTTATCGTAAAGGGTCCAAAAATAATCCGCTTCTTGCTTAAGTGCTTTTTTAATCAGTAAATTTTCTAATACATAAGAAGCCGCAAAGACGCTCAACAGAGTGACCAAACTGATCATCGCAATTTGACGTGCATAAAGGCTGATGAATTTTTTCTTTAAACTGGTCGCTGTCATAGCTTTAACCTAGCGGAGGCGATGTGAAGGGGGCGTGAATATGCAATAAATTATTAGAAATTGCGTTTCGGTGGCGTTAGGTTCACACAAATTTCACGAGTGCTCCTCTATCATTCTTTTAAATTGAAAGAGTTTGAGGATAAATCATGAAATTAGCAGCGTATGGGGTAGGTTTAATCGGATTATTATTAACGGGGTGCACAGTAATGCCAAAGATTGAGAAAAATCATTTACAAGAACCAGCGCTTGATTTTTTTGATTATTTTCATGGGGCTGTTGAAGGCAGTGGGTTCCTCAGAAATTGGCGTGGCCAGATAACGCGACAATTCACGGTTAAGATGGTTGGGCACTACTTAGATGAAGCGCAAACCCAACTGAGAATAGACGAGTCCTTTGTTTTTAATGACGGTGAAGCGCAAACACGCATTTGGACGCTGACCAAAACAGGGGGTAACACATTTACAGGTCAGGCCAATGATGCCATTGGGACAGCAAAAGGGGTGCAGCTGGGCAATGGCGTCAACTGGCGCTACCGTTTGGCAATCCCTTATAAAGGGAAGACCATTGAAGTGGATTTTGACGACTGGCTGTATCTGCAGGGCGACGATCGTTTATTAAATGCAGTGAAGATGAAAAAATTTGGATTAACGGTCGGCTCGTTGTTCATAGCCTTTGATCGTCAGAATTAAGTGACGTCACATTTTTTGCTAGGATAAAATGATTAAAATAATCACTTTATCCTAGCAAAAAATGTTGTTTTGGCTATAATTCCTCTAATATTCAGAGGGTTATAGGCTTATGGAGCGGTTATTATTAAAGCAGCTTTTACGCTGGAAAGCGTTACCTGAACGAAAACCATTATTGATTGATGGGGCTCGACAAACAGGGAAAACATGGCTGGTTAAAAGGCTGTTTGGTCCTGAACATTTTCGTAGAATTCATGCATTTGATTTTCGCTTGCAACCAAAGCTGCATCAGCTGTTTAAAGAGTCTCTTGATCCCTCCGTTATATTAAAAAATTTGAGTTTGTTAAGTGGTGAAGACATTGATCCAGAGTTGGACCTTATTTTTTTTGATGAAATAGGCGAGTGTCAGCAAGCGGTCGATTCACTTAAGTACTTTAGTGAGTTATATCCGGGTCTTTTTCTATGCGCGAGTGGCTCTAATGTGGGGCTTTTGGAATCATTTCCTGTTGGCAAAGTTCAGCCTATCACATTGTATCCCATGTGCTTTGAAGAATTTTTGATGGCAAGTGGGGAAAGCGATATCGTGACGGCCTACAGAGAGCAATCGAGGCTTATGGTGGCGCATGAAAGATTATGGCAGCAACTTTTGGATTATTACTTTGTGGGAGGGATGCCTGAAGCCGTTCATACTTGGTTTCAGTTGCGGCATGAGGGTGTGAATGAACGTATTCAGGCGGTGAAAGGCATTCATCGCGGTTTGATGGAAGGGTATTTAAGAGATTTCGGTAAGTACTCAGGTAAAGTGGATGCCTTGCATATAGAAGCGGTTTTTCGCAATATCCCGGTGCAACTGGCTCGAGTTATCGATGGCAGTGTACAGCGTTACCGATTCAAAGATGTTATTCCCAAAAAAAATCGCTATCAAGCGCTGGCATCGCCTATTGATTGGCTGTGTAAATCAAAGTTAGCGATAAAAAACTTTTTGATTGACTGCGAACCGAGAGCCCCGCTGGCTGCTTTGTCTTCAGATAATTTATTTAAGTTGTATTTTTTTGATATTGGTTTGTTGGGGTATATGCTGGATATTGATTATGTCGATCAAGTTCAACAGCATATGATTGAAAAAGGTTTTATTGCAGAAAACTTCGTGCAAATGGAGTTGCAAGCGGCTCAAGAAACAGCGACCTATTATTGGCAAGAGAATAACAGTGAAATAGAATTTCTTATCAAAACACAGTCTGGTGATATTTTGCCAATTGAAGTTAAAAGCGGTAAACGTACTCATGCTAAAAGTTTGAAATCCTATGGTGACCGTTATCAGCCAAAACAGACATTGAAATTAATTGCCTCCGCGGGTGGTACTGATCAACAAAAAAAAGTGTGGCCGCTGTACTACGCTCGCTATGCACTAACGCTTTAAATACTATTGCGTATTAAAAAAAGAACACAACGGAATGATGGTGATGTTCCCCTTTTTAAGGGACGATTTTGTACCAATCTTTCCTTATTATAGGGAAAGAAGGTGGGGCGTCAAACTATAAGACAGTGGCTTGGTTCAACTGATCCAAATACCGCGCCACGCCGGAGGCAACATCATGAAAGGGCCGATCATAACCCGCGTCTCTGAGTTGCGTTAGGTCGGCTTGTGTGTAACTTTGGTAGGCCCCTTTTAGGTGGTCAGGGAAATCGATGTATTCAAGTTCGCCTTTACCATGCCAAGCGATGACGGCGTTGGCGACATCGTTAAATGTTTGGGCGCGCCCGGTTCCAGCGTTAAAAATGCCGCGGCAATCGGGTTGCTCAAAACACCACAGGTTCAGTTCCGCAATGTCATCGACTAAGACAAAATCGCGTTTTTGCTCGCCCGCTGCGTAGCCCTCATGAGCGCCAAAGAGCTTGCAGGTGTTGCCTGTTTTCAGTTGGCTGTTGAGGTGGAACGCCACACTGGCCATACCGCCTTTGTGTTGTTCGTTCATGCCATAAACATTGAAGTATCTTAAACCAACCACAGGGATTGGACTGTTGGTCAACCTGGGCCGTAACCACTGATCAAAGCGCAGTTTTGAGTAGCCATACACATTCAATGGGCTTTCGAATTTAGGGTGTTCGGTAAAGGTTTGATTGCCGCCATAGACAGCGGCGCTGGAGGCATAAACCAGCGGGCATTTTTCACGTACGCAGGCATCGTATAACGCTTTACTGTAATCGTAGTTGTTGCGCATCATGTACTGACCATCCCATTCGGTCGTGGTCGAGCAGGCGCCTTGGTGGAAAATCCCGGTCAGGTTTTTGAAGTAACCCGGTTGTTGAATCCGTTCAAGAAAATCGGTTTTGTCGCAGTAGTCCGCAAATTCGAGACCGACTAAATTTTGAAATTTACGCCCATTTTTTAAATGATCGACTATCAGAATATCTTTTTCGCCGCGAGCGTTTAAGGCTTTAACAATGTTGGAGCCAATAAAGCCGGCGCCACCGGTTACAATCAGCATGTTTCTGTTTCCCTGTTGGGTTTTGGATGAGCAGGTGAAGAGGTTTGAGCTTGGATGTGTTGGATGAGGCGGCTCGAAGAGTAGCCTGGTTTAAAGGGGATAATTTTTACTTCTCCGCCGTTAGCTAAAACCGTGTCTGCGCCGGCAATTTCATGAACTTGATAATCGCCGCCTTTTACTAAGCAGTCTGGTTGCAAAGCCGCAATCAATTGCGCGGGTGTCTCTTCCGCAAAGGGGATGACCCAGTCAATGGGTTTTAGGGCATTGAGCATGGCCATGCGATCTGGCAGTGGGTTGATGGGTCTTGTTGGGCCTTTTAGCCCGCGAACCGAATCATCGTCGTTGATTAATACCACCAGTCGATCACCAAGTTTTTTAGCGGCGGTGAGGTATTCTATGTGGCCTGGATGCAGCAAATCAAAACATCCATTAGTGACGACAATTTTTTCGCCTTCAATCTTGGCTTGTTTGATTCGCGCTTTGAGCGTGTCAATGGATCGGTGGTTGGGGTCTGTCGCAAGACCGATGGCTTCATTTAACTCTTCTAAATGCACGGTGGCCGTGCCCAGTTTGCCAACAACAATGCCCGCGGCGGTGTTGGCCAGGGTAACGGCTTGCGGTAGGGTTAAGCGAGCGGCCAACCCCAAACCCAGCATCGCCACCACGGTATCGCCCGCGCCTGTGACATCAAAGACTTCGAGCGCGTGTGTGGGCAAATGAAAGGGCGTTGAGTCGGGTTGCACCAAAGTCATGCCGTCGGCACCACGGGTGATGAGCAGGGCGTCAATGGCAAACTCTTTGAGTTGATTGCGAGCGGCTTGCTCAATGTACGCTTCTTTTGTTGATGGGGTTCCTGGTGTTGATGGTGTTGCTGGATTGTCAGGAATAGGGTTTTGAAGTACCGCTTGGAATTCTTTAAAGTTGGGCGTAATCAAGCCAGCGCCTGCGTATCGTTGAAAGCTGTTACTTTTCGGGTCGACAATGGTTTGAGCGCCTTGCTCGCGGGCAGCGAGCAACAAAGGCTGGATGCGAGTGAGGGCTCCTTTGCCATAATCGGAGAAAATAACGACATCGTAGTTGGGTAATATCGTTAAAAAGCTGGATTCCAATGCTTGCAGGGTGGCCTCATCAGGAGCCTTGTCTTCAAAATCGGCGCGAATCAGCTGCTGATGCTGGCTGATGACGCGCAGCTTGGTGGTCGTTGGTTGTTTGTTGCTAATGGTGAGCGCGCATTCAATCTGTTTGGCTTCCAATAAGCGTTGCAATTCCTTGCCCGCTTGGTCATCCCCTACAATGCCCATCAGGGTCACAGAAGCGCCTAATTCGGCAATATTCAGGGCGACGTTGGCAGCCCCACCGGGGCGTGATTCGGTTAAACCGACATTAACAACCGGCACAGGGGCTTCAGGTGAAATGCGATCGGAGTGCCCGTGCCAGTAACGGTCGAGCATTAAATCGCCTAAAATCAGGATGTTAGCTTGAGAAAAGTCGGGTAGTTGGGTGAGGGTGTGGTGTGCGTTGTCCAAAGGAATTCCATTGATAAGTTAGATTGAAAACTAGTCAGGGATTGTATCGGAATAGGAGAGAAGTGAATACTACTCTGGCGTTATTACTCTGTTATGTTTCGGTGCAACGACGAAAATGAATGCGAATTAAAACGTAGCCGCGATGAGCGAAGCGAATCGAGGGCCAGGCTGCGAGGTGCTTACCTCTGGATTCCAGATCAAGTCAGGAATGACGTTTAGTGAGTTTGGAGCACACTACTCAGCAAGCACGTCACCCCAAACTTGATTTGGGGTCCAGGGGTAGGAGGCACTGAGTTGATTGAGTGCGTAATGTGGTTTGGGATCACTTAACTCTGGATTCCAGATCAAGTCTGGAATGACGGGAACCGGTTTTTTGGAGACGGGAACCGAGCTTTTGGATTAGTTGAAGAGTGTGGTGCTTGCTAAACGCTCTGTTTGATCTCGTCGAGCTGTTGCTGGCTGATTTGCAGAACTTTTAAGATGAAGCGATCGTCGGAGCCCTCACGGAGCATTTGATGTGCGATTTCGGTATCGCGTGCCTCACGGCCTTCTTCCCGGCCTTCTTCCCTCAAAACATCGGCTAATGACATAATCTCATTCCTTATCGGTTCAGCGGTACGACCTATTAACTCATTGATAATACGCTTTTCTTTTAGCTCTGGCGCGGCTGTGAAGGCGTACGCTAAGCTGTTTCTTATAAAGTGTAACACTTTTTCATCTAAGGCTGCATTTTGACCGTTCCCGCTGATGAGTAAAGCCGCTTCAACCGCATCATTCAAAATCATTGGCAATTTTTTATCAAGATCTGGCTCTCGGATATGTTTGAGTAACCGAGACATAGTGTCCTTTGCAGGGAGTGACGGTCTCTGCCACAAAGGTGCCTTTTGCGTAATCGGCTATAAACCGCTGATAAAAATCAACGCCCATCTCACGGTCATCTAAACACTGCAGCACGTAATTGTTGTGCTGGTTGTGGACGCCTTTTGTTTGCTTGGCGCCTTTGTTTTTGTCGTTATTTTTATCGTTGGTCATCTGGTGTTATCCGGTGGTTAAGGCCAACCGGAGTGTACCAGATTAAATTCAGTATGAAGTGGCCGCGATGAACAAAGCGACTCAACGAGGGCAGGTTGCGAGGTACTTACCCATGGATTCCAGGTCAAGCCTGGAATGAGGTGAACCAAACTTGGGTGAGTATGACGTAGCCGCGATGAGCGAAGCGAATCGAGGGGTGGGGTTAGTGGCGAGTTAGGGGCTGGCTAATCGCCATTATTATTAACAAAGCCTTACAAATAAAATCTGATAAAACACACCAACAAGGTTTCAGTTACATTTCTTATGACTATAATTTAAACACTCAAATGCAAGCAGGACGCTGAATCAAGACAGGAGTCGACACTCAAACAGCCCAGGTTGAAATACCGGTATATGAAGTCACTGCTAACCAAACAGTCACACAATCCCCTGCGTCGGTCTAACCAACCTCGTCGGTTCAGCACGAACCTGATGAGTGAGATCACCAGCAACGTGGTATTGGATGCAGCCTTAGCTGAAATCAGCAAGCATCGCGAAGAGGACAAAGACAGCAGCGATATTTGGGAATTGCGTCGCCATTGGCAAGCCCATAAACAAATCATCCGAGAACAGCTTTTAGCGGGGATCTACTATCTTTCCCCTGTAGATCACTTCGGTCATAAAAACGGTCATGCATTAACGCGTTGGTCCGCACAAGATGCGGTGGTGTTAAAAGCCATGAGCGAGGTATTAACACGAATCATCACCGATCGTATCGATACCCGATGCCATCACGTTAAAGGACATGGTGGGTTAAAAGGCGCGGTCAACAGTATCCGTGCGCACCTTCAAGAGAACATGCACGGTATCGTGCATCGGTTAAAGTACAAACTAGCTTTCAATAAGACCTTCATTGGTCGCATTGAAAGAGGGTTTGACTTTTTGGGTTATCGATTGGGCGCCAACGGCCAAATAGGGTTGGCCAAGCAAACGATCCTTAACCACTGGAACAAGCTATCGCGGCTTTATGAGCAAAGCGCACCTGACCAATGCGTGCGAGAGTACAAAACTAACTGGTTGAGATGGGTTGGTGCTGGGTTGACTGGGAGAGCAGTATAGTGATCCTTTCCACCACCATCACTATAGGATGTTCTGGTCGAGTAAATCCAGACACGTTTAAACGATTTTATATGAGAGTATGCGCTTCCGCACTGGGTACGCTAGACCAATCGGGCAGCTGCTAAATCCGGGTGGGAAGGGTTGAGCGAGGACACGGGACGATGACCAATAACACGCAAGGTCGCCACAACTTAGTCACACCACAATACCTGTTAGCGATGATAACGCTGCTCACCGTGTCAGCCTTCGCATGTAACGACCTGCCCCTGCGAGACGAGTCACCTCTGGCAACCGAGGGGGTCACGGAGTCGTGGCTCGACGAACAACGCAATGTGGTCGGCATGGACCAAGTCATGACCTACAACGGCACTGGAGAACGCTCGCTCATACTGTATAGACTGCTCGACGCACGCGGTGTCGATACCATCCTGATGCATGATAAAGAGGGCGGCTATATCCGCTACGGCGCCCCGGGATCACTTACAGCGAAGACGCTACGTCCCAAACTAAATGATCGACACACGCCAACAACGATAACCATGGGGCTAACCGGCCACGGTAGCACACTAAGTACACAGGTACAGATCCCATCGGGGGTGAGTGTGGAATTCTATGTGCCGAAGGGCTCCACATTGGACATGGGTTGGGTACCTTTCATACTACGCGGGGAATGGGCAGAACTAGAGAGCCTAACGGGGCCTGGCAGCACCACATTCCAGCGCGAGATCCAGCCGTCAGGTGCCAGCATAAACGATATGAGAATAACCCGCTTTGCTACAAATCGTTCAGCTGAGGAAACGTGGCTACGCGATGCATACTCGGGGGCACTGACTGCGGGGACACCATCACAGAAACTATCTGAGCTACTGCTCAAAGCAGGTATAGCTGCACGACGGTCCTCTAAGGAAATAGTTATACAGTGTGTAGCATGTCGCAGGACATCGGGCTCGCAACCTCCTTAGAAGGCAATGACGGCATGTTCGGTGTCGGGTGACCCCATAAGTGCCACCGGACGGGGCGAAGGGGGGGCACTTAGTAGCGAGGATGAGACGTAGCACCCGTACAGAAAAAGTCGATAATAACCAGGAAAACCAGCACAGAAACACGAACGCAAACAAAACGTGCGGTGACAGGTCCGAGATTTATTAACCTGGCACAGACAATCACCACTAGGGGTCTTGATGATGATAAACAAACGAACTGGACTGCCAAGTCACAACCGCTATCAAATCTTACCTCACCTGTTCCTGACTTTAGCCACTATTTGCGCATCTCCGCTGAGCGCCGCCAATCCGTATAAGGATGCCGATACGGAGATACGCGATGCGGCCTGCGCTAATGATTCGAATAATCCCAATTATTGTGACGATACTCTCACTGGCCGACAGGCACGTGATTGCGTTCGCGTGGCAGAATGGTTAGACAAGAAAACGAGACGCAGGGCAAAAAAATGTAAAGAAATTGTCAATGCCGAGGAGGGCGAAGGTTCGAGCTCTGGCGGCGAACCTTCGCCCTCAATCGCAACTGCCAACTCTGATTGTACACCTGTTCGCATGAAGCGGGGATACGAAACGCTTAACTATGGGTATCTTAAATTTAAGGCGCGACGGACAAAGGAACGGTCAACAGGCGTTTTCGAGGTGAATTTCACAAAACAGAGTGAGCCAGATTGGATGCACGACATAGAGGAGACCCCTGACACGATCTTCGCCGACTACAGCTACCCTATAGGTAAGAACATTAAAATAAAGATAAGCAAAGATAAAAAAGTCAGCGTAACCAATCTGGAATTTTGTGAAGATATGACAGCTGCACTGAGCTCAGTTCTGATAGACAGCGGAAGCAATGAAGTTAATCCCAACCCCGAAGGCCCTGAAGGCAGTCAATGTAGGTCGGTAGCGGAAGGCCAAAGCGAGGCAGTTAACGAGGGAGAAACGATTCACATAACTACGTCAGGGCCAACCGACACGAGCGCTAGCAACTCGTATTACGGTATATACTTCTTTGAAAAAAACGACGCTTTTCATTCAAAAATCGAGGTGAACGTTGATGAAGCTCTGGATCAGACTCACGAGGTGCCCGATACTGCTGCCACTATGATGTGGAAGGCGGGCGGACTTGAAAACGTGACAGTGCACGTGTGCCCGAATGGATCGAGCCTAAATATATCTAGAACCGAACATCATTATTGTTGGCACCGCCTATACATCAAAACAGACGATATGGGAAATAAAAAGCCATTGGTGAGCGGCAGGATAAAAACACATGGGAAGGCGACAGGGAGTAGGCCCCTAACGAACTTTGAACGAGACGCTAAACAACATGCAGCCACCAGGATAGGTCGGTGCGTACGCGATTGGACTAAAAACACAACTGGTTGGGCGAGCAAATACTGTGCAAGTTCATCCATAGGTGCAAAAGACAGCAGTGTCGACTTTGAGTCAAAGGTTACAGATCCGTTTGAAGACGTTTTGCTCGAAAAGCTAGAAGAAATTTACTGCACGCCAAATGATGCGATTTACAACCGAGGACACGAGATTAATTACAATATTATCCTTAATGAAGATCCTGATCAACATGTCCAGTGCTCAAATATTGAAACGCCGGCCAACCCAACTAAGCACCAAGGAATACGAGTCGACAGTCTATGCGCCAACGTAGATGGAATGAAGTACACAGCTGGTCCAACAGTGGTGGATCGCTGCATGGAAGATAACCGAATATTGTTCATATTCAGTGACGATCTCAGTGACGATCAAAGTAACAATCGATATATCGGGACTGGGCAATACCCCTTAGGAGTGAGCGGTGGTTCTTTTCAAGGCAGCTATGAATGCGTTCAAGCCCTCGTCAGATCACCGTACACTGATATTGAGGATCTCACCGGTTGTTATAATCAAACAAACTTACAGGGCGAATTCACTAATAAGGGGGCAACAACACTGCAAGACTTTGTTGGACCCGCGCTATGCGCGCAAGGTTCAAATCTGGATCCGGATAAGCCGCTGTATGCGCAATTTCGAATTAGCAGTGGCGAAGACCCATTGGACATAGGCTACCCCGAGTTTTGCCCTCAGGGCAACTACGGTAGTTTCGATTACCCTGTTACATCTTACACAACCAGTATGCAAATTGGCTCTCAAAACTCAACACTGAAAGATTTTTGTAACTCACCAAATAGACTGGCTGATTTGTATGTTGATACAGTTTACGAGATGTGTAAAGCGGCAGGCCTGTCGGATGACGAGGCTTTAGATCTAAATACATGCCTATTGAGCCCGGGTTTTATACCAGTGGCTATAGATAGCCTAAACTACGATCCAGACGCAATTTTTTGGAATAAACGCGCAACATGGAAGTGCATAGATATAGAAAATCCCGACGTCCTAATCAACTGCGGAGACAGTAATAGTAATATCCCTGAAAATAAAATCATACCAAAACTTCAGGCAGACGATGGCAGCCCCTTCGATGTTGATAATCACATGGCGTTAACAGCCTGTGTCGATAATGGTAACAGCAGCTGTATGCCAAATCATTATTACTACCGAAGTAAAAAGATGCGCGATGCGATACTTGGTACAGGCAAAATTGCTCACCACTGGAAAGCACGTGCAGGCTGTTTTGAGCCTGCAATGAAAAACCAATTTTTTCACGATCTTTGTTTGCGACATAGTTACAAATACACCGGAGAGGATACAGAAGATATCGCACCGATCCTAGAGTATGGCTCCCAATACAACGACTCTGCGGCACTCTTAATGCCCTGTATGAGAACTAACACCAACGGAACTAACGGTGGGGATTTGGATAAGGCGATAGTCGACTATGTGATGGGCAAAACAACGAACCTACCAAAGCGCGGTGTAATGAAGTGTGAACTTAATAAGGAAATGAGACATTTGGCCGTTCATGCCTTTGGAACCACTAAGGACCAATACTTGATGTGGACGGATAACGTTGAAAAGAAAGCATCAATATTCTTAGTTCAGGCAGGAGCGATGTTGCTATTATCCGAGATAGCTGGCTGGGTAGCAGCGGAATCTGCATTAGCAGAGTTGATGGCCGCTGAAGGAGCCGCCGGAGGACTGACTAAAGAAGCAGCGGTTGCGGCGAGAGCAGTTATTGATGAGGCAGCTACCTTTGGCAAAACTGCAGGTATGCTTGCCATTGATACGATTTTTATGATCGACTCATTGTATGATTTAGCGAAATGTTTGACGGACGAATCGCTCGAGGAATCCGAAGCTTTTTCCTGCGCCATGTCTGCTACTTTTCAATTATTTCTCGCTACGCTTGGTGCGGGGCACGGCATAGACAATGTAGGCAATATAGGCAATGACAGTCTTAGTACGCCAAAATCGATTATAAATGGTTTAAAAACCAGAGATGACGATCTCAAGGCTAATACAATAGAATTCTATGAAAACCTACAAAAAAGGTTAGTCGAGCGCTCAGAAATCCATGATAACATTGAAGATGTTGTTGAGGGCTTTGCGGCGGAAGAAGAAATTGATATGAACGAACACCCAAAACCAAGTGTTGGGGCTGAACCTGAACCCCTAGATTCAAGTGGTTGTCTGGTGCCATAGTTTGTAAAGGGTAGGGTGATACTTCAGAAGCGGACGAAAAAAGAACCTTAGATAAAAATCATTAGGCTCGATTGATGTTGTCTGAACCCGATTTAACCTCGAACTCTTTGTTTGGTGGGAGTTAAAACATGGCGCGGCAAGCGAGATTCTCCAACCCGGGAGAACTACGGCGTGTCATCCTCAGTGGAAATAATAGAGAGCTCGTTTTCGATTCTGGTGAGGATTATTAGTTTTTCAAAATTAAACGCACTGACGCCGCAAAAAGGCATTAGTGCTGGATACACACTTATGTCATATAACGAGCCAAATGGTGACGGTTCAGGTTGACAGTGTTGCGCAACACGCTAAGCATAACCAAAGGCTTAGATTTCACTGGCTGCACTGGATACGGCGTCCTTAATAGATGATTGGGATATCCCCGGATATCGTTTACATCGGTTAAAAGGCTCACGTGAGGGTATTTGGTCTATTTCGGTCTCCGGTAATTGGCGCTTAACGTTTCAATTCACTGATGGGAATGCACATGTTTTGGATTACGAGGACTATCAATGATGTCTATGCACAATCCTCCTCATCCAGGAGGGTTTATCCTTGCAACTTATATGGATACATTTGATTTAAGCTGTCGATTTTTAGCATCGAAGCTTGATGTTGCGGCTTCTACATTAAATAGAATCCTCAAAGGTCAGAGTAGGATAAGCCCTGAAATGGCTCTGCGTTTGTCGAAGGCCTTAGGTAGATCTCCTGAAAGCTGGCTTGCTATGCAGCATTCGTATGATCTATGGCTTGCTCGGAAAACAGTACGTTTGGGTAAGGTTTCGAAAATAAAACTCGATGCTGCTTAATAACATAAAGTGGGTTGCTGCACCAAAGGAGGCGCAAAACTGACGCCGCCGCTCGTTACCGGCTATGTTTGATCTCGTCGAGCTGCTGCTGACTGATTTTAAGGACTTTTAAGATAAAGCGATCGTCAGAACCCTCGCGGAGCATTTGATGCGCGATTTCGACTTTTGCTTGCTCAAAGCCTGCTTCTCGACCCTGCTCAAGACCTTCTTCACGACCTTCTTCACGGCCTTCTTGTCTCAAAACATCGGCTAATGACATAATTTCATTCCTTATCGGTTCAGCGGTATGACCCATTAACTCATTGATAGTGCGCTTTTCTTTTAGCTCTGGCGCGGCCGTGAAGGCGTAGGCCAGGCTGTTTCTTATAAAGTGTAACACTTTTTCGTCTAAAACTGCGTTTTGACCGCCTTCGCTGATGAGTAAAGCCGCTTCAACCGCATCATTCAAAATCATTGGCAATTTTTTATCAAGATCTGGCTCTCGGATATGTTTGAGCAAGCGAGACATGACGCCCACCAATTTGAACTGCTTTAATTGCTCATCTGGGAATGTGTTTAAATCCACTAGGTGGATCGGATTGCTAAAGACCTGGCCCATTAGATTATCGGGATCCTCGAAGATGCTGAGACAGTTCAAGGGGTATGGGTAAGGCGTTTTCTGCCCGTGGTAGAGCACCATGGGCATAATGACTGGAAATTTACTTTTTGGGTGATCTTTTAGGTGCTTGAGTGCAATGTTCATCATGTAGGTGGCGAGCTGAATATTCGTGGTTTTTTCGGTGGCCTTTACAGGGGGTGACGGTCTCTGCCTCAAAGGTGCCTTTTGCGTAATCGGCTATACTTTAGTATGAAGTGGCCACGATGAACAAAGCGACTCAACGAGGGCAGGTTGCGAGGTACTTACCCATGGATTCCAGGTCAAGCCTGGAATGTCGTGAACCA
>CAZECE010000011.1:0-3594 GCA_964510525.1 uncultured Pseudomonadales bacterium | reverse complement strand
CGGACAGCCCTTGGCGATCCCAATACTGATGAGATCGTGTTCCCCTTCTCGTACTTCCACGCGGTTCATGTACTGCTGCAATACATCTAACACACGAGTATCTTTAAAAATCTTGGCACACTGCTCGAGCAAAACCTCATGCGAGGTGCTGGCGTAAAAATCCGCAATGTCGGATTTCACTACAAACTTAAATTGGTTTTCGGAATCTTGAAGGTGCGCACGAATACTGTTGACCGCGCCTTTTAACCCACCATTACCTTTAACGTGATGACAACGGGTATCAATACGATCGGTGATGATTGGCGTTAACACCGTGCTCATGGCTTTTAACACCACCGCATCTTGTTCGGACCAGCGCGTTAGAGCATGACCGTTTTTGTAACCGAAGTGATCAACGGGGGAAAGGTAGTAGATCCCCGCTAAAAGCTGTTCTCGGATGATGTGTTTATGGGCTTGCCAATGGCGACGCAATTCCCAGATATCACTGCTGTCTTTGTCCTCTTCGCGACGCTTGCTGATCTCAGCTAAGGCGGCATCCAATACCGCGTTGCTGGTGATCTCACTCATCAGATTCGTGCTGAACTGACGAGGTTGGTTAGACCGACGCTGGGTATTGTGTGACTGTTTGGTTAGGAGTGACTGCATAAATCGGTATTTCAACCTGGGCTGTTTGAGTGTCGACTCCTGTCTTGATTCAGCGTCCTGCTTGCTTTCGAGTGTTTAAATTATAGTCAGTCGAAATGTAATTGGAGCCTGATTGGTGTGTTTAATCAGGCTTTATTTGTAACGCTTTGTAAACGATCAATTGGCGTTTGTTTTGATCATATGGCGAGAGGGTTTAGAGAGGATCACTGACTCGGGCTTCCGCTTCAAACGTCGGCAGCTTACTCAACAGGCTTTTATAAAACGCGATTTCTTGTTGATGATGCTCGAGTTCGGCTTGGAGTTTTTGCTGTTGATTGCCTTGAGTTTCAAGGACTTGGCACTGGTGTTCCAGCGCTTGATTGGCTTCTTTTAACGTCTTTATTCCCGGCAATACGGCTTCGAGTGATTGGATCTGTTTAAACAGCTCGATTTTATCATGAGCCAGTTGATCGACCTTGGTTTGAGATTCTTGCAGAGCCTGTGTTTTAAGGCGTACCGCTTCTTCTAATTGCTTTCGCTCCTGAGACCACTCCCCTCTTTCATTACCCAACTGCGTCATTAGGCTGGCATGGGCTTTATCGTGTTGTAGGGTTAAATGATAAAAGCTTTTCTCGTGTTCTTGTTTGATGGTTTCAAGAGCTTGCTGATGATCTTGGGCCTGGGTTTTGTTACGCTGCTTTTCTTGCTCAAAACTTTGTTGCAGATCGCGATGCTCTTGCAGGAGTTGGTTGTATTTGTGGGTTAAGCTCGCTTGTTCTTCGGCTTTTTTTTGAAGGGTGGATTGGAGATGCTCAATGTCACTTTCACGTTTTTCAAGAAGTGATTTGAGTTCATCAATCTGTTGTTGCTTTTGCTCGGTGAGATCCACCTGATGATTAAAATCGGTCTGTAGGCTTTCAGCGATGGATTGGTAATGAGCATCGATCTCTTTAACCTTATCATCAAAGCCGGATGCCATGGATTCAAACGCGTTTTCTAATGACTGGCCGATTAAATGCAATAAGACCGCTGGGGTTTTGGTGAATTCATCCGTAGTGTCTTGTCGGGTTCGGTAGAGCTTGATGCCGGCTGCAAGGAGGTTGGTTGGGGTGACACCCGAGCGTTCCCGCACGCGATCGCGGTTGATGCTGATGTTTTCGGCTTCCAATGCTTCGCAGGCGCGGAAGATGGCGTCCATGTGTGGGAGTTTGGTGAGGTGGTGCCAGTAGGTTTCTTGTTGGGTTTTTAGGTCCATGCCTATGCAGCCAAATCAATTTGGGCGTCAATCACATCCCAAGGAACTAAAAATTGATTTTCACCATTACGTTTCAGAAGATTAGCGTCTTCTAGTGCCATGACATCAGTGTGAACATTTTTATAATCACGTTCAAGCAACTTAGATAACGCTCTAATACTTTGCGCCCCTTCTTTTCGCAACAGTTTCATCAGCTCTAACCGCTTCGGTGTCATGATAGAAAGCAATGCACTCAAATCTTCAAAGTTAAGATGGATTTCTGATGCCTGATCAACACCCTGCTCTGCCTTATTCCAAACCTCGATGAAACGATCAAATCCTGCGTCAGGGTTTTCGACTCCTACATGGATGATTTGTTTACTCATGATGCTCTCCTCTTATTCGATCGATATCGTTTCGAAAATCTTGAATCAGTCTCTCAACAGAAACCCATTGATATGATTCTTCACGCTCCCCGTAATGGCGGTGGTCTCCCTTACCTCTTTCATTGTCATACCGAACCAAGCATTCACCATGAAAACCGTAATACAGGGAATACTTCAATCCATGCGGCCGCTCTGGATCTGTAGTTGGCAACTGCCAAATCACCATTTCACGAATGGCCATATCCTTATATACGTACTTATCTTTTAATAGCGAAAATGCTTTCATTGGTAATGATATACCATATGGCTTAAAAAACCACAACCATGCCAATTAAGGGCAAGCACAGCCTCTGCTTAAAATGACCTATATAATACAGTACCTTATAAAGGGACTCAAAGATTGCTTAACCTATAAATACCTGTGTTAATATCCTTTATGCAAGGTATTTGACACCAAGAAAGGACGCCCATGCCAGCCACTCAGCAAAAACCACCCTCGCAAAATCCCTCAGACCAAATAACATTCACCTATTTCGTTTATTGCACTTATTTCATTTAATGGCTATTCTATAAGCACAACTTCAAAGAAGGAAAGCCTAGCCATGACCCCAAGCATGCTTCCACCGCCATCCCACGAAGACAGCGTGCTCGCCAAAGCCAGCAGCTCACACCTGGCACGCTTCATTAAAAAAGACAGCTCACTGAGCATCAAGCTTCCAGACAACGAAGTGCTTGAACTACCTTCCTTGGCAGTTGAGCTGCTCATGGAAATACTCAAATCAATGGCAAGCGGGCATGCCCTCACTTTAATACCTGCCAACGCAGAACTCAGCACAGTACAAGCGGCCGAAACCCTCAATGTATCAAGACCTTTTCTAATCAAGCTACTTGAACAAGGTGAGATCCCACATCGAAAAGTTGGGAAGCATAGGCGCGTCAGATTAGAAGACATTCTGGCCTACAAAAATCAAATCGATACCGAAAGAGAAACCATTCTGGATAAGCTGGCCGCCGAAGCTCAAGAAGAGAATATGGGGTACAACCCCGAATGACGGGCGGTCTAGTTAAAGCACTACTTGATGCCAATACCTTATACCCTGCACCGCTACGAGATCTACTGCTTCAACTGTGCGTAGCAGATATTTTCAGGGGCCGATGGACCAATGAAATTCATGAAGAGTGGATAAACGCCCTTATTAGAAACCAACCTGACAGAAACAGAAAGAAACTCGAACGCACTCGTGACCTCATGAACCTTGCAACAAGAGACTGCCTTGTCGAAGGATATGAAGATCTTATCAAAACCCTGGAACTGCCAGACTCCAATGATCGACACGTTTTAGCGGCTGC
>CAZECE010000010.1:0-23870 GCA_964510525.1 uncultured Pseudomonadales bacterium | reverse complement strand
AGCACGAAAACCAAAACAAAAGAACAATTAACAGCCAATTTTTTCATGAACCAGGGGCTCAGTTCAACCCTTTATTAGCGTTTGTATAAGGGTTTGTAAGGGTTCAGGCGTTTAAATAATTATCAGTTAAAAATTAGTCAGTGCTGTTTAAAAAACGCTAGCAACTCGGAATATTCGTTAAACGCCGGTAATTGAGGAAATTGAGAAGCAATGGATTCGGGCGCATGCAAAAAAGCGCCGGCATCGGCTTCCTGCAGCATCGATAAATCATTAAACGAATCACCCGCCGCAAACACCTGATAGTAAAGCTGCTTAAATGCCAACACCGCTTGACGCTTTGGGTTGCTCTGACGAAGTCTGTAATCCACGATTTGATCACTTTTAGGATCCACAACCAACTTATGACACAGCAGCATCGGAAAGCCCAACTGACGCATCAAAGGCTGAGCAAACTCATAAAAAGTATCCGATAAAATCGCCACCTGAAAGTGGCCTCGCAACTCATCCAAAAAGTCTTTAGCACCCTCTAATGGTACCAATTCTGCAATGACTTCCTTAATATAAGACAGGGTAATGTCGTGTTTTGCGATCAAATCCAAGCGATATCGCATCAGTTCATCATAATCAGGAATGTCTCGAGTGGTCTTCTTTAACGCTTCTATGCCGAGCTTTTCTGCCACATTAATCCATATCTCAGGGACCAAAACCCCTTCCAAATCCAAACAGACAATCTGCATAAAAACATTCCTTAATATTCTAACGCCGCTATCAGCGGACGGTTTCATTATCTGGCTTCTAGGGTATAATACTCGACCAATTCAATTCCTTCCGATCTAAGATAAGGACTTAGCCCACATCATGATAGAAACAAGCGTGGTAGAAACAACCGAGATAGCAACCCAAGACCTCAATCAATTGGTGGATGATTGGCAACAGCAGTTAGTCGACCAAACCCCACAACAAATTCTATCATTTGCTCTCAAGCAGTTTAAAGAGATCAGTTTATCTTTCAGTGGCGCCGAAGACGTTGTGCTGATTCACATGGCCAGCCAAATCACATCTGGTGTTAAGGTTTTCACCTTAGATACTGGCCGTCTGCACCCAGAAACGTATCAGTATATTGACTTAATTCGTAAAACCTACCCGATATCATTATCAGTCGCCTTCCCTGAGCCTGAAGCCGTACAACAGCTGGTAAATGAAAAAGGCTTATTCAGCTTCTATCAAGACGGCCATCAAGAATGCTGCGGCGTTCGTAAAGTCGCCCCTTTACGCAAGCAGCTAAATAATTTAGAAGCCTGGGTCACCGGCCAACGTCAAGACCAAAGCCCTGGCACGCGACAAAACGTGCCCGTTGTGCAAATTGATCGGGCTTTTTCAACCGCTGAATCAACCTTGATTAAATTCAACCCTTTGGCTCATTGGAGCTCAGCTCAAACCTGGGCGTATATTCAAGAAGAAAACATTCCCTACAACCCACTGCATGCCAAAGGGTTTATCTCCATTGGTTGTGAGCCCTGCACCAACAGCGTTCTGCCGAATCAACATGAACGCGCCGGTCGTTGGTCTTGGGAAGAGGCCACCCAAAAAGAGTGCGGACTCCACTCGGCCAACATAAAATCTTAACGCCTCATACATCACCTTTTGAAACCGCTCTTTAAACCGCTTATGAAAATCACCTTTGTTAAAAAAATTCTCGCCAATGGTGAGCCCTGCCCCAAGTGCAACGATGTTCAGCAAAAACTGGAAAGTTCTGGGCAACTCAAACAGATTGACGAGATTGTTATCGCCGATGAACGCGACCCCGACAGCCCTGGCATGAAGCTCGCCGAGCAATACCAAGTCTCACTAGCCCCGTTTTTTGTGGTCGAAGCGGCCAATGAGCCCGCTAAGATATACACAGTTTACTTAAAATTTGCCCGAGAAGTGCTGGGTAAGCAGGTCAATCAACAAGAAGAAAACCAGGAAACGTTACGCCAAAACCCGGACTTGGATTTTTTATAAGCGCACAGGAAATACAACATACAGGGAGTGCTTGCATTGGATATTGCAACGGTAAAACACATGGCTCACCTCGCCCGACTGAGCGTCTCCGAACAGGATGCTGAACGGTTAAGTCCTCAGCTGACATCCATCATGGAGATGATTGATAAAATGCAACAAGTCGACACATCGAAGGTACCTCCGATGGCGCAACCTTTTCAGCTCTCACAGCCTTTAAGAACGGATGAGGTCACCGAAACCGATCAACGCGAGCAATTGCAACAGGGCGCACCGGAAGCGGGGGATGGCTTTTACTGGGTTCCGCAAGTCATTGAATGACGGTCTTTTTTGCTCTTAACTGCCTACCCCTTTCACTCAACACTTCCTTTTACTCAACTCTTAATTTGCCAGGTAGCTACATCTAATGCATTCACTATCCATTCGAGAACTGGCGCACGGCCTTAAAGATAAAAGCTTCAGCTCAGTCGAGCTGACAACCCACTTTTTAGAGCGCATCCAAACACATGATAAAACACTCAACGGTTTTATCACCGTCTGTGAAGACGAAGCGCTGACTCAGGCCAAAGCGGCTGATGATGCTATTGCATCAGGCAACAGTCATCCATTAACCGGCATCCCAATCGCACACAAAGACATTTTTTGCACGAAGCAGATTCGCACCACCTGCGGCTCAAAGATGCTGTCCGACTTTATACCGCCTTATGAATCAACGGTCACGCAACGCTGCCTTGAACAGCACATGCCCACTCTCGGCAAAGTCAACATGGATGAGTTTGCCATGGGCTCTTCCAATGAAACCAGTTTTTTTGGGCCAGCATCCAACCCTTGGAATCTCGAACACGTGCCAGGAGGCTCTTCGGGTGGTTCGGCCGCGTCTGTAGCGGCTCGGCTCACCCCCTTTGCGACAGGCACTGATACCGGTGGCTCAGTAAGACAACCGGCGAGTTTTTGCGGCGTTACAGGCATCAAGCCGACCTATGGTCGTGTGTCTCGTTGGGGCATGATCGCGTTTGCGTCCAGCCTTGATCAAGCCGGCCTCCTCGCCAGCTCCGCAGAAGATTGCTGCGATCTTTTAGAACTAATAGCGGGGCATGATTCCAAAGACGGCACCTCCTCTAATGCAATAGTGCCTCATTATGCAGCTCACCTGGATCAACCGCTTAAAGGCCAGACACTAGGTTTGCCCAAGCAGTTCTTTAATGACCATTTAAATCCCGAAATCAAATCCTTGCTGGACGACGTCATTAAACAATTCACGTCCTTGGGCGTGGAGATTAAAGAAGTGGATCTAACGCACACTGATTCGGCCATCCCAGCGTATTACGTGATTGCCCCAGCAGAATGTTCCTCAAACTTGGCTCGGTACGATGGCGTGCGCTTTGGGCATCGGTGCGACAAACCGCAAGACCTGGAAGACCTTTACAAACGCTCACGCGCGGAGGGCTTTGGTGAAGAAGTTAAACGACGCATTTTAATGGGCACCTATACCCTGTGCACGGGTTATTACGACGCTTATTATCGACAAGCCCAAAGGATTCGCCACCTCATTCAACAAGATTTCTTAAACGCATTTAAAGAAGTTGATTTGATTTTTGCCCCCAGCACGCCGACCACAGCGTTTAGATTTAACGAAAAAAACCAAGACCCCTTGAGCATGTATCTCAGTGATATTTACACCATCTCCGTCAACTTAGCCGGATTGCCGGCCATTTCATTGCCGGGCGGTTTTAGCCATCACATGCCGGTCGGTTTTCAATTAATTGGCCCGGGGTTTTCAGAAGCAAAGCTGCTGAATTTCGGCCATCAATTTCAACAGTTAACCGATTGGCATCAGCAAATTCCTGAAGCCTACGTTAATTAAAGCTTATGTTAATTAAAGCATCTGTTTAAGCACGGAATGGCAATCATCGCACGCATTGGAGTTTAACAACATGTCCTGGGAACCCGTCATCGGTCTTGAAATTCACGTTCAACTGGCCACCCAATCCAAAATTTTTTCAGGTGCCGCCACCACATTTGGTGCGGAACCCAATGCTCAAGCATGTACGGTTGATCTTGGCTTACCCGGAGTGCTGCCGGTCGTGAACCAACGGGCCGTGGAAATGGCGTTGTTATTTGGCTTAGCGATTGGCGCAGACATACCACCCACCTCCATCTTTGCTCGAAAAAATTATTTTTATCCCGACTTACCCAAAGGGTATCAAATCAGCCAATATGAAAGCCCCATCGTCGGTCCAGGCAAGCTCACCATCACAGTAGATGGAACTGAAAAAACAATTGGTATTACCCGAGCCCATCTCGAAGAGGATGCCGGCAAATCGATTCACGATCTACGTGCCAACGCATCCGCCATTGACTTAAATCGAGCGGGCACCCCGCTGCTTGAAATTGTCTCTGAACCGGAGATGTCTTCCAGTGACGAAGCCGTCGCGTATTACAAAAACATTCACCAGCTGGTGACCTACCTTGACATCTGCGACGGTGATCTCTCAGCGGGCTCTATGCGCTGCGATGTGAACGTCTCTGTACGCCCTACCGGCAGCCAAACCTTAGGCACCCGTACTGAAATCAAAAACATCAATTCGTTTCGCTTTGTGCAGTTAGCCATCGATCATGAAATTGAGCGCCACATTCAAGTGCTTGAACAAGGCGGCGAAATACGCCAAGAAACGCGGCTGTTTGATACCTCCAATCACACCACGCGCCCGATGCGCTCCAAAGAGGACGCGCATGACTATCGGTACTTTCCGGACCCAGATATTCCCCCCATTGAAATTCGACCTGAGCTGCTCAGTGAAATTAAATCTCAATTACCCGAACTGCCTAAGGAAAAAGTTTCTAGGTTTTTAACCGATTACCAACTGACAGAGTCCGACACACTGGTATTGACCCAATCTCGTGATATTGCTGACTACTTTGAAGCCGTGTACCAAGCCGCAACCCAAACAACTGCAGACACTTCGGCAAAAGTATGCAGCAATTGGGTCACCACAGAATTGTTAGGCTTAGCCAATCAACATCAGGTCAGCTTCCGCCAAGTGCCCATCGCGGCCAATCAACTCGGTAAGTTAATTGCGCGCATTACGGATAACACCCTATCGGGCAAAATGGCAAAATCCTTGCTAACTCAATTATGGTCGTCACCCCAAGACCCTGATCTCTTGATTGAGTCACAAAACTTAAGCCAGATATCGGACAGTGGTGCGCTCAAACAAATCGTTGTAAGCGTTATTGAAGCAAACGCTAAGCAAGCCGAACAATACCGAGCGGCTCCACCCGAAAAACAAAAGAAACTGATTGGGTATTTTGTTGGCCAGGTGATGAAAGCCTCTTCCGGCCAGGCGAACCCCAAGCAGGTCAATCAATTGCTTAACGAGCTGCTCTGATACGCTTTATCAAGGCTTTTCAAATTCTTATCAACGGCCTTATCGCTCAGCTATCACTTTCGTTTACAAAGCCGTTACACTGCTTACATTCACTTACCGAAAGGCACCAATTGAAAACTTTCACTAAGTTTTTGATTCACCCTGCCTTTTCATTCACTTGTTTCTATTTTCCTCGTTATCAACAGTCCCGGCTAATACGACCTCTGCAAGCTCTGCTTATACTGAAGTCAGAACTCAGCTTAACACCGACACACTCTGAGGATACTTATTATGCACAGTCTATCTCGAAAGGACATCAATCCAATGAGGAAAGAAAATATCGACTCTTCTAAGACCGATCCTGTGAAAAAATGCCACATGCACTTAGTCACTAACGAAACCTCCTCCAACGTTGACCATGACAGCCAAAAAAACCACGCCATGCAGTTACTGCAAGATATCTTTAAGGCACTCGAAAGCGATACCGTTAACTCGGTGGTAAATGCCTACGATCAATCCATGGAACGCTTAATTAACTGGAATTTCCAATACCTGAGTGACAAGCAAAAAATGACCCAAAATGAGGCGAAAGATAATACCCTCACCAATATGCAAAAAATCAAACCAGTCTTCGAAAAATGGCTCACAGAACGACTCCAGGATCGTATTAGCCCTTACTACAGCATCAACACAGAAAACATTGACTCCATCTGCAATATTGGCCTAGAGGGTTTAATCAGCGCCAATGATCAAGAGCTGGCCCTACACAATGAACTACAAGACAGTATCCACGCCGCGATTCAACGCTTCAAATTAATGCTGTATCGTTCAGGTTATCGATCCGAACATGACTTACGCGGACTGCCCTTCTCCAAAATGTTGTTTCGATGCAACCCCGTCAATATCATTAAACTCATGACACCGATCGTGAACAAGCTGAGCAGAGAGAATCGCGACATCGAATGGCTGCTGTATCGAATGTTTAATTTACAAGTCATGCTTGCCTTGCCCAACCTATATGAACAGTGGGAAGCAAAACTCAAAGAACACCATGACATCACCGCCAATCATGAGGTTGCCAAAAAGAAATCGGTATCATAAATCTTGGGTGCCACAAAATATACACCCTGTTTATCTTTTACTGCACTCTCTAAGCAAGTACATAAAACTGCCTAAAACAGGGGGATACAAAAATATACATTTTGTATCCTTTGCTCTTTAAAGAAAAGATCGCAACAAACGGTGAAAAAAACCACTTTCATGCATAAACTTAGAGAGTAAACAGATTAAAAAACACATGAACTAAGGACTATCTGTGCTGCAATTAGAAGAACCAAAGCTCGGGGAAATTATCGAAAAAAATTTGGTTTTCGTTAGCCCACAAGACAGCTTAACTCATGTGATTAAATGCATGACGCAACATCGCGTTTCAGAAGTACTGGTTGGCGAGCTCAATAAAATCGAGGGAATAATCGAGCAATATGAGCTGGTGAGAATCGCAGATTTGATCATCCAAAATCCCTACAACTCCCAACTATACGCTCAAGACATGATGAACCCTGAGCTCACTTTCTTAGATCAAACCTGCCTAGTGTCCTCAGCAATTGAACGCATGCAAAAGGACAAATTCAAACATTGCATCGTCACGGATTTAAAAGGGAAGGTGATTGGCACCGTAAGCCCACAACAACTGACACTGGCTTACGCAAGACTGGTGAAAACACAAGCCCAATACGTCGATCGTCGTATCAACAACGAAACTGAAAAATTATTGCAAGCCAATCAACAATTGACGTCCATGAGCTACATGGATGCACTACTCGAAATCGGCAACCGCCGTGCGATGACAACGGCCTTGGAATCCTTACACAAAGAAAGCACCGAATTGAAACAAGCGTACAGCGTCATACTATTCGATGTCGATTATTTCAAACAATACAACGATCACTATGGCCATCTAGAAGGGGATAAGACGCTCAAATCGGTCACTCAGACGATTCAAGAAAAAACTCGAAACAATGATCAGTTGTTTCGCTATGGAGGGGAGGAGCTGCTGCTCACATTACCCAATACCCCAAAAGACATTGCCTTGAAAGTTGCCAATAGAATTTTAGCGAATTTTTCGGAAAAGAACATGCCGCATGAGAACAGCCCATTTAACATCGTCACCGTCAGTGGTGGCATTGCCACTTATGATCCCACGCAGCCTTATGCGGCTTCCAGCTACATGGAAATTTTGCATTCCGCCGACAGCGCCTTGTATACCGCGAAACATTCGGGTAAAAACAACGTCGTTTGGGAAGATTACCGTTTGTCTGATATCGATAATGCAGCTAATGGATAATGTGACTAAAGAATAATGCGGCTGCCGGTCAAAGTGCTCTCTCTTAAACGACAAGGCCTAAATAAGAAAAGGATTTTCTTTGGAAACGAGTCAAATTGCCATTGTTCGATTTTCTGCGCTGGGTGACCTTATTCTCTGTAGCTCTGCTGTGCAAAGTCTTGCCAACCAACTGCCTAATACTCAAATTTTATGGATCACCAGTACGCTGTCTCAAAAACTGTTTGAGTTCCCTGGTAACGTCATTGTGCAGCTGATTGACAAACCCAGCACACTCCGTTCGTATTACGAATTTTGGTCTCAACATAAAGCCAAACGCTACGAGTGCATCCTGGCCATGCAAGCCTCTCTACGAATCAATTTACTTTACCCATTGCTTCGATCAAAGCACAAAATTGGCTTTGATCGCACTCGCGCTAGGGATGGCCACGCCCTATTTACCCATGAACGCATTCCCACTGCTCATGGACATTTATTGGATGGTTTTTATCAATTTTTAGAGCCCCTAAAACACCATTTCCCCGATACCAATATCAACGCCACTCCCACGGATTCTTGGCCAATTTTGACCGACTATAAAGCCGACCAAGAAGCCAAAGAGCGTTTAGAGTCTTCCGAGCGCTGGATAGCCATCGCTCCTTGTGCTTCAAAATCAGAACGAGACTGGCCAACCCACTGCTTTGAAGAGTGCATACTGTCTTTGCTATTGGAATACAATGACGTTAATTTGGTCTTGGTAGGAGGCCGGACTGAAAAAGAACAACACATTGGCCAACACCTCATGCAAAAACTGCCCCCTCATGCTGGCAAACGAGTACTGAATACCATTGGTACCACCACCCTGCCACAATTAAGCAGTATTTTAAAACAATGCGATGCGTTGATTGCGCCAGACACAGGACCTGTGCATCTCGCGCGCGCCCTCAAAATCCCTGTTGTGGGGCTGTATGCTGTCGCCCGCCCAGAACTCACAGGGCCATACAAAGCCACTGAATTTTGCGTCAACAAATACCCGGCGGCCGTTGAAACCTATTTGGGCTATTCCTATGAGATGGCAAAGTGGCACACGCGGGTACATCACCCAAAAGCAATGTCATTGATTACCGTGAACGAGGTGCTGCAACAGGTAGCGAACGCTCTAAACTTTCACCTCTAAACTTTCACCTCTGATGCCATCGAAGAGAATGTTTGTTGTGTTTTACTTTCGGTGACATGACTGGAGAACAATCGTCTGTGGTCATAAACGCTTTTTGACAACACCGTTACCCAATCGGCAACCGATTGCTCTAACGCTTCATTGGATAAACGCTGCTTTTGAAGTTGCACTTGCAACCAAGGCATTAACAGCGATTTTGGATCCGACATCAATTGCTCAAACCGGCCTGGATGATCAACCCATTCCGCATTCAATGCCGAAATGGCGGCCATAGCCACTAAATCGGTTTCCGCTACGGGTTGCCCTTCTCGATTCCGCATCGCTAAATAACGCACCCGGTTTAAATAGCGTTTCACCGCTCGAGGCGTCTGATTGTGCCACTGAATCCAAGGCTGCCAAACCGCCAACGCCTGTTGGAAACTCTTAGAATCTTGTTCAATTCGTTGCGGTCGCCGTAACCAGTACCAACAAATCCCAATGATTAATAATAAAGAAACAGCGATTAAGCTGATCATCATTCTTGGAGAGGCCAACAGTAAGCTGCTATGCGTCTGAGAATCTGCATATGGAGTAGGTTGGAGTCCAAGACTCTCATGTAATCCAGGGCGCTTAGAAGAGTCACGCGTATCCATCTGATTCACAGGGTCAGAGGCTTTATCTTGGTAGCGATTCGTATCTCGATTCCACGCTGCGTCATCAGCGTTTGTCACGGCTGCCGTCCCATTTAATTGACTACCGTTCATAAAATTAAGCATGTCACCGGAGGCACCCGTGCCTATATAGATCCCTAAAGCCACAGCGCAAACCACTCCCAAGGTCAGGCCGTATTGTTTTACCGACGTCAGCCGTTTTACGAATGACGATATACGGCTTGTGAGCGACAAGTGTGTCAGTAGCGAGCCTGTCACTGAAGCATCCAGCGACTCGCTGATGGATTGTTTCGTTTCAGACTTTAATTGCGTGTCAGACATTAATAATGCCTTAAAATCGCCTTGCTCTATTTTCGGAACCGGCACTTCAATGTTGATCAGCTTTTCAAGATAATGTTCAGCAAATTGCTTTCGTCTCACTTGATCATCCGTATGTTGCGTCAGACGCGAATGACCTTCTTGACTCTTTAAACTCTCCATTGCTAACTCTTTAAAACCCAGCGCGATGCAGGTTTTCACCCAGGTTTTGGCCATACCCAACACGATATAACATTGGCCTGAGACCGCCAAAAAGTTAATCGCCTCCATAATTTCCAATACATTTTCATGACTGCATCGATCCAAATCATCAATAAAAATGACCACCCGACCCAACTCCAAGCTTTGCGACACTTCGGCAAAATCTTTTGCAAATAAAAACCGCGCGCTGGGATCCGGAGTCTCTTTTTTATCTTTACGGGAGCCGCTGGATATCAAACGAAGAGGATCCACACCAAATGCCTGCAGGGCCTTCACCAAGCCTGCCAAGGGCGGCACCATGCCAAACAACGCCACCATCAGGTTACGCTGCAAATCGCCGTCGCTGGTGATATTGGCCAAGCTGCTTATCCAAATAGAAATATCTAACTTGTTCCAAGAGCTCGGATCGTTAAATAAATACGTGATAGCGGACACAAAAATCACAATAACAGCAAAGTACAGCAGCGGTTTTTGCGCTGCCCGTCGACGTAATAATTGCAAACGGAACAGCAACCCAACAGGAACGCCTTGCGCGACTTTACTCCAAGGCGGCAATGCTTGTGCTTTGATATTGGCATACAGCGACGCCAAAAGTTGATCCCCTTTTTGATGATGCCAAGCATTAAACCAAACAGGGCTAAAACCAAATTGCTTTAAATCGTGATACAACAAGTTCATCAATGAGCTTTTCCCAGATCCCCACTCACCGGTGACCGCAATGGTCAAGGGCGGCTCTGTATTAGGGTTTCTCATAAAGCGGGACAACGCTCTAGCAATCGCTCCAAAATTCAATGGATCTGGATCACCGGGTTTTAAAGGACGATCGGAGGTAAAAATGTCTGTGATACTGCTTTGTTCTAAAATGACCGGCTGTCGTCGCAGCGCCCAGAAAAAAACACCGACTAGCACGCAGAGCGTGAGCAACCAATACCAAGGTGCTGGAAATTTGCGATACATCTGAGAGGCCTCAAAGTCATCTTGATTGTTTATAGCCACTTGCTTGTTTACAGCCACTTGATTGTTTGCAGCTGCTTCATTGATAGGCGCTTGATCTTTTAAAGTTGTCTGAAAAACCGGCGCCCAATCAAGATCAAACACCTCATTTACGCTCGCAGCTGCTTCTGAGACAGACAACTCTCCGGCCGCTGATACTCTGAAGTGCAAGTCATTACCAACCCTCAACAGATCACGATAATTATTAAATGCAGCAAGGCCTCGATAGCCTCTGGCTCTCGAGTTTTCAGCAATCCCGCGAAAAGAGACATCTAAGATGCGTTGCTCGGCCATCCAACTGTATTGTTTATTTTGTCGGATAAAAAACCCCGGCAAGATCGACGCCTGGTTCGCAAGACGCTCCCAACGTTGTCCGCCCGTCGTGGTCTGATACACCACGCCCTGAGCTGAAACTAAAAGACCTTCTTCAGAACCAAAAAACACGATGTCTCTCAAATCACCTTCAGGGGCACCTTCCAATGCAGTCCAAGACAATCCTCCGTTTTCAGTTTTAAATAACGTCGAGCGGTCACCAACAAGCCAGCCTTCTCGTTCATTGATAAAAAATATGGATTGAAGATTAGGAGCTAATGGCTTTAGCCGAGGAATGGCCTGTTGTTTTTGCATCTCTCGATCAAAATCGACATAATTTCGAGCCGCATTTTTTGGAAATTTCTGATCAGGACTAGCAGCCATTGCCCTATTGATTAACTGAAAATGGCTACCGCCATCACTGGAGCGATCCATCGGACGTTGTTGATCCAGCAACCATCGATGTTGCTGCCAACTGAAGCCCAAATCGTCGCTCCACAACATCAAGCCCTGTTCTCCAACCGCCCATAACGTCTTGGAATTACCGACTTGTTCAATACTATTAAGCTCCCCGGTTAAGGGTTGTAAACGACTTCCTGGATTCACTTCAATAGGTGATAACCACCATGCCATGCCTGATAAAACACGTTCGGTGTCTCGTTGGGGGGACTGCTGTAACGCAACGAAGGTCGCTACCATCCACACAATCAATGCGGTCATCATGCCCATTAAAACGCGCTGCTTAGGCTCCAAGGCACTGAGGTTATCACCAGCGTTATGACCCGTGGCATTCGGGGCACCCTTTGTAGCCTGTGAAGTAGGAGGAGAGGACGCGATTATTGTGCTCCCATTTTTAAGTTATCCGGATAAGCTTCAAAGTCTGAACGAAAAGGATTGATATCAATGCCACCACGCCGAGCAAAGCGCGCATATACCGACAATTCAGTTGGGGCACACTGTTGCTTGATTTCCATAAACAATCTCTCAACACAGGATTCATGAAACCCTTGGTGCAATCGAAAAGAAACGAGGTACTGCAACAAACTGGCTGCCGCGATTTCACGACCTGAATACCGCACCATCACGCTCGCCCAGTCAGGCTGGCCGGTTACCGGACACAAAGACCGAAACAGGTGCGTATACAAAGTACCTTTATTGACTACTCTCGTAGCGTCACATCGCAACAACTCAGGGTTGGGGTGATAATGTTCGCAAGTTACATCGAGCTCATCCAATAAAACAGGTGAGCCCCCAGCGTTTAAATACGGTTTCTGTAAAGGCGAAGTTTGCGCATCCTCGTTCGGCTCAAGTGGAACCAAACTGGCGTTAACACAACCACCAAGCAATGCTGTTAGATCCCGCTCAATGGCGGCCATCACCTGCTCGGAGGATGCATATGCGGTCTGGCTGAATGAGCCTAAATACAACTTTAAGGATTTAGATTCGACCGTTTGAGGCACTGCCGCTGGAATCTCTAGCACCAAGCGCCCTACGGCTGGCTTACCCGAAGTCTCTAACCAAGAAAGCTCATACGCATTCCAAATGTCAGTGCCATGAAATGGCAACGTATCGTTAGTCGTGAAGCCTAACGCCTGTCGAGACTCGCTGCGCTGGATGGGCTGCAACAGGCTGGGATCATAGTTATTGCCATAAACCGTCGGTTTGCCGAGCGGCCAATGCGCTTTGTCGTCTAGCTGACCAGCCATTTACAACCGCGTCCCCACGCCTTTTTTCAACAAGGTGAGCGCAACCCAAAACAGCACCAAATTAAAAACCAGGATCATCGCAATAGAGCCCATAACCGGCATCGTATGATACCCCAGAAACCCATAACGGAACGTGTCCACCATATACACAATGGGATTCAATAAAGACACTTTTTGCCAAAACGGCGACAGCAAGTCCAATGAGTAAAACACCCCGCCTAAGTAAGTGAGCGGCGTCAACACAAAGGTCGGCACAATGGAAATATCATCAAACTTTTTAGCGAATAACGCGTTAATAAGGCCCGCACTGGCAAACAAGGTCGCCGTCAAAAACATCACCGTTAACGTTATTGCCAAATTGTGCATATGGAAATCACTAAAAAACAACGAGAGCGCCGTCACGATCACACCCACCAAAATGGCTCTGACCACACCTCCCAAAATATACCCAATTAAAATAATCCACTCAGGTGTCGGGGACACCAACAGCTCTTCAATACAGCGTTGAAATTTGTTGCCAAAAAACGACGACACCACGTTGGCATAAGCATTGGTGATCACGGACATCATAATCAGGCCCGGCACAATAAAGTCAATGTAACTAAAGCCCGCCATGTTGCCTAATCGAGACCCCACTAGCTGACCAAAGATAATAAAATAAAGCGCCATCGTGATCGCCGGTGGCAATAACGTTTGCACCCAAATGCGCATAAAGCGGCGCACTTCTTTGACCACAATGGTGCGTAAAGCAATCGTATTTGAAAAGGCGGGGACTGCAAGCGCCACTGGTTTCATACAGCCGCCTCCTTTGCACCTAAACCTGATTTTGCACCTAAACCTGATTCGCTGGCCTGAACCAAGGACACAAACAGTTCTTCCAAGCGACCCGTTTTATTTTTCATGCTGCTGACATCAACACCCTTCTCGGCCAGTGCGGCAAAGACATCGTTTAATAATTGCTGACGACATAAGGTCACTTCTAATTGGGTATTACCTTCTAACAAACGGCTTTGATACTGGCCTGGCAACGGATTTTCATTCAAAGCACGAGCCAAATCGAAAATAAAGGTTTCTTGATCCAAACTGGCAATCACTTCTTTGACCGGCGCATGTTTAATGATTTGCCCGTGATTGATAATAGCCACATTACGGCACAGCAATTCGGCTTCTTCCAGGTAGTGAGTGGTTAAAATAATCGTAGTACCCGCTGCATTGGTCTCTTGAAGAAAATCCCACATGGATCGTCTCAGCTCTATATCCACACCGGCCGTGGGTTCATCCAAAATCAACAGTTTTGGATCATGCACCAACGCTCGAGCAATCATCAATCGCCGCTTCATCCCCCCAGACAAGGTTCGAGAAGGCACATGGCGCTTTTCCCACAGCCCCAGAGCCTGCAACAGCCCTTCCGCTTTCTCGGCTGCAATGGCCGCAGGCACGCCGTAAAAACCCGCCTGAGTCACCACAACATCAACCACTTTTTCAAATTGGTTAAAATTAAATTCTTGCGGCACTAAGCCAATGGCTTGTTTCGCAAGAGAGAGATCCTGGTCAATATCAACCCCAAAGACAGACACTTGACCGGATGTTTTTTTAACCAGAGACGAAACTATACCAATTAACGTTGACTTCCCCGCCCCATTGGGACCCAATAATGCGAAAAAATCTCCAGGCGCGACCTCTAAAGAGACATCCTTTAATGCCAAAAGGTTTTCACCGTAGGTTTTACTGAGATGGGACACGCTTAAGGCGGGCGTTTGAGGGTTAGAGGATGGTTTATTCAACATACAGGTCTTTTAATCAAATTAATTTTGACAAATAATCGAATTTCTTTTGAAAAAGGCGACTGCCAATCAATAGGCTGCAAAAGTATACCTGCTTCAATACCTTGAAAGAAATACTTACTTCACCAGTTCAATCCGTTAAAAGCCAGCAGCCAACTCGCGGATGCTTTTAAGTCGCTGAGAGCGTCGTGTATTCAAAGCATGCTCTAACAACCGCCACTGCGCCCCATCCAAAACACGCAATCGCTTTGGCTTTACGTTAGCGTTACAGGCTTGAAAGGGGGCGAGTTTACCAAAAGCAGGTACACCACTGATCACCTCATAGACCATTAACGCAAACGCAAAAACATCATCCGAGACACAGCTCTGTTCTCGTCGATAACGCTCTGGGCTCACATAATGCGGTGTTATCGCAAAAACCGGCTTAGACTCTGTTTCTGGATTCGTTGAATCCTGACAGGCCACACCAAAATCGATCCATTTTGCCCGCATTCCATCATCATCAACAATGACATGAGCCGGCTTAATGTCCCCATGTACCCAGTCCATCTCATGCATTTCACTCAACGCGGATGCCAATGTTTTGATCATGGGCTTGACCAGCTGGAGCGGTAAACCAACGGAATGATGTTGCCGGATCAGCTCTTTTAACGATTTTCCGGGCACGTATTCCAAGACCAAAAATACCCCTTCTTCACTTTGCCTTATTTGATAGGAGCGCACAGTCGCCGGATGAGACAGCCGTTGCAAAATCTCATGCTCTGCTTTTAAAGCATTGATTAAAGTCTTAGAGGTTCGGTATTTGGGTTTTAAGATTTTTAACGCAACGGGCTTTTGATTACCGTCTTCAGCCAGATAAACATCGTGAATGCCGCCAGAACCTAGGAGACGCGTGACCTGATATTCTTGATCAAACCGATCTCCTGGTTCCAGCACTGAGTGATACTAATAATAACGTTTAAGAAGCTAAAGCGCTTTGCTTGAAGCTCATTTGAGGAGCGGGCTTAGGTGCAGGCGCGGCCGCCTCAACCACCCCTTCAACCGCAGCGATGATTTCTGAGACTTGGTAATTTTCCCCTTTTTGAAACCGCAACAAGGGCATTCTGGCTGCACGAAACACTTTATCAACAAAGGCACAACGTTTCAGCTGCCGCTCACCACCGGCTGCATCAAACAGCTCCACAGCAGCCAAAATTCGGCTGGTTCGTGGATCGCAGAGCACAAAGTCGACTTGCTGATTGCAAATTTGCTCATACGCTCTGAGCTTATTTCGTTGCGGCAAGCCTTGCTCTAAGCTAATCACATTAGCGATACCGACTTTGCCCAATATTAAATATTGATGCCCTACGGCACGCATCAAGGCCGCCAAAAATTTTCGCTCTTGGTTGCTGTAGAAATGCGACTTTGGGGCATAAGGATACGGTGATACCGGCGCCTGAGATTTGGAATCAAACTTCCAAAGTAACGCAAAGAAGACCAATACTGCCAGGATGATATAACTGATCGCCAACATGCCCATTTTTATAACCCTTTTACTGTCGTTTTTATTAACACTTTTTAGAAATTCACAATAGGCCTGAAATTCCCTAACGAAAAAGACACTGCAGTCAATATTCAGGCATTCAGACTCCCTAAAAAGTATTGAGCAAGATGCGCGCCAAAGTGATCAACTTAAATATGCAAGATTACGCATATCACTACTTAAGAGGGCTAACAACAGCTACATATGCAAACTAGCGCATATTTAGCCTCATAACTCCACAGTCAATATGCGATCGACCTGACCGGATTCAACGCGCTGCTTATCGTCAAAAGGGTGCACCGGTTTTGGGGCTTCTCGTGAAATGGCCAAGGATTCAAAATCAAACAGCGCTCGATCACAGAGTTGAGAGGGCTTGATGTTTTGCATCGCATTAAATATTTGCTCAACTCGGCCTGGCGTTGCAGCGTCCCATTCCGCCAACATGGCTTTGATGTTTTGACGCTGCAAATTCTCTTGAGAGCCGCATAGATTACAGGGAATAATCGGAAACTGCTTTTCGGCAGCGAAGGCTTTAATCGACGTTTCTCGACAATACGCTAGAGGACGAATCACGATATTCCGCCCATCATCAGAAAGCAGTTTTGGCGGCATGGCTGATAATCGAGAACCATAAAACATATTCAGAAACATGGTTTCAACAATGTCATCTTTATGGTGACCCAAAGCGATTTTGGTCGCCCCCATGTCTTCAGCGAAGCCGTATAAAGTACCACGCCGTAAACGCGAACAAAGACCACACATGGTGCCGCCATCAGGGATCTTTTCTTTAACAACGGAATACGTGTCTTTATGGACGACGTGATACTCAATACCCAAGCCTTTCAAATACTCAGGCAATATATGCTCAGGAAATCCAGGTTGTTTCTGATCCAGATTCACCGCAAACAGGTCAAACTTGATCGGCGCTGTTTTCTGCAAGCTCATCAGGATATCCAGCATCGTGTAGCTGTCTGCCCCACCAGAAAGGCAAACCATCACCCGATCACCCGCCTCGATCATGTTGTAGTCAACAATGGCGTTTCCCGCTTCGCGACGCAGTCGTTTTTGTAATTTATTAAATTCGTATCGCTTTCGCTGTTTCGTTTCGCTCACGGCTTCCACCCATTTCATCGAGGTACCCGATCATCGAGTTACTCGATTTTGGTTCAGCATATTAGCACATGAATTGAACTGAAGCTCATCAAGAAAGCTGGTATATGAGGAACCGTGCTTTTTCTTTTAATTCAATATCTTAGAAAACTGACTTTTTGCTCCCCCTAAAAATTAGATTAAATTTTATTGCAGCTTACCGCCTCCTTTTTTAGACTTAGTTTAATAAACTAAATTTACGAGATACATCCATGCAAACATTCAACATTCATGAAGCAAAAACTCATTTATCTAAATTGGTTGAACTGGCGGCAAATGGCGAAAATTTTATCATTGCTAAAGCGGGTAGACCCATGGTTGAAGTATCTCCAATTTCTAAACCCCACCGAACAAAAAAGCGAGTGGGATTTATGAATGAAGAAGTTCTTATACCTGATGACTTCGATTCATTAAACCAAGAAGAGATCTTGAAAAATTTTGGCATTGAAGAGTGAATTACTTAATCGACACACATCTGCTGCTTTGGGCAGCCTACCAACCTGAAAAACTGTCCATCAAAGCAAAAAAAATTTTATTACACGATGAAAACATTTTGATGTTCAGTGCCGCCAGCATCTGGGAAGTCACCATAAAAGCTCAAATTGGGCGCAAAGACTTCAAAGTTAACCATCGAGGATTCCGAAGGGGCTTGCTAGACAACGGTTACGAGGAAATCCCTATTAACAGCTTCCACACTGCTTCAATAGATCAGTTACCCCCCATCCACAAAGACCCTTTTGACAGGCTACTCATTGCGCAAGCTATAACAGAAGGCATCACCCTGCTTACATCGGATTCCACTTTGGCGCCGTATTCAGATTCCGTTGTCTTGGTTTAGAGAGTTCGATTTTGAAAAAATGCGTTTCTAGACAAGCCTGGGGGTTTCGGGCAGAATCCGCGCACTAAGTCCTTGTTTGGTAGTAAACAACCCATGACCTCAGATGCCACTCATTTGATTACCGACTCCGCCAATTTCCTTTTGCTGAATGGCCCGAACTTAAACCTGCTGGGTTCTCGCGAACCAAATACCTATGGTGATACGGATCTAAACAGCGTTGAACAAGAGCTCACTGAGCTGGCCAATTCAAAAGGCGTGCTGCTGAGCGCCTTTCAAAGCAATCATGAAGGCGAGCTGGTCGACAAAATTCATGAAGCCAAAGAGCAACGAGTTGATTTTATTTTATTCAACCCAGCGGCTTATACCCACACCAGCGTCGCCTTACGGGATGCCTTATTAGCAACTGAGATTCCCTTTATTGAAATCCATCTCTCGAATACTTACGCCCGAGAAGAATTCAGACAGCACTCCTTTTTCTCCGATATTGCCGCAGGCGTCATCATGGGGCTGGGCGTACTGGGTTACCAGCTTGCGCTAGAAGCAGCCATTAAATTAACAAACATTTCAAGAATATCGGACCCTTTAACCGTAAAACACTAGAAAAACCGTTAGCACACGCATACCCTACTTGGCAGACAAAAGTTTTGACAAACAGTCGTTTTAAAAAGTTACAGTCGGCCTGAACCGACTTTTGTACCTAAGAACTTATGCACCTAAGATGAGTGACGTATTATGGAAATCCGCAAAGTTAAAAAGCTGATCGAGCTGCTAGAAGAGTCCTCGGTGGATGAAATTGAGATTCGTGAAGGGGATGAATCGGTTCGAATCAGCCGTCACCCTCAACCCGCCACCCCGATTCAAACGTACCTTGAACCCAACCAGCAAGTTTTTTCGACACCCGCGCAACCAGCCCAACAACCCACTTCTGACAGCAGCCCTGACAGTGACGCCAACGCCTCAGATAAAAACGCGTCTGACAAAAAAACCGCTTTCAAAGGAAAAATCATCAAATCACCCATGGTTGGCACTTTTTATCGCTCCCCCTCTCCGAGCTCGCCCCCCTTCGTGGAAGTAGGCCAATCGGTTAAAAAAGGCGATGTTATTTGCATTGTCGAAGCGATGAAAATGATGAATCAGATTGAAGCCGATCAAAATGGCAAAATTGAAGCCATTTTAGTTGAGAACGGTGATCCCGTTGAATTTGATCAACCTATGTACACGATCGTGTAAACTTGCCTCATAACTTTGCTCATAACGACCTTTGACCATGCTTGAAAAAATCGTCATCGCCAATCGCGGCGAAATCGCACTTCGCATTCTACGAACTTGCAAAGAACTCGGCATCAGAACCGTCGCCGTTTACTCCAAAGCGGATGAAAGCTTGTTACATGTCCGGCTGGCCGATGAAGCGGTTTGCATAGGCCCGAATCAGGCGGACAAAAGTTATCTAAATATCCCCGCCATCATCAGTGCTGCAGAAGTAACCGACGCCGTAGGCATTCACCCAGGGTATGGCTTTCTGGCTGAAAATGCTGAATTTGCCGAGGCTGTAGAAAGCAGCGGATTTACGTTTATCGGACCAACGGCTGACAGTATTCGCTTACTGGGCAACAAAGTATCGGCCATTGAAACCATGCGTGACGTCGGCATACCCGTGGTACCCGGCTCTGACGGCCCACTCTCTGACGACATTGATACCAACCTTAAAATTGCTCGCAGCATTGGCTTTCCAGTAATAATTAAAGCCGCTTCCGGAGGCGGCGGCCGTGGCATGCGTGTTGTTAACAGTGAGGCCGCGCTGGGCAACGCCATTTTTGTCACCAAATCAGAAGCCAAAGCCGCTTTCGGCGACGACACCGTTTATCTCGAAAAATATTTTGAAAACCCAAGGCACGTTGAAGTCCAAGTCCTTGGCGATGGCAAAGGTCACGCCATCCACTTAGGTGATCGCGATTGTTCGGTGCAGCGCCGCCATCAAAAACTCGTCGAAGAAAGCCCTGCTCCTGGCATCGATCCCGCATTACGGAAAAGCATTCATAACTGTTGCGTCAACGCGTGCAAAAAACTGAAGTACCGAGGGGCTGGTACTTTTGAATTTCTCTACGAAAACGGCGCGTTTTATTTTATTGAGATGAACACCCGCATTCAGGTCGAGCATACCGTCACTGAAATGGTGACCGGCATTGACCTAATCAAACAGCAAATCTTAATCGCCTCAGGCGAAGGCCTGCAACTGCAACAATCGGACATTCACTTTACCGGACACGCGCTTGAATGCCGAATCAATGCCGAAGATCCGAAAACATACTTACCGTGCCCTGGCGAAGTCCGCTATTACCACCCTGCAGGAGGCCCTGGAGTCCGCATCGATTCGCACATTTATACCGGCTACACCGTACCACCTTATTATGATTCAATGATTGCCAAGCTCATCACCCATGGCAATTCCCGCGAAGCCGCGGTTGCCAGAATGAGACACGCCCTCGATGAAATGGTGATTGACGGCATTCGAACCAATATCAGCTTGCATAAAGACCGCATTCTGTCCGACAAAGCCTTCAAAAAAGGCGGGGTCACCATTCACTTCCTAGATCAAACCCACTAACCGCATTTCAAGCATTCGATTAACGCCATGGCCTGGTATCAACTTCATTGCAACTGTCACGCGGAACAAATTCCTGAACTAGAAGCCTTGCACCAACAGCTGGGGGCTTTGGCCATCACCCTGAGAGACCAAGTGGACGACGCGATTTTCGAACCCGAAGTGGGCACAACCCCTGTCTGGGAACACACAAAACTGACCGCTCTCTACCCCGCCAATCAAGCACCAGAAGACATAATGGATCAACTGATCGCAACCGCACCGGATAACCTGGTGTTGGAATATCAAATAGAATGGCTCGATGATAAACCCTGGGAGCGTGAATGGCTCAAACATTTCAAACCCATCCAAATTGCGCCTGAGCTGCTGATATTACCGAGCCATGAGTCGACGACAAAAAACCAGGCAACAGAATCCAACCAAACTCAAGCAGCAGTCATGCGACTGGATCCAGGCCTAGCCTTTGGTACCGGCACCCATGCAACAACTCAGCTGTGCTTAAAATGGCTATGTCGCATTATGAATGGCAACACCGAGCCCCTAACAGTATTAGATTATGGTTGTGGTTCTGGCATTTTAGCAATTGGCGCCGCGCTGTTAGGTGCAACACAGATTTCCGCCATCGACATTGACCCCCAGGCTTTACTGGCCACACAAGCAAACGCTGAAAAAAACCAGGTGACCAATCAGATAACCGTCAACAATGGAGACGTTCTTGACAGTCAATACGACATTATTGTTGCCAATATTTTAGCCGCCCCTTTATGTCATCTGGCACCCAAGCTGATGCAACACCTTGTACCTGATGGCCAGATCGCATTATCGGGCTTACTTGAATCACAAATCGATGACGTCATCGAAGCCTATTCCCCCTATTGCCGCCTCGAAGTGGCTGAAATTCAAGACGAATGGGTGCTACTCACCAGACAGAAGCGGTAATATATAGCTCTATAAAACAGCTATAGTTGTTATTGAGAAAACTACTCATTCACACACAAGAAAGCCCCATTATCAGAGTGTACCGCTGACGATCATGACCAATCAGTTGCTGACAAGATGCCCACATTGCAATACCTTGTTTAAGCTACACCCCCACCAAATCGAAGCGGCGGGCGGTTTCGTGCGCTGCGGCTCTTGCATGAAAGTCTTTAAAGCACATAAGAACATTTTAAACGCTGACAAGTTACCCTCGGTCGACAACATCTCACAACCAGCCACTCAACCTAAAACTCAGCCTCCCCCCCTTCAAGATGAATGGCAAAACGGCTTAGCCGACAACATCGACGAGATGTACCAGAAACTCCAAGATACCCTTTCCAGCAATCAAAACACTCAACAACAAGCGCCCGACAATCCTGAAGACGCCTATCAAGACAGCCAAACATGGGCGAAAACCTTGCTCGAACAACTTGAGGGCGAAATCTCCCTGCCAAAAACGCCTGCCCCGCCCCCCAACCAGGTCAGCGTACCCCAGCCTACACCTCTGACATTTGAAGGCGACCTTTCAGACAGCATCATCAATTTACCCAAAAACGCGCCCCAGATTCCCGATGCATCGCCCCTCGTCAGTCCCGGAACCTTGGGCAGTCCCGAAAAAAATCAAGAAGAGAGTGCACGAGATGAAAGCTGGGCGGACGCACTGCTCTCTGAAATCGATCAAACCACAAAAGAAGCCTTAAATGAGGTAAAAAATGAGGCTGACAGTAAAAGAAAAGCCTTAAACGATGAAGACCTTGATAGCAAAGACCTTAATAGCAAAACCCTTGACAACAAAGACCTAGACAATGGCAATAACGACCAAAAAACTGCGTTCCTGATTCTTGAAGACGAAAACCCAACACTAAACTTCTCGACAAAAACAACCCAAAACGCCTCAGAAGAATACCTATCGATAGACGCCCCTCTCACTGACCAAGCACTCGAGCTTGAGCGCGACTTACAAGATGATGAGAACTGGCTTGAAGAGCACAGCTTTAAAGATCGATTATTCATTTGGTTCTACCGACTAGGCAGTCTCAGCCTAACCTTGGCGTTATTAATCGAGTACGCTTACATCAATATAGAGCACCTGTCTCAGCAAAGCTGGTCCCGACCACCGCTGACCTTAGCGTGCAAGCTCGCCGGCTGCCAATTACCGTCCCGACAAAACCATAAACTGATCGCCACCGAAAAACTCAAAGCCATGCTCCACCCCACCGAACCCAAGGCGATAAAAGTAGATACCATCTTGCGAAATCGAGCTCCTTTCGAACAACCTTTTCCCGATATTGAGTTAATTTTTCAAGATATTGACTTACAGCCCATCGCACATCGTCGCTTCAGCCCCAGTGAATATTTAGGTGCCGATATCACTACTCAGTCCTTAATGCCCTCAAACCGTCCTGTTCATATTACGTTTGAATTGGTCGACCCTGGCAAACAGGCGGTCAATTACAAACTTAAAATTTTACCCGCTCAATAATTCCCCCCCTCGAAACATTCCAGTCATCCCTCAAATTTATTGCTGACTCAATGCTACACATTGTTTACTGCTCTTTTCCCACTTTTTAACTACTCGCTTTTAACTCTCTGATCAATCTATAAACTTTCTACTTTTCCAAACATGTCAATTATCACCCAATAAGCTCTTAGCTATGTATGTGCTCTTGCGCAAAAAAAGGCTAGATAGAATGCATCTAACCGTAAAATTTCATTAATAAATGTCCATATTCTTTTGCAACTCTGTAAATGACAGTTTAATATAGCCCACTTAATAGACGCGAAGAGCAATAAACAAACAATTTTAACTTTATTCAAACAAAATCATTTTTGATGGCACCACAAACGGAGAGGTAAAGCTGACATGAACCAATTTAATGAAGACCAAAGCGCCGACGTGCTCGAAGACGCCACCACAGAGCAGCTCGACAGTGAAGCGACCAGCGCCAGC
>CAZECE010000009.1:0-5132 GCA_964510525.1 uncultured Pseudomonadales bacterium | reverse complement strand
GCTGTTGACCACACCCCCACCGCCATCACCAGCAACCTGTCAGCTCCCCAAGTCGCCCTCCCTGTCGGGCCACAAGCGCCCTCAGTCCTGGGGTTGGGTAAAACCATGGGCCTTAATTTGGCGATGCAGCAGGTCGACTCTGACATTGTGGTCTTTAGCGATGCCAATGCGATGTATGATAAAAATTCAATTCGATGCTTGGTGCGTCATTTTGCTAACAATTCGATAGGCTATGTTGTGGGTGCGGCTCTTTATACAGATGGTGATGACAGCGCCAGTGCTGGGAACGAGAATTTATATTGGAAGTACGAACTCGCGATTAAAACAATGGAGTCGTGTCTGCATTCCGTAGTCGGAGGGGATGGCGCCATTTATGCGATTCGTTCCAGTTTGTGGGAGCCTTTGCAACGTCGTGATATCAATGATTTTGTTAATCCTTTGCAGATCGTCAGAAGCGGTTTTCGAGGTGCTTTTGACCCCGAAGCGCGGTGTTATGAAAAAACAGCCGGTGCTTTTGACCTTGAGATCCGGCGTAAAGAACGCATTGTCAATCGATGCATACGAGGGTTGTTTACAGTAAAGGAAGTCATGAGCCCTAGGGTGTCATTTTGCTTTGCCTGGCAGGTGATTTCTCACAAACTGCTGCGCTGGTTGATTCCGTTTTTTGTTGCGTTGGCTGTGTTAGGCAGTTTTCTGCTGTCTTTACAAGGCAGCTTGCTGTTTCTAGCCATTGTGGTGTCTGTGTTTGTGATGACCGTTTTTGGTTTTGTTGGCCATTTATTAAGTCTGAAAAAGACCTCGTTACCTCGGATTTTGTCGATGCCTTACTATTTTATAATGGTGAATGTGTATGCATTAAGAGGCGTGTTTAAGGCATTAGGTGGACAGACAGAAGTGGTTTGGAAAAGCGCCCGGGGGGCGGCATCGGCAAAACAAGACGAATGGTTTCGGCAGGCCATTGGGTTTTGCTTTGCGTTAATGTTTTTGTCAGTGCCTATCGTGTGGTTCTTTGGACGTTATTAATTGGGGTGGGAGAGTATTGCCGCTTATTGGTGGGTTAAGTTGCGTCTTGATTTGATCCAATTTAATTCTCGCTTTACGTTGAGCTTTCTAGCGCCTTTAAGAAACCTACCTAACATCCGGAACCAAAGAGATGCCCAAGAAAGCTGTGGCGTCTTATCAAAATGGACTTGATTAACATCTGGCCAAGAAGAGGCGCCTGAAAATTCAATATGCTGTGGACCATAGTTTTGCATCAATATAATCAGCACTCTTGTGTAATCGGCTTCGTGGCTCCCTGAAAAAAACTGAACAATTGCGTTCAGCCACTCTGAGGCCTTTGCGGAATATAGAGCGGAATGCTCAGGATCAACGCGTTTCGCAATATGCATCAGCATCACTTTTCGAATGTCCTGCGCCGACCAAGTGTTGTTGGGGTACTCGAGTAACTCAGGGCGATGTAAGAAAGGCGCTTCATGCTGCGCCATCCATCGAGTGTAAAGTGTGAAAGAAGATTGCGCGTAAGAGTAATGGTAGTCATATTCATTAAACTGGCGTTTAAGTTCTAAATATCGCCCAATGGCGCTTAACAAAACGAGATAAGACCAGCTTTCTTCTGGGTCATCTAAGCGCCTTGCTGCTATGTTGTCGCCTGGGTGAATGGTGGCAAGCAATACAGATTCGGCTTGCTCAAGCCAGGCTCTATCAGCCGTCAGCTGCCATGCATCCAGTAGGGTGTTGATGTAATTGCCAGTGGCACGACTGAATGGATAGCGATGCTTTGATGCGCATTGGCCCTGCAGTTTTTGCTTAAGTTTCGGGACATCGAGTTTTTTAATAAACAACAGCTGTTCGAAAAAACCACCGCTTCCTTCGTGGTAGGTAACCATCCAGTTTGCAAGGGTGAGCACCGCTTGTTTTGAGGTTTCACGGCCTGTCATCCAGTAATGATAGAGCAGTCCGGTTGAGTAGCAGTGCTCCGGGCCAGGCCCCCCACCGGTTTGGCCGGGTGTGGAGCTGCTTTTGTTGTACTTGGTGTAAGTGCGGTGGGTTGCTGTATGGGCGGGTAGGTAATGGTCAGTGTGCCAAAACAGGCCACCGTTGTATTCAGGCCTGTCTTCAGTCGTCTGATATATGTCGATGTCAGCAACATGTTTTGCTAAATCGTCCATCAAAGTGAACCATCTATGATCGCCGTGCAGACAAAATTGGCGAGCGAGCCCATAAATGGCATCGTACTGATTGTTGTAGTGAGAGATCAGGTAGGGTGCATCAGGTTCTTTGTAGTGGGATTCATGGTCAGCAAAAATATCACCGAAGTTACGCCAGCCATACTCATCGATGGTTTCTCGTTTCGCAAAAAAATGGTTGGGGCCATCCAGGCCCAGTTGGATCAATGCATCCAGGGGATCTAATTTTTCCGTTGTCTTGTTGGGTTGGGCATAAAACCAGGGGAAAGCCGATGTCGATTGGTAGTATTGAGCACTTAATGTTGGAATCAGGGGGTGACGTGTCCACTCGAGAGCGCTGGGGCTTTCTAATGCGTAATCCAAATAAATGGTGTGAGTTTTTCTCTCGCCGCCTTGTATTTCATGTGAAGGTAATAACGCATCGGTTGGGAAGAGTTCGACAGTCAGCCTGGTTGAGTCCGCTGATAAGGCGCTTGGGAAGTTCTGCCAAAACTGACTAAGTGAAACGCTGTGACCAGATGTTGGATGACGTAGCATTGCTATAGGGTTTGCTCTTTCACCCTCAGACATCAGCTCGCGGCCATCATAGATACGGTAACCACGAAATTTGGGAATGATGTCTTGATTTGCTGATAGATGATTGGCGCTGTTCCATTGATCGCCGCCGCTGGAGTTTTGATAAATTCGAAGCCTGGTCTCAGCGTTGTTTTGAATCGGCTCGGCTAAATGGCCTACTTGAATAGCAGCAGAGCAAGCGTCTTTTGGGCTGGCTATGTGGGTTTGTAAGGTAAGAGACCCAATATGAATGGAACCTAGGTCTCCCAGATCCCAAAGGCCATTGTTGTGGTAGGCTCGTTGAGGGTTATGGATAGAAATGTCAACTTTTACCTGTGCGCTTTGGTGGTAGCAGTGTAAATCCACTTTTATATTGGCAACGGCCCCCTGGTTATTAATAACCAACTGGCCTGTTGCAGAGAGTGTGGTTTTATAAGGGCCGGAGGTTTGAATGTGCCAAGGGATCGTAATGTCAGTATTAAATAGATGCCCTTCTGGGTTTGTGCATTGCACTGTAGTTTTTATCGAAGGGCTGGCGGTTTTCGGTACCTTCTTAGCTACTTCCAAAAGAAAGGATTGCTTGTTGACGGTGAGTTCAATGATTCCGGTATCGACCGCTATGGTCTTGTGAGTCTCACTAATTGATAAACCACCACTGGAGGCTTTTGACGGTTGTTTGGGCTCGAGTGTTAGCGTTTTTTTAGCGTGGCTGGCAATTGTGGCAGGAAAGGTCAGCAGTAGCCAGCGAATGCTGCCATCCGGCCATAGAGCTAAGGCTTTGGATTGGCAAGGGAGGGGGCATTTCTGGTCATCAAGCAGCCGGGCTTCAGCATTAGGTCCCCAGCATCCTTGTTTTAGAGGGATGCCGATTTCTACGGGCTCTCGGTTGCGCTGTATGCCTGCCAACTCTTCAAGGCGTATTGTGATAGGATGCACAACTTTATCCCAAAATTTATCAAAAAAGATTGTTGATTTAGCTTGGTGGAAACTGAATTTTTATTTTAACACCGGTATGAGTCATTTTTTTAAAGCGAATTCTATATTCCTCGAGGAACTGTTTCAATAAAACCAAAATTTTAGGTGGTTAGAAAAAGCTCAAATGAGATCTATTGCTACACTTTTTGTGATCGCAGTTTTTATGCTGGCGGCCTTCAGAGAAAGGATATTTGGTGCACTGTTGTATTGGTGGTTCGCTATCTTCCGGCCTCAAGATTGGATGTGGTGGGATGTTAGTAGCCTAAGGCTGCCGCTAGTGGTCGCCGCAATTTTTGTTGTGCCCTGCTTGTTGCAGGGAATTTTCCCGAGAATTAAGCACCCCATTTTTATATGGATGACTTTGCTCGTTTTTTTGGAGTTTGTTGCTTACATTCAAGTAGGGTGTGGCCTGACTTCAGATATTAAGATAGAACACCTGATTAAATTATTAATCGTATTGTGGTTAACGGAACGGGTCTTAGTTAATAAGAAATATCTGTATTGGTTGGTCTTAATTACAGGATATTCGTTGTGTTTCCATGCTGCGGATATTGGACTGTACTCTTTGAAACAAGGGGGCGCCGTATTCTACTCTAATGCGTCATTGTCTGGGTCATTTTCAGGCAGTAATGCGTTTGCGATGGGTGCTGCAACTTTTTTGTTTTTTGTGGTTGCTGCGATTCAAAGCGCAAAGCTTGAATCTTTACAAATTTTGCCCGGGTGGTTTCAGGGCGATTTTGGAAAGAAAATATTTATATGGGTGTCCACGCTGTTGGTAATCGGTTCGGCCTATTTTGTGGTTGCTGTTTTTTCAAGAGGTTCTTTTTTAGCGATGGTTTCGGCTGCCGTTCTGTGGGTGTTTTTACAGCCCAATCGATTTAAGATTTTTACGGTAGCGGCTTTTGTTTTGGGGATTGGTTTGTTGGTTGTGCCATTGCCTGACGGTTTTACCGAACGCATCAGTTCTGTTTTTGTTGAGGAAGATGAGGAACGAGATAATTCAGCTGAATCAAGACCGCACTTTTGGGGTGTGGCTATGACCATCGCAGAGGAGCACCCGTTAGGTGTTGGGCCGGGTTGTTTTAATGTTTTTTATAATATTTACGATGAAACGAATGGAAAATATGGGTTTTTGCGCTCGGTACACAGCAGCCATTTTCAAATTTTAGCGGAAGCAGGTTACTTAGGCTTGTTCTCGTGGGTGATGATGATTCTAATGATCTATATTCAGCTGATGAGAGTAAGAAGAGTTGCGCTCAGTCAGCAGAACTGGGTAGGCAGTGAAGAAAGTAATAAATTTTTTGTTTATACAGCGAATGGGCTGATTTGTTCATTGACGACATTCGTTCTTGGAGGGGCGTTCTACGAGCTGGCACATACGGAATTAGTTTGGTTAATTGGTGTCTTAGCCAT
>CAZECE010000008.1:0-27152 GCA_964510525.1 uncultured Pseudomonadales bacterium | reverse complement strand
ATTTCACTGAGTCTCGGGTGGAGACAGCGTGGCCATCGTTACGCCATTCGTGCAGGTCGGAACTTACCCGACAAGGAATTTCGCTACCTTAGGACCGTTATAGTTACGGCCGCCGTTTACCGGGGCTTCGATCAAGAGCTTCGCAAAAGCTAACCCCATCAATTAACCTTCCGGCACCGGGCAGGCGTCACACCCTATACTTCCTCTTACGAGTTTGCAGAGTGCTGTGTTTTTAATAAACAGTCGCAGCCACCTGGTTACTGAGACTACCAACAGCTTACGACGCGAAGTCTTCACCATCAGTAGCGCACCTTCTCCCGAAGTTACGGTGCTATTTTGCCTAGTTCCTTCACCCGAGTTTTCTCAAGCGCCTTGGTATTCTCTACCTAACCACCTGTGTCGGTTTTGGGTACGGTCATTTTATACCTGAAGCTTAGAGGGTATTTCCTGGAAGCATGGCATCGACAACTTCAAGTCTAAAAGACTCTGGTCTCAGCTCTCAGCATATAAGATCCCGGATTTTCCTGAAGATCTCTGCCTACAACCTTTCCCCGGGACAACCAACGCCCGGTATGCCTAGCCTTCTCCGTCTCCCCATCGCAGTATAAAACGGTACGGGAATATTAACCCGTTTCCCATCGACTACACCTTTCGGTCTCGCCTTAGGGGCCGACTCACCCTGCGCCGATTAACGTTGCGCAAGGAACCCTTGGTTTTTCGGCGAGGGAGCTTTTCACTCCCTTTATCGTTACTCATGTCAGCATTCGCACTTCTGATACCTCCAGCAAACCTTACGATTCACCTTCACAGGCTTACAGAACGCTCCTCTACCGAGGCTGAATCTGAATAAACAGAAACTGCCTCCCGTAGCTTCGGTGTATGGTTTTAGCCCCGTTACATCTTCCGCGCAAGCCGACTCGACCAGTGAGCTATTACGCTTTCTTTAAAGGGTGGCTGCTTCTAAGCCAACCTCCTGGCTGTCAATGCCTTCTCACATCGTTTCCCACTTAACCATAACTTTGGGACCTTAGCTGACGGTCTGGGTTGTTTCCCTCTTGACGACGAACGTTAGCACCCGCCGTCTGTCTCCCATGCTGCACTCATCGGTATTCGCAGTTTGCATCGGTTTGGTAAGCCGAGGTGGCCCCCTAGCCGAAACAGAGCTCTACCCCCGATGGTGATACATGAGGCACTACCTAAATAGTTTTCGAGGAGAACCAGCTATCTCCGGGCTTGATTAGCCTTTCACTCCGAGCCACAGGTCATCCCCTAACTTTTCAACGTTAGTGGGTTCGGCCCTCCAGTCAGTGTTACCTAACCTTCAGCCTGCCCATGGGTAGATCGCTCGGTTTCGGGTCTATACCCAGCAACTAGACGCCCTATTAAGACTCGATTTCTCTACGGCTCCCCTAATCGGTTAACCTTGCCACTGAATATAAGTCGCTGACCCATTATACAAAAGGTACGCAGTCACAGAACAAGTCTGCTCCCACTGCTTGTACGCGCACGGTTTCAGGTTCTATTTCACTCCCCTAACAGGGGTTCTTTTCGCCTTTCCCTCACGGTACTGGTTCGCTATCGGTCAACTGGGAGTATTTAGCCTTGGAGGATGGTCCCCCCATGTTCAGTCAAGATATCACGTGTCCCGACCTACTCACTTTCACTATGTACCGCCTTTCGAATACGGGGCTATCACCCACTATGGCCAGACTTTCCAGACTGTTCTTCTAAACGATACATAACTTTTGGGCTGTTCCCATTTCGCTCGCCACTACTTTGGGAATCTCGGTTGATTTCTTTTCCTCTGGTTACTTAGATGTTTCAGTTCTCCAGGTTTGCTCTACTTACCTATGTATTCAGTAAGCAGTGATCCGCAAGCGGACCGGGTTCCCCCATTCGGAAATCTCCGGGTCAAAGGTTATTTGCCACCTCACCGAAGCTTATCGCAGGCTATCACGTCCTTCATCGCCTCCAGTTGCCAAGGCATCCACCGTACGCGCTTATTCACTTGATCATATAACCTTAATAAGGCTTATGCTTCATTAAAGTATGATCTCGCCAAAATAAACAAACACAAGTGTCGCTTGTTTTAACTCAGTATTTGTATCCTAAATTGTTAAAGAGCAATTTGCGTAAGACGCTGGCCATTCGGCCATATAATACTTTACTAAAAATTCTTTTAAAAAATCTGGTGGAGCTAAGCGGGATCGAACCGCTGACCTCCTGCGTGCAAAGCAGGCGCTCTCCCAGCTGAGCTATAGCCCCTTATATTGGTGGGTCTGGGTGGACTTGAACCACCGGCCTCACCCTTATCAGGGGTGCGCTCTAACCAGCTGAGCTACAGACCCGATAAATTAGGCAAACCACTTTTTGCATTTACCTTAACTTGGTCAAATTGGCCTTTGTTAGCAAAACCATATCAAAAAACATAATAAGCAATGGTTGTGGATACTTGAAGTCTCTTTTGAGATTTTTTTGTCACTGACTTTCCTAATATTTAAAAAGCAAACACCAGAAAAGTTATCGTTAAGGAGGTGATCCAGCCGCAGGTTCCCCTACGGCTACCTTGTTACGACTTCACCCCAGTCATGAATCACACCGTGGTAACCGACCTCCCGAAGGTTAGTCTAGCCACTTCTGGTGCAACCCACTCCCATGGTGTGACGGGCGGTGTGTACAAGGCCCGGGAACGTATTCACCGCGACATTCTGATTCACGATTACTAGCGATTCCGACTTCATGCAGTCGAGTTGCAGACTGCAATCCGGACTACGACCGGCTTTGTGGGATTAGCTCCGCGTCGCCGCTTGGCTGCCCTTTGTACCGGCCATTGTAGCACGTGTGTAGCCCTACCCGTAAGGGCCATGATGACTTGACGTCGTCCCCACCTTCCTCCGGTTTGTCACCGGCAGTCTCCTTAGAGTTCCCGACCGAATCGCTGGTAACTAAGGACAAGGGTTGCGCTCGTTACGGGACTTAACCCAACATTTCACAACACGAGCTGACGACAGCCATGCAGCACCTGTCACCACACTCCCGAAGGCACTCCTGCATCTCTGCAAGATTCGTGGGATGTCAAGGGTAGGTAAGGTTCTTCGCGTTGCATCGAATTAAACCACATGCTCCACCGCTTGTGCGGGCCCCCGTCAATTCATTTGAGTTTTAACCTTGCGGCCGTACTCCCCAGGCGGAGAACTTATTGCGTTAGCTGCGCCACAAAAACCTCAAGGGTCCCTACGGCTAGTTCTCATCGTTTACGGCGTGGACTACCAGGGTATCTAATCCTGTTTGCTCCCCACGCTTTCGCACCTCAGTGTCAGTATCAATCCAGGAGGCCGCCTTCGCCACTGGTATTCCTTCCGATCTCTACGCATTTCACCGCTACACCGGAAATTCTACCTCCCTCTATCGTACTCTAGCAATGCAGTTTTGGATGCAGTTCCCAGGTTAAGCCCGGGGCTTTCACATCCAACTTACAAAACCACCTACGCGCGCTTTACGCCCAGTAAATCCGATTAACGCTCGCACCCTCCGTATTACCGCGGCTGCTGGCACGGAGTTAGCCGGTGCTTATTCTGCTGTTAACGTCAACACTTATTGGTATTAACAATAAGCTTTTCCTCACAGCTTAAAGTGCTTTACAACCCTAGAGCCTTCTTCACACACGCGGCATGGCTGGATCAGGGTTGCCCCCATTGTCCAATATTCCCCACTGCTGCCTCCCGTAGGAGTCTGGACCGTGTCTCAGTTCCAGTGTGACTGATCATCCTCTCAAACCAGTTAGAGATCGTCGCCTTGGTAGGCCTTTACCCTACCAACTAGCTAATCTCACGCGGGCTCATCTAATAGTGATAGCTTCCAAGGAGAGGCCACCTTTCCCCCGTAGGGCGTATGCGGTATTAATCCGAGTTTCCTCGGGCTATCCGCCACTACTAGGCAAATTCCCACGCGTTACTCACCCGTCCGCCGCTCGTCAGCGGGAGCAAGCTCCCCTGTTACCGCTCGACTTGCATGTGTTAAGCCTGCCGCCAGCGTTCAATCTGAGCCATGATCAAACTCTTCAGTTTAAATCATTCGAATGCTCATTTACTGACATCAAATAAATTAATAAGTAATGTCGAAATTGAGCATTCTATTCTTTTAAAACACTCAAATGATTCAACAAGTACCCACAACAATTGCTTATCATATTGCTTTGAATTGCTGGCATTTAATTCTCTAAACACCGCTTTCCTAAGCAGATACAATCGTCTTACACAAATTTTTAAAGAGCTTTTTAAGCGCCGGTGTTCACCGGAATGACGCGCATTATAGAGAGACTAAGATGAGTGTCAACACTTTTAGAAATATTAATTAATAAAAACATACTTGATTGGAAATCATTCAGATATACAATCCTACCCACCTAACAAATTAGCTCCAATAATGAGATTAAAGTTAATGCCAGTACCTACCAGTTCACCATCTTCATTCGGATCGAGCCAAACAGCCAATCCCACTGTGGAAAGTGATCAGTCTCAGCATTCATCTGTAGAGGCAAATACCCGTCAACTAACAGCACAACCAACAGAAGACATACGTAAGCCTAAAGCCTCCCAACCAATTCTTTTAATCATCAGTGAAGTAATCTCTTTAACCGAGAAATATGGCAAGAAGCAATGGAAACTTATATATACGCGGATACGAGGCTTAAAGAACTTAAAAATTTTACAACCCCATAACTCGCTTGTTGGAAGCTATGTTGCCCAAACTGAATCTAACCCCTTCAACAAAAATTCTTCAACCGACAAACCATCGCCCCCAACAACTAACATTTTATCTATTTGAAAATGTTTCTGGAGCTTATCCAGCCCTCGATGAGGGCCGGCGTATTGACTGGATTTAACTTCGATCGCAACCACCTTATTGTGTTTCACCAATATAAAATCAACTTCATCTGCCCCTTCCCGCCAATAATAAACGTTAAATCGATGCTGAATAGATTGATTCAACAAGTGGGCCCCCACAGCCGATTCTACCCAATGCCCCCACTCAGCAGGCGCTTGACGTAGGTATTCAAGTGACGCACTATGAAAAGCGGTTAGGTACGCCGTATTGTAAACACAGAACTTAGGGCTGGAGGCCCGCCTTCTGGCTTGATCACCTGCGTATTTTTCTAGGCCCGTCAACAAAGCAACGCTGTTTAGCAGCTGCAAGTAATGAGCAAGCGTTGTGGTGTTACCCGCATCTTGTAGCTGACCTAAGAGCTTTTGATACGACAATATTTTTCCAGAATATTGGCAACCTAGCTCAAACAAACGCCTAAGCAACGCCGGTTTTTGAATGCGCTCAACGAGCAACACATCTTTTGATAAGGTGGCTTCAATAATGGAATCCAATAAATAGGATCGCCAGCGCTCAAGATCTCCTGCATATTCGTAACTCCCAGGATAACCACCATAAAAGATGTATTCATCCAATGTGCAACCATGCAATTCATGTATTTCGCTGAAACTCCAGTGTGTGACGGGCAGAATTTCACAACGTCCTGCCAAACTTTCATGCACACCGCCCGCCAAAATAGATTGCGCCGATCCCAGCAGGACAACCTGAAATGGATGGCCGGCAAACTGATCCGCATCATAAAGGGACTTCACTACCTCAGACCATTGCGCAATTTTTTGGATTTCATCGATCACCAACAAAAATTGACCGCTTTTTTGAGCCTTGAATCGAGCAATTTCCCACTGCTCAGCAATCCAGGAGACTGATTTTAAGTGAGGCGCATCCGCAGAGACATAGTGAAATTCACCATCGTATTCACGACAAACCTGCCGAATACCGGTCGTTTTACCCACCTGCCTAGGCCCCAACAACACCTGAATACGCTTTGTTTTTGCTTTCAATCTTTCACTTAATTCATTGAAAACATTGCGTTTTATTTCCATAATCAGCTCATATTTTAAAATTACTCAATAGACTGAGTAATTTTACTCAATATAGAGCAAAAAAACAGGACGTTATGTAATCCTGCAACCTGATTGTAGGATTACATAACGTTATGAATAATACATTCAATAGCGAAGCCCCTCAGAGAATCCACTATAATCACCTCTAACGCCCCACCTTTAAACAAAAGCCTCAAAATGACATCACCTACTCCCGACGATAAACATAGCCTTTCACTCCTATTAAAATCTCACTTTCCGATCATCGTGATCGAAACCCACGACGAACCTCGTGTTATTTCTCTCTTTAGAACTCTAACATCAGACAGCAACAAGCAACTGATGCTTTGGAACACAGTTGAAGGGCTTCAAGTTGACTCATTTGAAACTAGCGCTCCAAACTCAAAAACACCCGAACTCAAAATCGAAGGGATCGATTATCCAGAAACGGATTATACCGACCAACAACAACCGCACTCTCAAGATGGAATAAACGACAAGACACAAGACCCCGAACACATGCTCTCCAAGGTTAAGCGCACCTTAAAAGACAGCATTTTATTGTTATTGGACTTTCACACTTATTTGGAAGATGCCAAGATTATTCGGCTGCTTAAAGAAATTGCGCATGACTTTTCAATTAACGGCGTACAACTCGTGTTAATCAGTCACGCCATAGAACTCCCCAAAGAAATTCAACGCCTCTGCTGTCACTTTACGCTCACGCTGCCTAGCAAAGAGCAGCTGAAGAACATGGTGCGAGATGAGGCCAAAATTTGGCAACTCAAAAACAAGCAAAAAGTTTCCGCCAACCCCAAAGCGCTTGAATTACTGACCAACAACCTCGTAGGTCTCACCGAAAGTGATGCCAAACGCTTTATTCGTGGCGCAATTTATGATGACGGGGCAATCACACACAGTGACGTTTCCACCATTATGGAAGCCAAATTTAATATGCTGAGCCAAACTGGCGCTTTAAGTTATTGCTATGACACCGTATCTATGGACACCGTCGGTGGCTTTAAAAAGCTTAAGCAATGGCTAGCTGTACGCAAACCTTTTTTTATCGATGAAACCATCCATCATGACATTCCCAAAGGTATGTTACTGCTTGGCGTACAAGGCTGTGGCAAAAGTCTGGCCGCCAAAGCTGTAGCGGGATCTTGGTCCGTACCTCTGTTAAAAATCGATTTTGGTGGCTTGTATAATAAATACATCGGCGAGACTGAGAAAAACATCCGTGAAGCCCTCGCCAGTGCCGAAAACCTAGCACCTTGCATTCTCTGGATTGATGAAATCGAAAAAGGGTTGCAAAACAAAGGCGATGAAACCGGCACCAGCGGCCGCATTCTCAGCACTTTACTGACCTGGATGGCGGAAAACAAAAGCCGCGTTTTTATTGTGGCCACGGCCAATGCCATCGCGTCCTTGCCGCCCGAATTAATGCGCAAAGGCCGAATGGATGAAATCTTTTTCGTTGATTTACCCAACTCCGAAGTTCGAAATGTTATTTTTTTAATGCACCTAAAAAAGCGGGAACATGACATTCACCAATTTGATTTATCCACGCTGGCAAACGCCTCAGACGGTTTTTCAGGCGCCGAAATCGAACAAGCTATCATTTGCGCCCAATATCAAGCCCATGCGGATCAACAAGATTTAAGCATGACGCATGTTTTAGAAAGCCTCAAAGCCACACAACCTCTTTCAGTTGTTCGAGCAGAAGAAGTGGCAGAGTTAAGAAGCTGGGCGATGGAAAGAACCGTGTTGGTTGATTGAATTGCCTAAAACTTTAAAATGGAAACCTCGTACTGTTGAATCTGGCTATCGTCCGTCACCAAAATCATCTGCTCAATTTGAGCCTGAGCAATCAGCATTCTATCGAAAGGGTCTTTATGGAATTCAGTCAGGTTCCCCGCCAGTTCGCTGTGCGCAAACGTTATTGAAAGTGCCTCAAACCCTTCTTCTTCAACAACCTCAAGCAAGTCAGCCGGTACTTGCAATAAACCTTTCTTTTGCTTGATCGTTATTTCCCAGATTGAAGCGGCACTGACAAAAACATCGTTTTCAGGCTTAGCAATCTCAGACAGATAACCTGGGTTTAAACGGCTATCTTCAACCAACCACCAGAGCAGAATATGTGTATCCAGCAACAATCGTTTCAATGATCGTTGCCTTCGAAAGCATCCATAACGTCTTGAGGCGTTGTTAAGAAACCTTCATTCAAAGAAATTTTTCCCTTTAAACGACCTGGTTTGCGAGGTTTTCGAGCTTCTTTATGGGGAATAAGAACCAAATAAGGCTCCCCCGCTTTGGCAATCACCACTCGCTCTCCTGCCCACGCCCTTTCAGCCAACTGGGAAAGCTGTGTTTTTGCCTCGTGCATGTTCACCTGAATCGTCACTATCACCACATCCTATACTTAGCTAATTTAGCTAAGTATAGGATGTGGTGGCATTTCGATCAACCCAAAAGATCAAGATCAAACAAACTTACGCCTCAATGCCAAGAACAGGCCCAACAGAGTGTACCCACCGGCAATCATCAGCAACACTCGAGGCGGATCAATAAAGATGACCGCAAATAGCATCACTACCGCCAAAATAGACACAAAAGGCACGCGGCCCATAAAATCGATTTCTTTAAAACTCGGGTAGCGTAAGTTACTGACCATGAGGGCACCGGTAATAAAAGTCACCAGTGCTGAAAAAAACGCCCAGGATTGGCCATCCAAACCACTGTCCACCCCCACCCAGACATAATACGCCACCACTGCCGCAGCCGGCGGACTTGGCAAGCCGGTAAAGTCTGTTTTGGGTGACTCATCCACTTGCACGTTAAAACGTGCTAAACGTAACGCGGCACAGGCCACCCAGAAAAAACACACCATCCAACCAACTTTGCCTAAACTAGACAAAGACCACGAAAACACCATCATCGCCGGCGCAACGCCAAAAGCAACTAAGTCCGACATACTGTCGTATTGCGCACCGAAGGCACTTTGGGTATTGGTAAGGCGAGCCACGCGGCCGTCCATACCGTCCAGCATAGTCGCGGCAAAAAGCGCGATGGCGGCTTTTTCGAAAGAACCACTAAACGACGCGACTATGGTGTAAAACCCACAGAATAATGCCGCTGTGGTGAATAAGTTGGGTAACAGATATATGCCACGCCCTTGTTGACGTTGGCCATTAGAAGCGGCTGCATCAGAATCAGGCTCCACGACTTCAAATGTTAAGCCGGCCGTGGAACCCTCATCGTCTAATAAGCTTTTACCAGAAAGATCCTCATTCCTTGGATCCAATCCCATCCATCACCCCATCATTTCAAATGTGACTAGTTCTTTGTCTTGTCGACGATTTTATTCTTTTGGATCCAAGACATCATGCCACGCAGCTTAGAACCGACGGCTTCGATTGGATGTTCTTGACCAATTCGACGCTTGGCTTTTAATGTTGCCGCGCCCGCTTGGTTTTCCAAAATAAATTCACGCGCAAATTCACCATTTTGAATTTCAGTGAGAATCTTTTTCATTTCGGCTTTGGTTTGATCGGTAATCACTCGAGGTCCACGGGTTAAATCCCCATATTCCGCTGTGTTGGAAATCGAATAACGCATATCACTGATGCCACCTTGGTACATCAAATCCACAATCAACTTCAGCTCATGCAAGCACTCAAAATACGCCATTTCGGGCGCATAACCGGCTTCAGTCAGGGTTTCAAAACCCGCTTGCACCAATGCTGCAGCACCACCGCACAATACCGCTTGCTCACCGAATAAATCCGTTTCGGTTTCTTCCCGGAAATTCGTTTCTAAAATTCCAGCACGACCACCCCCATTAGCACTGGCGTACGATAACGCTATTTGCTTGGCTTTACCCGTCGCATCTTGCGCAATTGCAATCAAAGTCGGCACACCGCCGCCTTCCAAATAGGTAGATCGCACGGTATGACCCGGACCTTTTGGCGCGATCATGATGACGTCTTTATCGGCACTGGGCTCAATTTGTTGGTAATGCACGTTGAAACCGTGCGCAAAGGCAATCGCAGCGCCCTGCTTTAAATTTGGTTCAATTTGATCACGATACAAAGCGGCCTGAACTTCGTCAGGCGCAAGTATCATCACCAAGTCTGCTTGTTTAACGGCTTCAGGAATGTCAGCAATGGCCAAACCGGCATCTTGCGCTTTTTTAGCTGAGCTTGACCCTGGTCGCAGGCCCACAATCACATCGACACCGGAATCTTTCAAGTTATTGGCATGAGCATGGCCTTGCGAGCCGTAGCCAACAATGGCTACTTTCATGCTCTTGATAATCGACAGATCACAATCTTGATCGTATAACGCTTGCATAGACTTCATCCTCTTATGTTAAATTTATTAATTTGATTCATGGGCATTTATCATGGGCGTTGATTCAGGTGTTAACACTTAATACGCGATTACCACGCGCCACACCAGACACACCGCTTCTCACTACTTCTAATACACTTGATGCGGCAAAAGCCTCAACAAAGGCATCTAATTTATCAGAGGCACCCACCAATTGAACGACAAAACTCTCAGCCGCCACATCAACAACCTGACCGCGAAAAATATCGGCAATACGTTCTACTTCAGCACGCTGATCCGACTCAACGGCACGAACTTTAATTAACATCAGCTCGCGCTCAACATGCGCCCCTTCTGTTAATTCCATGACTTTAACTACTTCCACAAGCTTGTTTAGCTGCTTATTGATTTGCTCCAACACAGAATCTGTGCCCGTTGTGGTTATCGTCAATCGAGACAGCGTTGGGTCTTCGGTTGGCGCCACCGTCAAGGTTTCAATATTATAATTACGCTGTGAAAACAAACCAACAACACGAGACAACGCGCCCGCTTCGTTTTCCATTAAAAGTGAAATAATTCGTCGCATTTATTCAGTCTCTAAAAGCACATTTCATTTAATGCCATGCTTTATTAATCAAGTTCTTTCTAATTTGTTGAGCCACATATCCGCCATGCTGCCTAAACGAATGTGCATCGGATAAACGTGCTCATTCGGATCCACATTGACGTCCACAAAGACCAAACGATTCTCATATGAAAACGCTTTTTCGAGCGTCGGCACCAAGTCTTCTCGGCGATTCACTTGCAACCCAACGTGCCCATAGGCCTCAGCCAATTTAACAAAATCGGGCAATGAATCTTGGTATGTCGAGGAAGAATAGCGACCGTCGTATTGCATGTCCTGCCACTGACGGACCATACCTAACGCCTGATTATTCACGTTAATGATTTTGACGGGCAATCCATACTGCAAACAAGTCGAGAGCTCTTGGATGTTCATTTGAATACTGCCTTCACCCGTGACGCACGCCACGGTTGATTGCGGGCTGGCAAACAAAGCACCCATAGCAGCAGGCAAGCCATACCCCATAGTGCCCAAACCGCCCGAGTTGATCCACTGATTTGGCCGCTTAAAAGGATAATACAAAGCCGCAAACATTTGATGCTGCCCTACATCCGAGGTAACAATGGCCTCGCCTTCAGTCACCTCATACAGTTTTTGAATAACTTCCTGCGGTTTAATGAATTCAGAGGAGGTTTCAAACGCCAAACAATCTCTAGAGCGCCACTCCGCAATTTGCGACCACCAATCGTTTATCTCTGGCCACTTTTCACGACCGCCCCCATTGACAATGAGTTGGTTAAACTCTGAGAGCACCTGACTGATAGGCCCAACCACAGGAACATCCGCACGAACCGTTTTAGAGATGCTGGTGGGATCAATATCCACATGCACAATTTGAGCACGAGGGCAGAATTTTTCGACGTTATTGGTCACTCGATCATCCAAGCGAGCGCCTAACGCCAAAATCAAATCCGCATTGTGCATCGCCATGTTGGCTTCGTAAGTACCGTGCATGCCCAGCATGCCAAGGAACTGAGGGTCCGGCGACGGGTAAGCCCCCAACCCCATCAGGGTGCTGGTGATCGGGAACCCAGTTTGATGTACAAACTGACGCAATGCCTCACTGGCTTTACCCAAAATAACCCCACCTCCGGTATAGATCACCGGACGCTTGGCTTCAGCCATCAACTCAATGGCTTTTCTAATTTGACGGTGATTGCCTTTTACTACCGGCTTATAAGACCGCATCTCAACACTTTCAGGGTATTCGTAATCGAATTGTTGAGTGGGGTCGGTCATGTCTTTCGGAATATCGACCACAACAGGGCCGGGTCGCCCTGACGTCGCTAAATAAAACGCTTTTTTAATGGCGACGGGAATTTCTGAGGGGTGCTTGACTAAAAAGCTGTGCTTAACAATGGGCCGCGAAACCCCCACCATGTCTGTTTCTTGGAAAGCATCGTCCCCAATCATGTCACTGGCCACGTTGCCCGTGATGATGACCATGGGAATGGAATCCATGTAAGCCGTTGCAATACCAGTAATGGTATTGGTGGCTCCAGGCCCTGAGGTCGCAAACACGACGCCTGGCCGACCACAGACACGAGCATAGCCATCTGCCATATGAGCCGCTGCTTGTTCATGGCGGACTAAAACGTGATGAATCTCTTCTTTTCGTTTAAATAGGGCGTCATAAATATGCAAAACGGCGCCGCCAGGATACCCAAAAACCAACTCAACCCCTTCATCAATCAGGGATTGAATGACCATATCGCCACCCGAGAGTTGTTTCACTGCTTAGAAACCTCTTTAAAAACGCAGACCTATATTTGGCCTTAAATTATTTCAGACACTATTATCGACATAAGGGATGGCATTCTTACATTTATGGCGAATTTGTCAACAGATACACACTCCCCACCCCTCGCCATGATTGCCCTTGAATAGCAGCGAATCATACATAATACTTTTAAAAAGCGATGACTAAACATCCACTGCGGCCAAAAAAAGAGCCCATAAAAATCAGGAACATTTACCCTCATGAACAATGCGCTATTACTCAAAGCAGCCCTTGTGACCGTGTTATTAAGCTTCTCCCAAATCACTGTTGCGAGCAGCTTTTACAAATGGGTAGACAAAGATGGGGTTACCCATTACGGCGCTCACCCCCCTCAAGGCGAGGAACAAGCCGCCTCTGAGGTCACCAAAGTACGCACCACCAACAAAACACCGGCCAATGCAGTAGAAGCCAACCAACGGCTCGAAGCACAAAGAGAGGCACAGAAAGCCAAAACAGACGACCAAAAGGCTGCTGAGGCCGACAGGAAACGTGAAGAAGAAGAAAAAGCGTACGCTGAACAAATGAAGAAAAATTGCGAGGTCTCTAGAAAAAATGTCGAAACCCTCACGAACAACGCCCGAGTACGCGAACAAGGTGAAGACGGCGAGTTTCGCTATTTAACCCCAGATGAGCATCAACAAAGAATTGATAAAGCCAAATCGTTTATGGCAGAACATTGTAAGTAAGCTGACTGCAAGCTGACTTAATGTCGCTCTAAACCTTTTACATCTAAACCTACTTTCGCTTCATGGATTCAAAAAATTCGGTGTTGGTTTTGGTGTTTTTCATTTTATCAATCAAAAACTCCATCGCTGCAATCTCTTCCATCGGATGCAATATTTTGCGCAAAATCCACATTTTCTTCAGTTCTTCTTCATCCGTGAGCAATTCCTCTCGACGGGTCCCTGAGCGATTTAAATTTATGGCTGGATAAACGCGTTTTTCAGCGATACGCCGATCCAAGTGCAACTCTTGGTTACCCGTTCCCTTGAACTCTTCAAAAATCACTTCGTCCATTTTAGAACCCGTATCCACCAAGGCGGTGGCAATAATCGTCAGACTGCCCCCTTCTTCAATGTTACGAGCCGCGCCAAAAAAGCGCTTAGGCCGCTCCAACGCATGCGCATCGACACCACCGGTTAACACCTTACCCGAAGACGGAATAACGGTATTAAACGCTCTGGCTAATCGGGTAATGGAATCCAACAAAATCACCACATCCGTTTTATGCTCGACTAACCGCTTGGCTTTCTCAATCACCATGTCAGCCACTTGGACATGACGCGCCGGCGGTTCATCAAAGGTGCTGGCCACGACCTCACCACGCACCGATCGACGCATTTCAGTCACCTCTTCCGGGCGCTCATCAATCAGCAACACGATCAAATGACACTCTGGATTATTGCGCGTTAAGGATTGGGCAATATTCTGCAGCATCAGGGTTTTACCCGCTTTTGGCGGCGACACAATCAAACCACGCTGACCTTTACCAATAGGCGCTACAAGATCGATGACCCTGGCCGTAATGTCTTCGGTGCTGCCATTACCCAGCTCCATCACCAATCGCTCTTGCGGAAAAAGTGGCGTTAAGTTTTCAAACAGAATTTTGCTTTTCGCATTCTCAGGGCGATCAAAATTAATATCATCGACCTTGAGCAACGCAAAATAACGCTCCCCATCTTTTGGGGGGCGGATTTTGCCCGAAATGGAATCCCCGGTTCGCAGATTAAAACGCCGAATTTGACTGGGCGATACATAAATATCATCCGGCCCAGCCAAATAAGAGCCCTCAGAAGACCGTAGAAAACCGAAGCCATCTTGGAGAATTTCCAACACGCCATCGCCGTATATGTCACGACCGCTTTTCGCATGGCGTTTTAAAATTGAAAAAATTACATCTTGCTTTCGCGCCCGAGCCAAATTTTCCAGGCCCAATTCCTGAGCAATCGCGATCAACTCACCAATGGGTTTTCGCTTTAACTCGGTTAAGTTCGTTTGGCTTTTTGGCTGGTCCGGAAGGTCACCCTGACCCTCTACGATTTTTATATCGGCATCAGAATCTTGCTTAGCTTTATTTTTGTTTTGGTGATGATGACGTTTATGCTGGCCTGTTTTGTTGTGGCCTCGCGAACGCTCGTATTTTTGCCCACCGCCGCCCTGATGGCGAGAAGATTTACCTTGCTTGGCAGCGCCTGGCGACGAATGACCCGGCGCACTGTCCGATTTAGCGTTTTCTGACTTAGCTCTTACTGATTTAGAACTTTCTGATTTAGAACTTGTCGATTCGACTACAGACGGTTGAACCGTTTCAACATTGGCAGTCTCAGCCACTGGGCTCGCCGTTTCTGAGGGTATATGTTCATTTTTCTGTGGTTCAACGGTTTCGTTTTTCAATGCGACATCTCTTCTTTTAGTTGGCTTGGATTTAAAGTTAGCTGGTTTAGGTTAAAACTGGTTTAGGTTAAAAATAGTTATCTAGTTAAAAAGCTTAATAGGCTGCACTAGCGCTTTTTTAAGGGCTTAATGTTGTTAAAGATTTTTTGAGTTTTACGTAGTTTAGGTTTTGTTTGGTTTGGATTTTATGTAGTCAATTCGGATTTAGAAATTGGAAGCCTAGACACACTTAATTCAGTAGAATTCATTGGAATTGATTTAAATTGGTTTAATCGAAATTCGCCGGGTGCGTCTTGAGTATAAATTAGAAGAATTTACGTTTGAAAGCTACCTCATTCCCTGTAGGGTTATTCCTTGGCGCGTTCGCAATTTGAATGAATTATTCACAAGAATAGGATGCTTCTTAAATAATGTCCAGGCATTTGACGCTGATTTTTTCAAAATTCTCAGCCTCCATTCCGCCTCCAGGCTATCTTTCAATTGATTAACAAACCTGACTATGAATGCTCAATACTGCAGGGCTCTACCGTCAAGTGCTAAGACTGCCAGCCACTAAAGGTTGCTGTCTAGGAAAGCTACCAACTGAGATTTACTCAAGGCGCCAACCTTGGTGGCTTCAACATTGCCGTTTTTAAACAGCAACAAAGTAGGAATGCCCCGAATACCAAATTTAGGCGGTGTTTCAGGGTTTTCATCAATATTGAGTTTCATTATTTTTAGCTTACCCAGATACGCATCGGCAATCTCATCAAGGATAGGCGCGACCATCTTGCACGGACCACACCACTCAGCCCAATAATCAACCAAAACAGGCACATCAGACTTTAATACCTCTGCATCAAATTCATCATCCGTCACTGCTTTTACATTTTCATTCATTCAACATCCGCCTTTCTTTTGGAGGGACTGCCCTATTGGGCGATTTTCGTGGAGAAATTCTTTGCTCAAGAAGCTTTTTAACTTAATTTGGCGACATTTTATCGATCTCACTCTAAAATACCACCCCCTTAAGCGGCTCTGCGCCAATCAAAGCAAAATAATTCAAGTACTATTTGGAAATCGGTAAAACCTGTAGACCTCTAAAACCTACAGCTCTCTAACACCAAGACTCTGAAAAAACAAACCATTGCAGTATTTACTTATGAACGCAGACACTCTTTCAAGCAAACAGCCACCCTCGAACAAGCAAACGTCTCCTAGCAACCGGCCGCCCGCAAACACCGCTTCGCCAAGTGAAGAAATTGCGGCTATTGACTTGGGCTCCAACAGCTTTCATATGGTCACAGCAAAACTGAAATCAGGTAACTTACAAACAACGGATCGACTGCAAGAAAAGGTACAACTGGCGGATAGCTTAACCAAAAACAACGCCATCTCACCCGAAGCCTTTGAGCGCGGACTAGCATGCCTGAGTCGATTCGCACAACGCATTCGCAGCATTCCTCGCAATAATATTCGTGTCGTGGGCACCTATGCGCTCCGCTCTGCTAAAAACGCCGCCGAGTTTCAAGCCGCTGCTCGACAAATCCTCAAATACCCCATTGAAATCATCAGCGGCCGAGAAGAAGCCCGTTTAATTTATTTAGGGGTTGCACATCACACCTCGCCTTGCTCAGAAAATCGTTTGGTGATCGATATAGGTGGCGGCAGCACTGAATTTATTATTGGCCAGGGATACCAGCCGCTCGCCACTGAAAGCCTGCATATGGGATGCGTGAGCTTTGGTCGTTTTTTCCCTAACCAAACGCTGAAAAACAGCCATTTCAAGCAAGCCGTTTTAGCCGCCAAGCAAGAACTGCAAAGCATCTCAAGCCATTATCAACAACTTGGCTGGAAAACCGCACTGGGCTGCTCAGGAACCATTCGCTCAATTGAATCCACACTCACTCAAAACGGCTGGAGCGATAATGGCATCACGCTGAGCGGCATTGAACGCTTAGAGAAAGAAGCGCTGAAAGCCACCTCTTGCCAAGACATCAAAATTCCCGGCATTCGAGAAGACAGAAAAACCATTTTTCTACCCGGCCTAGCGATTCTAAAAGCCGCCTTTCTCCAACTTAACATCCAGCATCTCTCTTTTGCAGACGCGGCTTTAAGAGAGGGTATTTTGTTTGATCAACTCGATCGCCAACAAAACGATGACGCCCGCAGCAACTCAGTCGCCTGGCTAAAGACACATTATTTAGTTGACGCAGACCAATCCGCTCGCGTCCAAAAAGCGTCCGCAACGCTGTTTCAGTGCGCGGGCGACAACCAAACAAAATGGCGCAATACGCCAACAGAGTGCGAAGGCCTGTTAAGCCGAGCCGCGCAATTGCATGAAATTGGCCTGATCATTTCCCACAGTCAATTTCATAAGCACGGCGCCTATTTGGTTCAAAACGCTGATTTACCGGGTTTTTCGGACCCCGAGCAATTACGATTGGCCCTATTGATTCGCTATCACAGACGCAAAGTACCTGCTCAAGCCTTCGATCTACTGGACCCTCGCTGGTGCGATGATTGCTGGCAGCTGATGATTATCCTGCGGCTCGCGGTGATTTTACAGCGCCCCAGAGACACGACCACCTCCGAAACCATTATCCAGAGCCTCGACATGTCTCACCCAGAAAAACGCTGCACTCTTTCTATTGATACAAACTGGCTCACCCAAAACCCGCTCACCGAAGCCGATCTGAAACAAGAACAACAACTGCTGGCCAACAGTGGCTGGCAACTTGAGATTCAATAAACACCCCGCTCAACTCTACCCAGCTAATCGATCCAGGAGCGCTTGCTGAGCACTTTGAGCGTCCGGATTGTGTTCCGGCAACGGGATATAATCGCCTTGTCGATCTAGCTCCCAAGCTTCTGCTGCTTGAGCGAGATAGACCTCCAACCCCTCTTTGATCACCCGGCGTTTTAGTTTGTCATCTTTGATCGGAAAACAGGTTTCAACGCGCTTAAATAAATTACGCTCCATTAAATCCGCGCTGGCGCAAAATACCCGCTCTTTACCACCCGCCCAAAAATAAAAAACTCGAGCATGCTCTAAAAAGCGCCCCACAATGGAAACCACTCGAATGTTTTCTGAAACACCGGGAACACCAGGCTTCAACGCACAAATGCCTCTCACAACAAGATCCACCTTCACGCCCGCTTGAGACGCTCGATACAGAGCTTGAATAATTTTTCGCTCAGTCAAGCCATTCACCTTGGCCATAATATGGCCTTTTTTCCCTTTTTCAGCCGCACTGATTTCAGCTTCAATCAACTCAAGCAATCGCGTGTGCAGCGTAAACGGGGCATGTAAAATATGTTTCAGTTTGGCGGCCCGCCCCATCCCAGTCAGTTGCTGAAAAACCTGGTGAACATCTTTCGCCAACTCATCATCCTGAGTTAATAAACTGTAATCCGTGTATATTCTGGCATTTCCAATATGGTAATTGCCGGTTCCCAAATGCAGATAACGACGAATTTGATCACCTTCACGACGCACAATCATGATCATTTTGGCATGGGTCTTAAAACCCACAATCCCATACACAACGATCGCCCCCGCCTTTTGCAAGCGAGAAGCGCCTTCAATATTACTTTCTTCATCAAATCGGGCGCGCAACTCTACAACCGCTGTCACTTCTTTGCCGTTACGTGCTGCCTCAACCAAAAGATCCATGATCTCGGAATCCTGCCCGGTACGATACAGCGTTTGCTTAATAGCTAACACCTTGGGGTCTTTGGCGGCCTGCCGCAACATATCCACCACAGGCTGAAAGGATTCAAACGGATGGTACAGCAGAATATCTCGACGCTTTAGGACATCAAAGACATTGACTTCACTGCTAATCTCGGCCGGCACCCCGGGGGAAAAAGGCTTAAATCGCAACTCGGGAAAATCCAACCCCGTCACCGACATCATGCGAGACAAATTCACCATACCTGGAATTCGGTACAAGTCGTCTTGCGTTAACCCAAATTGTTTTAATAAAAAAAAGACCAACTCATCAGGGCAATTGTCTGAAATCTCTAACCGAACTTCATCACCATAACGACGTGACAGCAACTCCCCCTTTAAAGCCAGCGCAAGGTCTTCGACGAGATCTTCATCCAAGTTCAAATCCGCATTTCGGGTTAAGCGAAATTGATAACAGCCTCGCACCGACATGCCTGGGAATAAATCCCCCACATGGGCATGAATCATCGCAGAGAGGAACGCAAAATAATAACCATCAGGGCAAATGTCGTCAGGAAACCGAATGATCCGAGGCAAGGATCGAGGTGCCGGCACTATCGCCAACCCACTCTGACGCCCAAAGGCGTCTTTACCTTCAAGTGAAACAATAAAATTAAGGGTTTTATTGGCTAAACGCGGAAATGGATGCGCTGGATCCAGCCCTATCGGGCTCATCACCGGCAGCACCTGCTCGCGAAAATAGTGCTTTACCCAAGCCGCCTGGGCATCACTCCACTCACTCCGCCGCAAGAATGCAATCCCCTTTTCACGCATTTCCGGCAACAACTGATCGTTCAAAATACCATATTCAAGCTGCAGCGCCTGATGACAGGCCGCATTGATTCGTTGCAAGACATCCGTTAAGCGCACTTCATCTGGGGCCTGGTTGGCTTGGCCGTAAGCCAGTTGTTTTTTCACGCCTGCCACCCGAATCTCAAAAAACTCGTCTAAGTTATGCGCAAAAATCAACAGGAATTTCAGCCGCTCCAACAGTGGAATCGCTGGATTACGCGCTTGCTGCAAAACCCGTAAATGAAAATTTAAGTGGCTGAGCTCTCGATTAATATAAAGATCGGGGTTTTCTAGGCTAACGGGCTGCAACTCGTTCTTTTGACTCATGAAATATGCTCCTATTCAAATACAGAATAGGCCTTTTCCAGCGACCCTGCCTGTCAGCAGGCTTACAGCAAAGCCGCTATCCGCTTAGCAAAATACGTTAACACGACATCGGCACCGGCTCGACGAAAACAAGTAAAGGTCTCCAACAACGTGGTCGCCTCATCCAGCACCCCTGCATCAAAAGCAGCTTGCAGCATGGCGTATTCACCACTGACCTGATAAGCAAAAGTAGGCACTTGAAACTGGTCTTTTACTTTGCTCAGCACATCCAAATACGGCATTCCCGGCTTCACCATCACCATATCCGCCCCTTCGGCCAAATCCAGCGCCACCTCATGCAAGGCTTCCTGAGCATTCGCTGGATCCATTTGATAACTTTCTTTACTGCCTGCCCCAAGCTGAGCAGCAGACCCCACCGCATCACGAAAAGGCCCATAAAACCGGGAAGCGTATTTAGCCGCATACGACAAAATTAACGTATCAGAAAACCCTTGCTGCTCAAGAGCCGAACGAATCACACCCACACGACCGTCCATCATATCGGATGGTGCCAGCACGTCCGCCCCAGCTTCGGCCTGCATCAATGCTTGACGCACCAATACCTCAACGGTCTTATCGTTAAGCACATAACCCGACGAATCCACAATGCCATCTTGACCATGTGATGTGTAAGGATCCAAAGCCACATCACATATAACCGCCATCTCAGGAAAACGCGCCTTGATCGCCTGAACCGCCTTAGGCACCAAACCTTGTGGATCATACGCCGATTCCGCATACAGTGACTTATCACCCACCTCAATAACTGGAAACAGCGCAACCCCCATAACCCCTAGCGTTAACAAAGAGTCGCATTCCGCTAATAGTGCATCCACACTGAGCCGATTAACCCCCGGCATGGCCTCAATTGGCTGAACCACCTTGGAACCTGGCAACACAAACACAGGGCAGATCAATTGAGCCGGTGATAACGCAGTTTCTTGGGCCCATTGACGTGAAAAAACCCGTTTGCGCAAACGACGCAAACGGGTTTTTGGGTATTCTCTATTTAACATCACAGTCGTTTACAGGTCCGTTTGTGGGTCAAACAAGCTGCGAGGCTTATCCGAGGCTGACTCTCCTGAATCCCTTGAAACCCCTAATACCGAATTATCCCAATCCAAGGCGGCATAGACTTCGGTAACGACAGGCTTCGCCTCTACTTCAATAGCCGTCGAGGGCAGAACAGGATCCATCTCAACTTGAGCCACTTTGGCGTGAACAACTTCAGGTTGATCTACTTCAAGAGGCAACTCGACCTCTGCAGGTTTAACGCTGGCTTTTTTTACGACCGCTTTCTTAGCCACAGCCTTCTTAGCTGCAGCCTTCTTAGCTACCGCCTTTTTGGACTCGGTCTTCTTTGTTGATACTTTTTTTGTTGATACGGTCTTTGTATTAGCCTTTGTTGCCGCTTTTCTGGTGGCTAACTTGACGGCTACTTTTTTCGCCGGCGTTTTTTTAGCTGTGGCGCTTTTGGCTTTTACTTTCGTAACAGTTAACGCACTCTTTTCTTGCTTTTCAACCAAGCCTTTGATTTTTGACAATTTATTTGCCATAACCTCTTTAGACTGCTTGACCTTCTCAACCGAGTGATCGGTTTTTTCATTTAATTCCGATAATTTTTTTGCTAATTGCTTTTCTGCTTTTAGCGCTTCTTTTTCAACACTCTGCAACGATTTAGCCGACTGTTTGAAAAATTTAATCTTAAGTTTGGCTTTATGGAGCGCTTGTACGGCATCTTGCTTTGCGTATTTGGCTTCAATGACAGCCGACTGGGCATTTTCGAGCGCTTTTTCAAGTTCCATCAATGAATCTTTTACCTTGCTGGTGATTTTTCTGGTGGCTTTTGCATTGGCTGCATTGGCCTTTTTGCTAACCGTTTTGGCAGACTGAGGCGAACTTTTTAATTCTAGAGAAGATTTGAGTTTCTGCGAGGCGATTTTAATCTTTTGCTGTTCTTTTTTGTACCGAGAAACCGCAACTTTTTCTTTTTTCTGCGCGGCCGCTAACGCTTTCTCTGCGCCTTTCAATGATTTTTCATAGGCTTTTTCCAGTGTCTGCTGCAGTTTCTCCCACTCTTTTTCAATTAACGCCACCGGATCCACAGCGGCTTTTACAGCTCGTTTTTGCGTAACCCCTTTCTTTTTAGAAGCTGCCTTCTTTGTAGAAGCTGCTTTAACGCCGGCTCTTGTTGCGATCTTTCCTTTTGTCTTTTGTACCATGATCTATCTTCCTTTTTTAAAAACTCAACCTAATGAAACTTACTATTCAAACATGCGTGCTATTCAAACATACGTGCCATTCAAAAATATGAGTACTGCCATCAATTGAGTACTGCCATAAAAAACGCTCGACAGACATCACAATGCTATTCACAATGTTAAACTTAATTCATTATCATGAAAAGCATTATACTGCTACTGGTAATACTCCTTTCACGCAAGACTCCATCCATTAAACATTAAAAGGATTTTCTTATGTGGTCTACTTTGAACTACAGCGAAACAAGTTCACATGCTCTTTTGAAAACTGCGATATTAAAATCAAAGTCAACGTTATTAACGGCAACATTAGCAACAACGCTAACAACAACACTTTTAGCCGCATCTAGCTCAGCACTTGCTGAAACCAAACTGACCACCGAGATGGACAAAGTCAGCTATGCCATCGGGTTTATCCATGGGCAACGTCTGCAACAAGACATCAGCGACTTAAAACCTGAGATTTTTCATGCCGGCTTTGAAGCCAGCTTCTCAAAAGAGTCTCCTTTAATGAGTGAGGAAGAAATTAAAGAAACCCTGACCGCTTACCAGCAAAAACGCCAAGCCGAACACACCAAGAAACAGCAAGAACAAGCTGAAAAGAACCTTGCAGAAGGCAAAGCGTTTTTGGACGAGAATGCGAAAAAAGAAGGCGTTAAAACCACCGAATCCGGATTACAGTACAAAATACTCAAAACCGGTGAAGGCAAAAAACCTAGCACCACCGATAAAGTCAAAGTCCACTACCACGGTACTTTAATAGACGGCACTGTTTTTGACAGCTCAGTGGATCGCGGCGAGCCTACCAGCTTCCCAGTAAACGGCGTTATATCTGGATGGACCGAAGCGCTGCAAATGATGACAGAAGGCAGTGAGTGGGAGCTTTATATACCCGCCGACCTAGCATACGGCGAACGCGCCGCATCCGCAAAGATCGCCCCCAACAGCACCTTAATCTTTAAAGTAGAGTTGTTAGAAGTTCTATAAAATAACAACCACACTCTCAAAAAAAGGGCCGAACATTTGTCGGCCCTTTTGTCTTTTATTATCTTTCACAGATCAAACAACAGCCTGTTCTCTGTGAGAATTGTGCAAGACCTCAATTAACTGATCTTCCAAATCGAACCGATGAGACAGACTTTCGGCTAATTTGGATAGATCATCACTCAATTGTTCTAAATGCAAGGCGCTTTTTTCTATCGTCTCGTATTTATCATTGAACGCCAACGCTTGCTCAGTTGTTTTATCAATCCTTGGGTAAGTGGTTTGAAATATTTCGGAAGCATCTTCACCAAACTCATCCGCCTCCCGAATCAACTTCCCATAAATTTCGAAATGCCCGGCAGACACATAGTCCATCAATACCTGACAAAAAGCCTGCACCTTAACCGCAACCGGCGTATCTTTAGACATTATATCCCGCAAACCATGAACCGCACACAAAAGCACGATCAATGACTGCCTTTCTTTTAACCACCTCGACACTAACTCATCGAACTCACGCCAATGGATTTGCGTTTCATTTTCATCGCTAGAGGATTTAACTGACCCACCTTCAACCGTCATAACTTCACTTTCCAACAAAAGGTTTACACTTTTCAGTGGCGACACTTCGTAACACCACCACAGAACATACCTACATCATTACGCAATTAAGCATCTTTCAAAAAGTTCATTGCAGCTTAACGGATGAGTTGCGAATATCAAGACTTTATTACGCAATTACGCACCCCTCTACACACCCAAGAACTCAATTGCTGGGACAATATATAACATCGACAATACAGGCCCTCGACAATATAGACCATGATTGCCAAAACGCACATATGAATCTACATTTAACGTTAAACACCCTATAACATTAAACACCCTACTCGACACCTATCTAACGGCTAACACTTATGACACACAGATTACTGTTTTCAACGCTCAATACTGGCATGCATTCAACACGCTCGTTAACCACATTTCTCTCGCTGATCGCGTTCTTGGCAACGACATTTTTTATCAGCACCAGTTTCGCTGAAGATGAAGACGAGCTGGAAGAGGCCTTCTACTTTGAAGTCAAACCCGCCATTATCTCCAACTTCCTATCTCAGCGACTGAGGTTTGTCCGTGCCGATGTTGCTATTAAAGTAAGAGGCGAAGACACCCTTTTAGCTGTTGAAGAAAACGTTCCTTTAATCAAGCATCATTTGATCATGCTGCTATCCAGTCAGTCTGAAGAAGAAATTGACACCCCCGAAAGCAAAAACACCCTACAAGAAGCGGCATTGGAAATATTGCTGGAAAAATTTGCCGAAGAAGGCCAGCCTGATCACATAGAAGAAGTCTTGTTTACCAGCTTCCTGGTTGAATAAACGACATTCACCAAATAGGCTAACGGCCAACCGTTCTAACGGCTGATGTACTGCGCCAGATACTCATCAAAGCCGATTAAATCCCCGGCCTCTTGTTCGGATTGGGCTCGCCTCGAATCCTCAGCCCACTGCTCTGACTGCCGCTGACTCTCTTGAGACCAATGACGCTCTAAAAAGCTACGGCCATGAGCTTGAGAATGATTGAAAGCAAACTCGTAAAATGATTGCTCGTTTTTTTTCATGTCATTTAATATTTGAGCCGATAACAATGTGTCCGGATGCTCCAGTGCCGCACCATACGACGCTAACGCTGCCACATAACCTCTCTGAGCCAGCGGCACAGCCGCATCCAGCTGCTCGGCCAACACCATCAAATCTACCCATAGCTTTCGGGCTTCTAATAACGGCGACCGATAAGAAGCCTCTGCTGCGGGATTAGTACAGCGCCCTTCATAGACGACTTGAGAAACAAAAGCTTGGCAACGTTGATGTTCGGCCTGCGTCAACTCAGGGCTGGGCATCAACAAACAATACGCCATCAACAAATCAACGCACCGCATTTGGTTTTCCGAAATTCCGACCGGCTCAAATGGATTCACATCCAAGCACCGCACTTCGATGTATTCTACCCCTCGATTGGCCAAAGCACTGGTTGGCCGCTCATGTCCAACCGGGGTTCGTTTCGGTCGCACCGGACCATAATACTCGTTTTCTATTTGCAAAATATTGGCGTTGAGTTGAACCAACTCATCAGGATGCTCTGAAGACAGCGTTTGATACGCTTCGAGCGGCGTTCGTACTGCGGCATCTAAGGTTTTAACATAGCCATCGATGTTGTCATGACAAATATACAACGGCCCCTGCTGAGGATTTTGATAACCTAATTCGCTCATTCTCAACGACGTACCAAAGGGTAAAAATGCCGTATTGCTGCCCCAATCCCGCAATTTACTGTGCTGCTGCCCGGCTAAAAAAGAGCGACAGACCGCAGGAGAAGCGCCCATCACAAGAATCAACCACCAATGATATCGCTGAAAATTTCGAATCAAATGAAAATATTCGCGATTCTTAAATGCCTGAATAGGCTCATCAACCGATCCTTTAAGGGCCTGCATCCGCCGCCAAAAAAGATCTGGAAAAGACACGTTATAATGCACCCCGGCAATGGTTTGCATGAGCGCCCCATAACGATGTGCCAACCCCGTTCGATACAGTGATTTCAAGCGACCAATATTAGACGAGCCATAGTGCGCAATCGGGATGTGCTCTTCATCAGGCAAGATACAGGGCATGCTAGCGGCCCACAGCAATTCACCCGGCATCTGACGATACGCCGCTTGATGCAGCTCGGTTAAAAACTGGATTGGCGCTTGATAATCAGAGAACGTCGGCGTAATGAACTCGACCAAGGCTTCAGAATAGTCCGTTGTGATATAAGGGTGTTTTAATGCGGACCCTAAGCCTTCAGGATGCGGCGTTTGCGCCAAACGCCCTGTCTTTTGATTTACCCTTAAACTTTCTTTTTCCAAGCCTCGAATGGTGCCAGCCAGGGCTTCTAAACAGCCGCTCTGCTGCCAAGCGCTGAGCGTTGATTGCCAAGTCACCGATTGATTGTTTTTATTCATGATCACCTTTCTCATTCCATCATCACAGCTCAACGTCACCACTGAGCACAGCTTGAACCAGCTCAGCGTACCCGGCTTGATAACTGGGGTACTGGTACTGAAACCCTAATTTTTGCAGACCCAAGTTACGACACCGTTTGTTTTGCAGGGCAGGCATCCCCGTAGCCTGCTTCAACTTCAACTCAACAGACAGCTGGTTCGCCAACCACTGGCCCAGCTCGGCTTCCGCGACCGGCGCATCATCCACCCCTAAAATAAGTGGGTCAATCAAAGAATCATCGAGCGAGCGGTTCACTAACGTCAACAGAATGTTGACAACATCCGTTTGATGGATGCGATTGGTGAAATACGGGGGCTGATGACGAAACGCCTCCCCTCTCAGCACTCGCTTGATCTGCCAATACCGCCCCGGCCCATAAATGCCCGCCAGCCTCAACACCGTGGCCCGCTTCGGAAAAGCCTGAATCAGCGCTTGCTCCGCGGTAACAATCGCTCGCGAGGCGTCGTCTTCCGGCTCAACGGCCGTATTCTCATCAACCCAGGCACCCCCACGCTCACCATAGACTCGCGTACTGCTCACCAGAATGATTCGGCGCAAAGACTGGGCTTTTTGATATTTTTTTATTAACGACTGCACCACACTTGGGTACACCTGAGCATAAGAACTGGGTTGCGATCGACGGGGTGCCGGCGTGTAGACAATCACACTCACCTCATCAGGCAAAGACGCAAACGCCGAGGGGTCGGTTAAGTCCAATGCCAACCAGCGTAATGTCCCTTTTTCGGGCGAAGCTGGCCTGCGCCGAACCCCCAACCATTGGATCCTTGGGTCTTCGCATGCCTCAACACCCGCCTGACCAATAGTGCCACACCCCAGAAACACAACAGTTGTCATGACAAATACTTACCGATAATGTCCCAGAGCATGTCGTCATCTCAACCAAGTGCTGCGGATTCTAACGCAAAACCCGATCACAC
>CAZECE010000007.1:0-5903 GCA_964510525.1 uncultured Pseudomonadales bacterium | reverse complement strand
GCCAGTTTTTCCCAGGCGGCGTATTTGGCTTTGCCAACAAAATCGGTCATCCCTGGTTTTTTGCCCGACACGTCCCCTTGGGTGGCTTGTTTGTAAAATGCGTACATCTTGAGCTTTACCTCATTAGAAGGGCTGGCCAGTGATGAGTCGGTTTTGATTTGGTTGAGAGCGTTTTCGAAGGTGGTTTTAAGTTCTTGGGGGGTGTCTTGGGGTTCAGTCATGATTGTTTAATGTCCTTTTTATCCGTTTAAGCAGTCTTTTTTTATATTTTCGAGTATTAAGTGCGGTATTTTTAAAAAGCAACCTGCTTCGATCTTGCCAGGTGATGGCAATTTTATTGGGCTGTACAAAAACAGAGTCGCTGCGGTCTTTATATAAAATTTGATAGCCATTTTGCATCATCCAGTTGTTGATCTCTTTGGCGTACGGGTTGGTATAGGCCGCACCATGAGTTTCAATCGAGATCACCGCTGGGCGACTGGTCATGTGCTTGAGAACAAACCACTCGCTGCCTTCTGTGTCAATACTGATCAAATCAATGCTGCCATCGTCGATTTGATCAAAGGTGACGGAGTTGACGGTAAATTGGTCGTGTGTGTTGGTTTGGTAGCCATCATTGACAATGGCGGGGCTGGCCTCCAGTTGGCTGACAAAAGTAGACGCCGCTCGGGCCACCAATTCCAATTGCCCTGAAAAGTCGTAAACTGCGACTGGATGCAACGTCACTTGGGGCTTGTCGCCGAATTTGGTTTGAATTTTTTGAATGGAGGCAGGGTCGGGTTCAACTAAGGTGGTGGTGACACCGCGTTCAATATAATCAATGATATTACAGGTTTCGGGCAGGTAGACCCCGACTTCGGCAACGTGTTTGGGTGAGAAGTTTTTTTTCTCTAAAGTAAGAAACAGTTGTTTGCGGGTATTTAGGTTCATGAAAATTTCTGTAAGACCAAGCTGGCGTTGGTGCCGCCAAAGCCAAAGCTGTTGGAGAGTACCGTGTTGAGCTCAGTGTTGGATGGCTGCTGAACAATTGGGAAGTCTTGGGCTTCGGAATCCAGTTGCTGAATATTGATCGAAGGGGCAATAAAGTTGTTTTCCATCATTAATAAACAATAGATGGCTTCATGAACACCGGCAGCCCCCAGCGAGTGCCCCGTCATGGATTTTGTGGAGCTAATCGCTGGGACCTTGTCAGCAAACACTTGCTTAAGTGCATTGAGTTCTGTGACATCGCCCCGAGGCGTGCTGGTGCCATGAACATTAATGTAATCGATGGGTTGTTTTACGTGTTCTAAGGCTTCTTGCATGCAGCGCACAGCGCCTTCGCCTGAAGGGGCGACCATGTCAGCGCCATCTGAGTTACGGCCATAGCCCACCAGTTCGGCGTAAATGTGAGCGCCGCGGGCTTGGGCGTGTTCGAGAGATTCAACCGCCAGCATGCCGCCGCCGCCCGCAATCACAAAGCCGTCACGTTCTTGGTCAAACGCGCGAGAGGCTTGCTCCGGGGTGGCATTGTATTGGCTGGAGAGAGCGCCCATAGCATCAAATAGGCTAGATAGCGTCCAGTGAATTTCTTCGCCGCCGCCCGCAAAAACGAGATCTTGTTTGCCGAGCTGGATCAGTTCCATTGCATGACCAATGCAGTGTGCACTGGTGGCGCAAGCAGAAGACATGGAATAGTTAACGCCTTTAATTTTAAACGAGGTGGCTAGGCAGGCCGATACGGTGCTGCTCATGGTGCGGGTGACCATATAAGGCCCGACTTTTTTGATGCCCTTGTTTCTCAGCAGGTCGGCAGCATCTACTTGGTGAGCAGAAGAGGCGCCGCCCGAGCCAGCGACTAAGCCAATTTTAGGGTTTGAAAGGTCTTCAAGGGTTAATCCGGCATCTTGGATGCAGTGTTGCATCGCAATGTGGGCATAAGCGGCGGCATCACCCATAAAGCGCAAGGCTTTGCGGTCAATGAGTGCTTTGAAGTCAACTTTGGGGACGCCAGCCACCTGGCTGCGCATACCCAAAGAGGCATAGTCTTCTTGAAAAGTGATGCCTGATCGACCGGTTTTGAGTGATTCTGTGACGCTTGCTTTGTCGTTTCCGATGCAGGATGTGATGCCTAAGCCTGTGATGACAACACGTTTCATAACTTCACCTATCTTGACCTTGACGTAAATTCTTGACCTTAACGCAAATGGAGTGTGTCTACGGAGGGTATATTAACCGAAAGCGTCTTGTTGCCCAAACAGGCCGACTTTAAGGTCCTTGGTCTGGTAAATTTCTTCGCCGTCAGCCCGCATCACCCCATTAGCTATGCCCATGACCAGCTTACGTTCGATCAACCGTTTGACATGAACTTCGTATTCAACCAACTTGGTGCTGGGCAGTACTTGGCCGCTGAATTTGACTTGGCCAGCGCCCAGTGCTCTGCCGCGGCCTGGGTTGCCACGCCAGCCTAAATAAAAACCGAGCAGTTGCCATAGAGCGTCCAAGCCTAAACAGCCAGGCATCACAGGGTCGGTTTCAAAATGGCAGTCGAAAAACCATAATGAAGGATCAATGTCTAATTCGGCCTTAATAATGCCTTTGTCGTGTTCGCCACCTTCGGCGCTGATGTGGGTGATGCGGTGAAACATCAGCATATTGGGCAAAGGAAGGCGTGCATTTCCGGGCCCAAACAGCTCCCCGTGACCGCAAGCAATGAGTTCGTCGTAACTGTAATTTGATTTCGGTGATGGGTTCATTGTGATGAGCAATAAATGTGGTTGGGTAATGGAGAGCGATTGGCCAATCGTGTGTAATGAAAGCGTGGTAAATTGGTCATGATAGATGGAACTGATATAGAATAAGCGCCGCTAAACCTGTCCAGTTTTCCTCACTGATGAGTCAAATAAAACGCCGGCAGTCTACCACACCTCTTTGAAGAGATGCATCTTTCGTACTAACTGAAATTAGAGAAGTCACTACCTTGATCCCAGAAATTGGTCAGATTGCGTTACTGTTTGGACTTGCCCTGTGTTTTGCATTGATGAGTTTGCCGGTGTTGGGTCTTTATCGCTCCGCTTTTTTAGGTTGGTCACATCAGTCGCGGGCGTTGACTTACACACTCTTTGTCATGGTGTTGGTGTCTTTTATCGCATTAGCTTGGAGTTTTTGGCACAACGACTTCAGTGTGGCTTATGTAGCCGGCCATTCCAACAGTCATTTGCCGCTGTATTACCGGTTGTCCGCTATTTGGGGCGGCCATGAAGGCTCCTTATTATTGTGGCTGTTGATTTTAGTGGGCTGGATGGCGGCTGTGGCGCGTTACAGTCGATCGATTCCGCTGGATATGGTCGTCTGGGTGTTGGCGGTCATGGCGTTGATCGCAGCTGGTTTTTTTCTGTTTATTTTGCTGACGTCAAACCCCTTTGATCGCTTAGTGCCGCATTTCCCGCTGGATGGTAAAGATTTAAATCCATTACTTCAGGATTTTGGCCTGATCGTGCATCCTCCAATGTTGTACATGGGGTATGTAGGATTGAGTGTGGCATTTGCGTTTGCCATAGCGGGTTTGATACGAGGTGAGCTGAGTGCGCAATGGGCACAGTGGTCTCGGCCTTGGGTGTTGTTGGCGTGGGTCTTTTTAACCTTAGGTATTGCGTTGGGCAGTTGGTGGGCGTATTACGAACTGGGTTGGGGTGGCTGGTGGTTTTGGGATCCGGTTGAAAATGCGTCCTTTATGCCTTGGCTGACAGCAACGGCCTTGTTGCATTCTTTGGTGGTGGCCGAAAAACGCGGCGCGTTTAAAGCCTGGACCGTGTTGCTGGCTTTATTGGCGTTTTCTCTCAGTTTACTGGGAACGTTTTTGGTTCGTTCCGGTGTACTGACCTCGGTGCATGCCTTTGCCAATGACCCTGAGCGTGGTCTGTTTATTTTGATTTTCTTGTGTGTGGTGATCGGTGGTTCGCTAACGTTGTTTGCTTGGCGGGCACAAAAATTACAAAGTCATTCCAACTATCAGCGTTTGTCTCGGGAAATGCTGTTACTGACCAACAACGTGATCTTAATGGTCGCGACCTTGGTGGTGTTATTGGGCACCTTGTTCCCCTTGATCTCAGATGCGATGGGCATTGGCAAATTGTCGGTGGGGCCTCCGTATTTTGATACCTTATTTGTACCCCTAACGTGGCTATTGTTGTGTGTTTTAGGGTTAGGGCCTTTGGTGCATTGGCAGCAATACAGCGCTGAGCGTTTATGGCACCGGGTTCGTTGGATGTTGCCTATAGCGGTTGTGTTTGGATTGGCCAAGCCTTGGTTGCAATGGCAAACCCTTGACTGGCCTGTGGTATTGTCTGTGGGGCTCAGTGTTTGGGTCTTGGCGTTGTTGTTGAAAGAGCTTAAAGACGTGGTGGTGAAAGGCGGTCGTGTGGATGGCGGCAGGCTGAGGCAGCGTCCGCTGCGTTATTGGGGAATGTTTTCTGCGCATCTGGGCGTTTTAGTGGTGGTGGTTGGTGTGGCATATACCCAGTTTTACAGCATTGAAAAAGACGTGCGTTTAGCGGTGGGTGAATCGGCTGAGTTGGTTGGCAAAGGTGGGTGGGTGTTGCGCTTTGAGTTTACCGATGTGATCGTGGTCGATGGTCCAAATTATACGGCACACCGAGGGCAGTTTGAGGTGTATCAAAACGATCAATGGGTCGCGCGCTTGATGCCAGAAAAACGCAATTATTGGGTGGCGCGTAATGTGATGACGGAAGCGGCCATCGACCCCGGTTTGAATCGTGATATTTACGTGGCGATGGGGGAACCGCTGGATGAAGGGGCTCAGGCCTGGGCGGTGCGCTTGTACGTAAAACCCTTTGTACGATGGGTTTGGTTGGGGGCAATTTTTATGGCCGTGGGCGGGGTATTGGCGATGTCGGGGTCTAAAAAAACAAGGAGTCGAGCGTGAAGCGACTGTTGGGGTTGACGCTGCCGTTGATTATTTTTGCAGTGATGGTGGCGCTGTTTTATCAGGCGCTGGGTAAAGACCCTCAAGAGCTGCCGTCGGCCTTGGCAGGCAAACCTTTACCCGAATTTGAGTTAACGGATTTATTGGATGAGTCAGCAGTGTTGACGTCTGCTGATCTGCCACAAAGACCGTATTTATTAAATGTCTGGGCGACTTGGTGTCCTTCTTGTCTGGTAGAACACCCTTTGCTGAATCAATTGTCGCAACAGGGGGTGGTGTTAGTGGGCTTAAACTACAAAGACATTCGTCCCGCTGCGGCAAAGTATTTAACTAATCATGGTAATCCATTTGCCACGGTCATTTTTGATGAAGAGGGTTCTCTTGGGTTTGATTTGGGTGTTTACGGGGCGCCTGAAACATTTTTTGTTGATCACCAGGGGCGTGTTGTGGATCGTTTTGTGGGCGTGCTGACGCCTCAAGTCTGGCAGCAAAAGCTCTTACCCATTTATCACCAAATGATGCAGGCGTATCAGCCATAACCATAAAAAGGTAACTGCTAATGAAAAATGGCCGGTTTGGCGTTTTGGTGAGGTTCAAGATTGCACTCTGGTTCATGGCGTCATTCTGGCTCATGGTTGCGTTACCTATTCAGGCCGCCATTGAAGCCTATGAGTTTGAGACCGCAGAGCAGCAAGCGCAATTTTATGAAGTCATTCCTCTGCTGAGATGCCCAAAATGTCAAAATCAAAGCATCTCAGATTCGGATGCGCCCATCGCGAAAGACATTAAGTTTCGAGTTAGGCGCTTGATAGAAGAGGGGGCCACCAATGAAGAAATCATTGATTACATGGTGGCGCGTTATGGTGACTTTGTTTCTTATCGACCGCCACTCACAGCAGGTACTTGGGCGTTGTGGTTTGGCCCGCCTTTGGTGCTGGTTCTGGTCTTGCTGGGATTGTGGTGGCAGCGTGGCTCGGTT
>CAZECE010000006.1:0-2829 GCA_964510525.1 uncultured Pseudomonadales bacterium | reverse complement strand
TTTAGCCACCAAATTGGTTTTCTTCATTTGCTCGATGTGATTCACCGTCACTCGAGCCAATCCCGGATTGCCCACCACAATCGCTAAGGCTTGGGCTCTGGATATCGCCACATTAATACGATTGGGATCAAACAGAAAATCTACGCCTCTGGGAGATTGCGCCGCATCACTGGCGCATAAGCTTAAAAACACAATCGGCGCTTCTTGTCCTTGAAACTTATCGACACTGCCCACTCTCGCCTCTGAACCTAACGCCGTTTGCAATAACGTGACTTGATGATTGTACGGCGCAACAAAGAGCATGTCGGACCAGGTGATCAATCGCTGCTGATGATGTTTATCGATAAAGGTTCGACCCAAATAGTCTTTAGCCAGGCGTTGAATGACTTCAACTTCCTCAAGACTCGCTTGCGCATTGCCTTCGTGTTCAACGGGAATGAACTGAATCCCCGTCTCTTTAATCAGAACCCCATCATAACCCTGAGGTACCACGACTTTCTGATGATCGGTTTCAGGGGCTGATTTCAGCTTACCTTCGTAGATGGCGTCACTGATGAACTGATTGACCGCAGAGTGCATCCGGTAGGTTGTGGCCAGAAAAATTCCCATCGCCGGGTCAATGGTTGCCTGATCTTTTAACAAGTACTCTAAGACGGATAAACCGCTATCAGCTGGATGCGTACCTTGAGCAGGTTGCGAGAGCTGCATTTGATCGCCCATCATCACCAGATTATGCGCCGCTTGGCTTAACGCCACCAAATTCGCCAAACTGACCTGACCTGCTTCATCAATAAACAAGGTATCAAAGGCATTATGCAAATCTTCTCTGGCAAAACCCCAGGCGGTGGTGCCAATCAAACAGCTGGGTTGGATCTGTTCGCAGAGTTTTTTGGAGTCTTTTATCACCGCGATACCCAACTCGGCAATGCGAGGATTATTGTCCTCTTTGCAAATAATTTGAGCCTGAATGCCCTGCGCTTTGCAAAACTCGGCGGTATTGATTAGCAAATTATTGATGGCATGATGAGAGTTAGAACAAATGCCAATGCATTTTCCTTGTTTTAAGAGTTCGGCAATCACGTGTTTGGCTGTATAGGATTTCCCAGCCCCGGGCGGGCCTTGAATCACCAAATAAGACCGATCCAACCGCTGCACCACATCGATGATTTGCTCGAGTGGCGTTTGATTGCTCTCAGTGGTTAATATTGTCTGATCCTGTTCGTGCTTTTGGATTCTAGGTGGCCGACGAAACAAGACGTCGGTGATTGCACAGGCTTGATCCAAATCCTGATGTAACGACCGCACCACACGCTCAACCGCATCGGCAATGACGTTGGGATTAACGTATTCATCCGGGATCAAGGTGATGCAAGCCGGTGGTTCCGAGCTGGCCTTGACGGCAATCAACCCCGAATCCAGGGCACTGGCTTCTCGCACCAGGGTCACTTTAAAATCTTTATCGTGTTCTGTTTTAACGCCCAGCACATAAAAGCTTTTGGCCGATCCGAGTTTAAACTCTTGGCTGGGATCATAGCGGTATTCATAAAGCAGGCTTTTGGTCCGTTTGGTGCTGTTTTCCGGTTTAAACGGCGGACGATCGGTGCGTTTGCACAAGGCCAAACAGTTGGCATCGTCCATCAATTCCACTTCAGTCATACCCTGTCGGTCGAACAACCGCCAAAAGATGGGTTTGGTTTCTCTGCGGTGGAATTCCAGTAACCAGGCCAAGTTCTCAAGGACAGTGGCTTTTTCTGAATGCGTTGGGTTAAAGGTTTCCGACCCCGACAACAATTGATCTCTGAGCTGAATGCGTGCGGTGATTTCCTCTTTTTGTTCCGGCTCCACCACCTCAGCATCACCAACATAGGCAATGTTATGCTGGCCTTGCTGTTCTCGTAACCAAGCCACGAGTTCTTGGGTGCTGTTGCAATCATCGATGTTATAAAGTCGGATATCGTTGAGTATTTTTGAGGTCTGCCACGTCTCCCCATCGGGGTTTTCTCGCCAGTTTTCATACACCACCACGGAATCACCACCCGTACCCACTTCGGTGTCGCGTTTGCTGCGGTACAGGTGCTCAACGTTTTTAATCGAATACTTGGGTTCACCTAAGATCAGGCCGGACTTCACCACCTTATACAAATCAACAAAAACATCGTTTCTCAACAATTGATCCACTTCGTGTTCGCACACTCCATAGCGCCCCATCAATTTTCGGCAGGCGGCGATTTCATAATTGGCATAGTGGTAAATGTGCATACTGGGGTCGGCTTGCCAGCGGGCATACACCCATTGAATGAAATCCTGAAAGGCTTGTTTTTCTTGTTCGGCGTTGTGCGCCCAGAAGTCGATAAAGGCGCGCTGCCCTTGTGCATCAAAATAGGTATTACCCCACAAATACTCCAAACCGCCCTCTTCCAAGGGAAAACCTTCAATATCAAAAAACACATCTTGGTCAGAATGCGGCGGTAATAACGCCAAGCCAATCGGCACATTGGGTTCGGGTATCAGAATCTCAAACGCGGGGACTGAGGTCGCTGCGTGTCTCGATGCGTGTTGGATACGGGCTTGAGCCTTCAGGCGTTTAAAAATATCCGCATTTAAATTCGGGATGTGAGATGCCGTTGTGTTGGCCAATGCGGTTAAGGAGTGTATCTCGGCTTGTTCCAGTTTTTTAATCTGTGATCGTGAGATGGTCGCCACCAAAGACAAATGGTCCCGTGCTTCCAATTGTTGCTGAACACTGTCAGACCAGCGGCCATGATGGGCAAACAAGGCAGGATCCAACGGAGTCTTAGCATCAAAGTTCGCATGCATGTCCAGAAAAGC
>CAZECE010000005.1:0-3150 GCA_964510525.1 uncultured Pseudomonadales bacterium | reverse complement strand
GGACACCGCATCTTGTTAGAATTTGTTTCCGCCAACCCTACTGGGCCGCTGCATGTGGGTCATGGACGCGGCGCGGCTTATGGGGCTAGCTTAGCGAATTTGCTAACAGCAGCCGGTCATGACGTCACCTGCGAATATTACGTCAATGACGCCGGGCGCCAGATGAACATCCTAGCGCTCAGTGTGTGGCTGCGCTTCTTGCAACAACACACTCAAGGCGTTGTTTTACCCTCGAACGCCTATCAAGGGGATTATATTATCCCACTGGCCGAATCCGCTGAGTTTCTTGAGCCCGTTGAACTCTCCAACGGCTCTCTCGAGCCGGCCACTATTACTTTGCTAACCACTCAATTGAACGACGACACGGCGTCTGATGCAAAAGAACAGCACCTCGATCAATTGATAGAGCTTTGCCAAAACCATCTGGGCTCCTCCCTATTTCGACGCCTCAGAGAGCATGCCTTAAACGCCATACTGGACGATATTCGAGACGACTTGGGGGAATTTGGCGTTCATTATCAACACTGGTTTTCTGAAATCGGTTTACACGATTCCGGCCAGATTGCAGAAACGTTACAGCGCCTCGAACAAGGCGGTTACTTGTACGAAAAAGGCGGCGCAACCTGGTTTCGCTCCACGGACTTCGGGGACGACAAAGACCGTGTGGTGAAACGAGACAACGGGCAGTTTACCTACTTTGCGGCTGACATCGCCTATCATGCGGAAAAATTTCAACGCGGTCATGATGAGATCATCAACATCTGGGGCGCCGATCATCACGGGTATATTGCCCGAGTTAAAGCGGCAATCACCGCATTAGGTTTGGATGCGGAACGGTTGACGATCAACTTGGTGCAATTTGCCAACTTAGTGGAAAACGGCGAAAAAATCCCTATGTCGACGCGTTCCGGACAGTTTGTCACGTTACGCTTCTTGCGAGACAAAGTCGGCAAAGACGCCTCTCGGTTTTTCTACGTACAACGCCAAGCCGATCAGCACATGGATTTCGATATCTCGCTGGCGCTCTCTCAAAACAAGGACAATCCGGTGTATTACATTCAATACACCTACGCTCGGGTTAACAGTGTAGCCGCGCAAATTGCAGCGTTGCCCAAACTCGAAGATGTGGATCTCAGTTTGTTAACACAGGAAAGCGAACTGCAACTGTTAAACAAAATCGCCGACTACCCTAACTTGATTCAGCAAGCCGCGAAAAATAGGCAACCGCATCAAATCACCAGCTATCTGCAAGAGCTGGCTGGCGGTTTCCACAGTTACTACAACGCCACGCGAATTTTAGTCGAAGACGAAGCGCTGAAACACGCCAGGGCGTATTTGGCGCTGGCCGTTCAACAAGTGGTTAAAAATGGGCTGACGTTGTTGGATGTGAGTACGCCTGAGCGGATGTGAAATAAAGCTTTCAAAAAATACTAAAAATGACCCTACACAATAAAGTAGGGAAAGTTGGGTTTTCATTACTTTAATGCATCAACTTTAAATTTTCAGTACTTGCCTAACAAACACCAGCAAAGGTAGCACCCTTAAACGATGGGCCTGCATCTCGTAATCGTCTTCAGCTAAATGCACTTGGTAAAATTTAGGAATTTCCGTGCGTTCGGCAAAGTATGGAATGCTTTTGCTCATGTCGGTGTCTTGGCTTTTGCATTCAACAGCAAACTCTGGCAAACCATTTTTTAACACCACAAAATCAATTTCTCGGCCTTCTTTATCACGCAGATAACGCAGCTCCATCACATCCCCTGAAACATCTTCATGATAATGACAGTATTTTAATAAATTACTGGCAACCATATTTTCAAGGCGCGCTCCGGGAGAAGGCACACTGGACCAATCCCATAGAAACAATTTTTGTTCCTTCTTAAGGGCTTTTATTTTAGGGCCTCCAAAAGGAGAAAGGCGGAAACAATAATATAAATTTTCTAAAATCGAAATCCATCTTGTGATGGCCTCATGAGAGGTTGATAAATCGTTCGCAATGGAACGTATTGATAAACTGGACCCTACCTTCGTAGTTAACAAGCCTGCCAACAACTCAAGTTGCGTGACATCTCTTACCTGCTCCAACGATAACAAATCATCTCGAATAACCCGTGTGATGCGCTCTTTCTGCCACCTTTTCCATTCATTTAAATCGCGCTGCAAAAACATTTCTGGAAAACCACCATATGTCAGCAACGCTTCTACATCTTGTAGTGTTGGCGTCGGACTTATTTCATATAAAGATAAAGGATGAAGTCGATAAAAATAATACCGACCCAACAAAGAGTCGCCGCCTCTACGGTAATAATCCAAACGAGCAGACCCGGTCACTAAAAACCGGCGTTCGGATTTCTGTGTATCATAAAGGCCCTTAACCAGATTGCGCCAATTTTTGTATTTGTGGATTTCATCTAAAACGATCAATGGCTGGTCTGAAGGTAACTTTCCTTCTAAGAGTCGATGTCGAGTAGAGACATCATCCCAGTTGAGATAAGCTGGATGCTGTTCATTTTTCGACTGGAGCAGCTGCAAAGACAGTGTTGTTTTACCCACCTGCCTCGGGCCTGCCAAAACAACCATTTTTTTAGCTAAATCTTTTTTAATAAAATCAATAAGATACCGTTGCACAACTCAAAACCATCTTTTTATCAGGTTAATCTGATTATATTCCGGATAATTGTCAGATCAAGCTGACAATTATCCGGATTGGTTGTAAGAGCGATTAGAGGGCAATTGATACCACTCTCAGTTGGGTGTACTCTTTGGGCCATTCTTTTCGCACAACCATCAATTTATTCATAAGGAGTACCTGTGGCAGCGTCCGCCCCGATTTCGAAATGGCTCTGGTTTTCTGGTATCGCCTTACCCGTCGCCTTCATCAGCTTTTTAAATTACCTGGCCGAACTCACCCCACAATACAAAGCGCCAAACTACCAAGCGCGGCAAGTGCAGAAACCTAAAACCGAATTCAGTTTTTACCAAACCCTCCCACAAAACAATACCCGTTTGGTAGAGGCCCCAGCACCAGCAAATAAGGCCGCACAAAAATCCAGTAAAAAGATCGAATCCGACAAGAAGCAACAAGTAGCGGAGTCGGCTTTTTCATCTCAAGTCAAACGCCAGATTGGCTCGCGCGTGTTACAAGTGGGC
>CAZECE010000004.1:0-11994 GCA_964510525.1 uncultured Pseudomonadales bacterium | reverse complement strand
ATCCAACGGAGTCTTAGCATCAAAGTTCGCATGCATGTCCAGAAAAGCCGTTTTCAGCGCCAAATAGTAAAAGAAATAATCGTCGGTGTTAAAGCGCGCTTCTTGCCCATGGCCTAATAAAATAACCGATGCCTGAGACCGGCGCCCCTGTAGCCGAGATAACATGTCTTGATAACAACAGAGCTGAACCAAAAAATACGGTTTGATGCTGCGAGAGAGTTTGGTGTCCCACACTTCGTAGTGATAGTCCCCCAACTCACTGGCGCCACTGACTTTCACCAAAAAGTCAGCGAAGCCAGCAAACGGTGGTGCAGACAACGCCGCTTGAAAGATCACCTCGGCTCCAGAGCGCATCGTATCTTGCGTGGCCTGGTGAGGGTCTTTGGCATCAGAGCAATCCACAACCGAACGCCCTTCGGTTTTAAATTGGGTTAATACTGATTTTTCATACTCATACCCACGACGCTGCAGCAACGTCATTAAGGGATCATGGTCATTAGGCTTCGGTGCGTGCTCAGGATAAGACAGTGCTAAATGATCCATCCAAGACGCGTAAGGACTGTCGCTGTAGACCGTCAGATCGGATGGGGAAAAGAAGAGTTGGCCTGAAATTCGTTTCATTTATGTTGGGTATGTGTTTTTTCGATTAAAATTTCTAAGTTTTATAATCTTGTCAATAAAAGCACTTTAACACACTTTAAAGCGTAATATATCGCACATAATTGACATTTATTGCGCTCAATGGTAAACTCTATGGTAAATATTGTTTTTTAGTGATAGTAGAATATGGCTTCTCAAACACACGAAGAATTGAAAATAGTAAGACGTTTAAACGCTACTTTACCTGAACCTCTTGCAAAATTTGTTGGTGAAATTACTGGAGCAGGTGGACTTTACGAAACACCCAGCGAATTCATTAGGGATTTAATCAGAAGATATATGGAAAACTACCAACAATCAGAGAGTGACAATATTAATAACCTTCTAACACAGTCCCTCGTAGAAAACGACTATAGCGACTGGAATGAGCAAGACCTTCAAGACATCAGAAACGCTATTAAATAGCTTATGTGGACAATAAAAAAAAGCAGGCTCTTCAAGAGTCAATTATTACTTTTCTCTAAAGACTATAAAGAACGAGCAAATATTGATGTTGCAAACAAATTTATTGATTCTGTTGAAGACTCCATAGATTTCATTAAAAAAACTCCGCTTGCTTGTAGCATTTACCTCGATGCAAAAGAACATCCATTATTAAAGCAATATGAGTTTAGAAAATGGCGAGTTAAAGGATTTCAACACTATGTGTTTTTTCGCATCTCTAATAATCAAGAAATATTTCTTGATGCAATATACGCCTACAAAATGGATACAATGATCCGTTTCGGCTTCGATTTTAAACATAGCAATTAGAGTTATGATCAAATCTAGTGTCAGGCAGCATAGTTAAGGAGAGCGTTCAGATTTCTGTGTGTCTCCTTGTTTCGGCAAATAATGCCTGATTAAACAAGTGACACAAAATTTTGAGCTCTCAAATGCCCTTTTAAATGGAGCGTTGAAAATGGGTTTTATGGCTTCTATCTCGCGCTTAGTATCAAGCCAAAGATCAATTTGATCATGGGCTAAAATCACGGGAAAACGATCATGAACGGCTTGAAACGATTCAGGGCTTCTTCTCGTTACAATGGCACAGGATTCCAAATAAGACGCGTCATGTTCCCAAACATCAAAAATACAGGCCAACGCCAGAACCCCACGTTTTGGCTTGATTAAATACGGTTGCTTTTTCTGCTGTTCGGTCTTCCATTCAATGAAGCTGGTCGCGGGAATAATGCCCCTGTGATGCCGATATGGGCCTTTAAAGGCTCGACTGGTATTCAGATTCTCAGAGCGCGCATTAAACATCGAGTATTTTGTATTAATCTCTTTGGTCAATGAATCAATTTTCTCAATTGTGTCATTGATGTACATGCGCTTTTTCTTTGAAACTGATTTTTTTAGTATCTATGTCTACAACAAAGCTGGTTGAACTCACGGTACCAAAGACCGAGGATGCCACAAACAAGCGCGACAATTCGTTTTCAATCACATCGGGTAATCCGGTATCAGGTAAGGTTTTGGATGCGTCTGTGTTCGATAAGAGACGAATCACATCCTCGTGTATCCGGTCGGTATGATCAAAGCGAATGCTGTTTGCCAAGGTATCACCACGCTGACATTTTTCCCATGGCTCACCTAAACACTCATTAGAAACAAAAAACCGACTTTCGAGAGGCTTCTTCAAGAACCGCTCCCCTACCCGGCTGGCGTAATAAAACGCGTTGTCCGTTATGTTGCCGGCGACTAGGTATAGTAATTGGGATCCAAACGGTCTTCTAAAGAGGCGACCCAAATTTTTGCTGACTGTTTCGAATCAAAAAAATCCTGACACAGATGACCGCGACTGCGGTTCGATACCTGTGTTTTTCGGTCATCAGACAAGCGCACATTGGTCACCGCACAAAAGTTTAAGTCATCATCAATCGCCAGCCAGGTGCCGCCTGATTTCAGGTCCACACCGGAGGTCACCTTTTTATCAGGATGATACCGCGTTGGTTCCCAGGGGCGATCGTAATATTCGTCCCGGTTAAACCCACACACAAACTGGCGTTGTTCGGGTCGATAAATGCCAAATAAAAAACACATGGGATCTGGGTTTAATCACTCGAGTAGATAAAATTAAAACTTTTTCTAGGCTATTACGTCATTAAATAGTTGAGCCTAAAGTCCTGTTACTTAAAAGTCAGAGATCCATGATATGGATCAAAGATACTGTTTGTAACTGAACTGCTAAATCATCTTTCTTATGTGGTTTAGTCTGTTCTGAGGTTTTAATTTCTTTTTTTTGTTTTAATTAGTAAAGATAAATTCTTTTACTAATACTACTATATTACTAATAACTACTAGATGTTTAGAAATCCTATTCAAAACAATAAGATAGGTACCGTGAGGTGAGTTTTATTAGCTTTTTAGTAAGTTTACCGAGTCAGTTTGTTAGTTCCCCTCGTTTTTTAGAAAGTTTATTTCTGTGGAGAGTGCGTTTTCCTAGAACATGGTGAGTTTTCCTAGTGGTGTTGTGGATTAAATTATCTTGTCTGTCATTGCATCAGTCTTACTCTTTTTTCAATGGAGAAAAACTTAAAAAAGTTTGTTAAAAAAAACCTTTATTTGAACGGTTTTTTAGCGTTAGATCCATAAATATACAAAAACGTATTTTTAAACTTTGTGGATTAAAAATACGTAAAGCCTTCTAAATAATAGAAAGAGCCATATAAAAATTACGAATAACTAGGAAAACTCACCCTCTAACAGGCGGTTTTTGAGTGGGGATTATGAAAAATAGCTTACTTCTTTGAAGAAATGTGTGTCACGTGGGCTGGAGATTGCCAAAGAGTGATCTTTTCAGGAGCAACGATCAGTCTTAATTTGGGATAAACTTCTTCGACCAGTTTAACCTTAATTTGAAAGTCTCTCTTAAATGCCTTTTTTGAGATCTCTCGATTTGAAAACAGTTCGTATGCCTCATCCCAACTGAGATGAATGTTGGGTCTTGGGTTTTTTGATAAGTAAAAGTTGGTGTACGTAGACCACATATAAATGTCGAGTGCAGCTGGTGATCGGCTCTTTGCTAATTTAATGACGGCTTCTTTATTCAGTACGACTTTAGAATCAAAGACTATTCGGGCAAATTCATCGTCAATACGCGCCTTACCACTGATGAGCCCCGAATCGTTTATGGTCATTGCATCTCGTTTGAAGATAGGAAAGCGAATTTCTTCGATGGTTTGTAAGCCGCCCTCTCCTTTCCTTTTGGATCTGAGTTCCACAATGGTATGCATTAACGATTTCAATGCAGATTCGTATTTGGCCACACTCCCCTTTTCACCATAACTCGGTGTTAAACCAAAAAAACGAATAAAGTCGGTAATGCTTTCCTTTAAATCAACGACTGGGTCTTGGTTCTGTATTATTGACGTAACGATGTGCAGCAATAACACACGAGCTGGGGATCCTGCTGGTAAGGGTTCGCCAATGGAGTTCGTGTAATGGATTTCTTGCCATCGAAATTGCCGTGAGAAATGATTTTTATCAAAGCCCTTTTGCGGCAAAGGCCCCAAAATAAAGGGCGGAATGGTGTAACAAAAATTTGAGGGCTTTTGTACTAGCTTCTTTTGCTGTAATTCTCCTAAAGCTACCAGCTGAGAACTGTCGAATTTCGAAAAATCACTCCAATCCAGCCGGTCTATTACTGAAGGATCTAATAACAGCAATTCTTCTGGAGCGAGTTGCGCAATGCTGTGTGTGGCATCTTCGCTTTGTGATGCCGTTTTCAAAAACTGTTTTGCGCGTCCCATGCAATTTCCAATGGATGACTGTTGATCAGCTGTTACTGTGACTGCGTGATAATCCACTTATAGTGCTATGAATTTTTGTGGATTGCAAATGGTAATGACACTATCATCGAATTCTCAATTTTTATCATTACTGGAGAGAAATCATGGACCTAGACAGTTACTTTGAGGAGCTGCAGTCGATAACGGATATCGCTGATGCTTATATACAAACCATTAAAGAGACGATTAAAAAGCAATCAGAAGAACGGGCGTCCGATGCTGGTAATGATACTCGAGGTTTGTTAAATCGTCGCTTTCGAACTCGTGAAGTCTCCCAAATGATCGGTGTCAGTGAATCGGGTCTATACAAAGCTGAGAAAGAAGAACGTATCCCCAAAGCCCATTATGAAAAAAATTCAGTTGGTCGATTGGTACGAGATGGCTGGACACTCGACCAGTTATTGGACATAAAAAAAACGTTCAATAAATTGCCAAATATTGATCGAGAAAAACCGGGAATGATCTTATCGTTTCCCAATTTAAAGGGCGGTTGTTGGAAAACCACGCTTACGCTGCTGTCTGCACAAAGCTATGCCTTAAAAGGGTACCGAGTTTTATTGGTTGATACCGATGCTCAAGGCACCCTCTCCTTCTTCATGGGCTATCAACCTGATATTGATACCGGTTACGAAGATACCATTGCACCCTATGTCTTATATGAAGAGGATGAGCGTTTTGATGATCTGAAATACGGCATTCGCCCAACGCATTGGCCTAATATTGACATTATTCCTGCTAATTTAAACCTTTCATTAATTGATACCTCCTTACCTATCGCCCTCGCTTCTGCTGAAACTAAGGAAGAGAAACAAGATATCTTAGAACGGCTAGGTGAAGGCATTAATTCGGTTAAAGACGACTATGATTTAGTCATTATTGATGGCACACCTTCATTAAATATTCTAACTATTAGTACTTTGATGGCCTGTGATCACGTGATTGTCCCCTGCCCTAGTCAAATGGCGGATTTTGCATCGACCATTCAATTTTTTACCAATTTAAAGAATTCTGTGTCCCCTTTTATACGTGGAGGCATGGATGTTCGCTTTCCTGAGTACCATGTTTTGGTAACCAAGTATGCCAATGCAAAATACAGTAATTGGATGACCAACATTATTCGAAAAACGTTCCAAGTTCGAGCCTTGGATAATGTGGTAAAAAAATCGGATGAAATCGGTAAGGCCGGTACCCAAATAACCACCATTTACGAACAACAGCCATCAAAAATGAAAAATCGTCGCAGTTTGATTAATGCGTTGGAAATGTATAACGCTATTTTTGATGAAATTGAAAAGAAAATTATTTTGCCGCACTTTAATGAGACCGAAGATACTGAATTTTTAACGGATGAAATCTTACTTGAAGAGGGAGTGATCTAAGATGAGCAAAAAACAAGATTTTTTGGATATGTCGGCCATTGATACTCAGGTTTTAAATAGGGCCAAAAAAAAGAAATCAGTGAGCGAACAGGGGAGTGCTGAAACCGTGGCCTCAAAATCTAAGAATATTGCCCCGAGTGCGACGGGAGGTAATATTTTAGAGCGCACCATGAAAAAAAGTGGAGAAAAACTGGAGTTACAAAGCCAAATTGAAAGTTTAAAACAAGAATTGGCGGATCAGTCTCAAGTAATCTCCTTAAAAATGCCTATTTCTGGGTTAACGGTTGATTTTAAAAAACGTTTGGTAGATCCCAACTTGATTGATGTCAGTGATGAAAACCAGCGTGAGCAAAGCTTATTGGATTTATCCGCTGTTGCAGACATTTTTGACAGTATTTCCGATGAAGGGCAGTCAGAGCCCGGCTATGTTCGTCCCATATCAGGCGGCCGTTATGAGCTGGTATCCGGCTCTCGTCGTCTGTTTTGCGTTAAAAACATTCCAGGGCGTCAATATTTGGCTTTGGTTGGGGATATTCCGGATGTGGATGTTAGAAGGCTGAGCCGTCTTGAGAACCAACAAACGCCGATTTCTGTTTATGAGCGCGCTATTTCGTTTCAACAAGATATAAACGCCAAAAAAGTGAAAAGCTGGGATGCGCTAGCCGCCATGGAAGGCTTATCATCGCGGCAAATTAAAAAATATAAAGCGTTAGCAGACTTGCCGATTGAAATTGCTCGTTCTTTTGATTCTCCGAGTGATTTGTCGTTGGAATTTGCTGATTGGTTGATTTCAAAAATTCGTCGAAATGCGGTGGTGCGTGAAAAGGTATTGGCGTTGGCGGATAACTTGTACCGTGATAAAGCTAAGAGAATTCATCAAGGCGAAGTGAAAAGATCTTCTGTTGATATCATGTCTGAGTATAAGCGCGCACTGAGACTGAAAAAGCCAGTGCAACCCACTGCCAAGAAGCCAGTGGTTTATACCAATGCCAAAGGCAAGGAAGTGATGAAACACACGGTTTCCAGTAAAGGTACGCAAAAGCTGGAGTTTGTCGATGTACCCCAAGAAACGTTAGAGAAAGTGATGTTAATGATTCAAAAAGAAATGGGATTGGCCACTCAGTAGGGCAGGTGCAGGGCCTGCACTTTTTAAATAAATCGTTTTAAAACAACAAGTTATGATTTTTTGGCGGGGAAAATTTTCCCCGCTCTCTCCTCGAAGTCTCATCAGATACAATTTTCTGAAATCCAAATAGTTTGCTTATTCATCCTGTGAAATTTTCATAACGGCTCTCTATTTAGTCTCGAGACTAAATAGAGAGCGTTTTACAGAAGGTTGTGTCATGTTTTAGTCTCAAGACTAAAAGTTACGAGGGTAAAAGGATGTTGCCGCACTTTGTGGATAGGGAAGACGCGATACAGTTTTATCAAGAAGAGCCGTGTACGGATGCCATCAAGGCCTACATTGTGGGTTATCTGGCAAAGCAGGGCATGTCTAATCGTATGATTCGAGCCAAGTTGGGGATTGATAAAGTCTATACGGTGACCCACTTAAAAAAAGCCGGTACGCAACTAACGCCCGAGCAACTGGCGTTGTGGGACCGCAATCCAAAAAGAATTACGTTGGCACATATACGCGCGTTATCTGTTTTTAAGAAGGAAGCCCGTGAAGACATGATGCGTAATTTATTGGTTCGTAATACGACGGCTCATCAATTGCGTAGACTGGCAAAAGGGGAGGGAGCAGTCAAAAGTGCGGACATGAAAAAATATGGGACGTTAATGTCTGAGGTCATTGGTCGGCCGGTATCTGTCGATTATGATGCAACTAAACAAAGCGGTGCTTTGACGGTTAAGTTTTTTTCCTTGGATGAATTGGATGATTTATCCAAGCAGTTGGGATTTGCGTCAGAAGATCATTTTTGAGTGAAACTACCAGGGCTTTGTTTAATTTAGGATAAAAAATTGAAACGATGTCTGTGAATCTCACACTTTATTTCCCCATTTGTATCGGCCGCCACTGTGCGGCCGTTGGCACTTTATGAATTCCTGTGACTTTCGGCTTTCTTTTATAGTCGCGTTCTTTTAAGTTTCCATTAGTTTACCCACAACAAAGCCCACTCGATGCTTCTTTGCGCCCTAATCTTGAAATTGAGTTCAGCTTCACTCAGCCGCGCTTACCTCCGCAACTTAAACCAATTCAGTCATTCATTTCGTACTTTACAAAAAGTCCTCCGGAAACGGAGGTTTTATGTTTGTCTCCGATTGAGACGGGGGCAGATAAGCTTAGTGCGCTGACTTGGAGGGTATTGAGGTAGGGCGGTTTAACCCCCAGATTATGAATAACCGCGATCAACTAACATTCGATTGTTTTTCTTTGGCCGATTTATGTCTTGCTGATAACTCCACATCAACATAATGATCACGTAACGTGAACCACGTATTCTAATACCCCTGCGCCTGTTTATATTGGGGATATTTAGCTTGGTAGCTTTGCTTACTTAGTAATTAAATCAAGGTTTTGGGCCTGTGGTTTGTAGTGTTTCCAAGTTAGATTGCTGCTAATATAAGCAAAAGGCCTCCTCGGAGAAAAAGATATGAAAGAAGTTGATATTCAAAGTATGAGTAGCGGAGAAAAAATAAAGGCTATAGAGGCTTTATGGGGCTCTTTGCTGAATGAAGAGAACGAGCTTACTTCGCCTGAATGGCATAAAGAGATTCTCCAACAACGTAAAAAAGTGATTGAAGACGGGGAGGCTAGTTTTTTATCTCTTGAGAAGTTGCGTGAGTATCACAAAAATGATCAATGATGATGTCGTTGTTCTTCAAGAAGCTGCTGATGACATGATTGAGGCCCGCAATTTTTATGAAAATCAATTGCAGGGTATTGGCAGTTATTTTTGGGACAGCGTTTTGGCTGATATTGAGTCTTTGAAACTGTATGGTGGCATCCATCAAAAGCATTTTGGTCTATATCGGTTTTTGTGTCGGCGTTTCCCTTATGCCGTTTATTACGAAGTGGTTGATAAAGTTGTGTTTGTCATCGCTGTTTTGCCAATGAAGCGAGACACTAAATTTTTATTGAAACAGATCAAAAGACGACAGTAAGTTTATCATGCCATTGACGGCTCCGTCGCGTTTGTTAATCCAGGTTTAAAAAAACCAACATGTGTTTTGAAATTCATGCATGCTAATGCATAAGGATTTTTTTCAAGCGCTAGAAAATTTCAAACAAGGAGATATCTATGAAAACACTATTATTTATTTTTACGTTAGCAATATCGACTATCAGCTTTGCCGATGAAACCTTCACCTATAAAGTTGATGGTGAGCCTTATGAAGGATATTTTATTAGCGGAGGTAAAAACTCGCCTTTGGTACTATTAATTCACGATTGGGATGGACTTACCGATTATGAGATTGAGCGTGCCAATATGCTCGCAAAAGAGGGCTATTCAGTCATGGCTGCTGATTTGTTTGGAAAGGGGATTCGACCAACAGAGGTAAAAGACAAGAAGCAACACACAGGTGAACTTTATAAAGACCGGGCGAAAATGCGTAATCTTATGAAAGGAGCATTGGCAGAAGCCGAAAAGAAAGGGGCTAGTCTTACCAATGCTGTTGCTATGGGTTATTGTTTTGGCGGTGCAGCTGTTTTAGAACTCGCTCGATCGGGTGAGAATCTTAGAGGATTTGTTAGCTTTCATGGCGGGCTTTCAACGCCCGAAGGGCAAAATTATAAAACAACCAAAGGGAAGGTAATGGTGTTTCATGGAACAGCTGACTCCATGATTTCAATGGATGACGTTGCAAAACTGGCTATGGAATTGGAGTCTGAAAAGGTTGCTCATGAAATTATTAGTTATGGCGGGGCGCCTCATTCATTCACTGTGTTTGACTCTAAAGCTTATCAGAAAGAGGCAGACGAAAGTTCTTGGACTAGATTCTTGAGCTTTTTAGAGCGCGCTTCAAAATAGAAAATAGGGTTATGCATAGACCTTGATAAGGTCGGATAAGGTGTATAGGGTATGAGCGTTGAAACAGAATTTGAGACATTCTTATATGATATAGAGTCGTCTATCATGGCGATATTCAATGAACATGAAGGCTTAATGGATAAACAGGTTTTGATGTCGATTGAAACGCTATATCGATATTATGAGAGGCTAAAAAAAACAAAGAAAGGATTTGCTCCAGAGCTTCCTGGTTTATCAGGGAAAATATATAAGAGCACCTATATCATCTGCGAAAAATGGCTTGGAGATGGATTAACAGTAACTGAAGTTGTGCGCTGTTTAAAACGAATTCATAAGTCCATTAAGCGTTGGAGCAAGGTGGGGGGCCCTCAAGGCTATCTAGAATATATCAGTAATTTTATCGCCGCTTGATTTTGAATCACGTATGTATCGGAATCCATTATGTTGAAAATAGTAAAAAATGCGCCATCTATTGTACAAACCAATACTGGCGAACTTTACTGCCCATCGAGGCTAATTTACCGAATCAAAAATAAATTTGCTATATTAAAACAGTTAGAAAAGTTAAGCTGTTTTTATAAGCACCCCAAGGATGTCCGCTGGTTTCTAGAGTGCTCTGAAGAAGCGTTTAAGTTTTCAAATTGGAATCAACATTACATCCGTGCAGCTGAGATAGGTGACTCTATTGTTATAGCCTATATGAAGTTTCCATCAAAAACTTAGGCTAGGGATTTATCAATGAGCAAAAAATATTTCACATGTTACCTTTTTCATTCTTCAACTCAATTACTTTTAATAAGGATGACTTTGGCATTATCCTTCTTTTTGGCTTCGGTAAACCTCTTTGCAGGTAATACTCCAGAATGGGTGGAAGATTTACGTGAAGCCTCAAGTGGATTACCACTAGGAGATGTAAAAACAGTAGGTAATTTCGTCAAGCACAAAATGGGCACCAATGCTTTGATAGATGTGGATGAAGAGGTAGCTTCGGGTATCGATGGATATGTTGACTATGTTGTCGAAAATACCATAGCTTATGAAGGCTATGTTCCGCAAATATCCTCTGGTCAGTGTGGTTGCGTCTCTAGAGTTCTAGCTTCATACTATGGCGTTGAAGCCTATGAAGATGCTGGAGTAACTGTAATTGGTTTTCTAGACACAAAAATACCAAATGCCACTAATCACACTCAAGTATTGTTGAGAGTAGCAGGGGAAACCGAGGGCGGCGATATCATCAATACCTATTGGGTTGCAGATCAGTATGGTGTGCGTGAATTTAATTCTTACGTTAATTCTAAATCTACAAGCCATGAATTTCGGATTAATCGCCCAACCTCCCCTAATTCTGCCAATCCACAGAGCGATTGGATGGGAAGAAATACATTTTTGGAAAAAACAAACTTGGATAATATGCGCAAATACCAAATGCCATCAAGTGTACAAGATAAAGCTTTTGAGACTGGAGGAAAGCTTCAGGAGGCGATTTCGAATTCGGTCAATCAATATAGAGATACTGGCGAAACTAATGCTTTGAAATTGAGAAAAGCGTTATGGGTTAGAACAAGGGAAGCTGCCGGAAAACCCCCAAAACCGGTGACAGGATGTTAGCGGCATAGTGCCGCAATATTCAACGGGTTAACGGTTTACAATTAGAAAATTGGGCTTAACCTGGACACACCCACCTGCAACTATTCCATTTAACCACTTTTTTTGAGACTTTGATTCAGTCATCAAGGGGGCATTTAAGGGTTCGTTACCTTAATCAGTTGCGAATATGCCATGATGTAAGTTTTATTGAAAGATCGCAAAAAATCAAAATCTTACGATGCATAATGGTCGTATTTTAACGAGCATGTTTTAATAGGGCTTTCTTTAAAAGGCTTTTTTTAAAAAGCTCCCGGTAGGGTCCCGGTCGGATAAGCGACGCAAGTTACCAAGCGCCGCTCTCCTAAGAACGGAGCGTGCAACTTTCATTGCACTCCGCTCAAGCCTTTCTAAGGCGTTTGTTGTTACCCAGCTACTCGTTCTCCCAGTTATAGCGCAGTAGTTGGAGTGTCATACCAATGTAAGCGAGCAAACGAGGACGTTATTCCTCATCATTGATCAGTGCGCTATAAATTACGCCTCAATTCAATAGGAGGAAAGTAATGGCACTATCACCCAGAAGATCAGCGGAACAATGGCGAGAAATCGTTTCACAGTTTG
>CAZECE010000003.1:0-22532 GCA_964510525.1 uncultured Pseudomonadales bacterium | reverse complement strand
GTCTGAAATGAGTATGGCGCAGGGGCAGTTGGATGTTTCCAATGAGTAAATACATTTTCTTTTAACATACAAAATTGTAATGTGGTGAATTAAACGTGGTTAATAGAGTTATGGAACCTCTATTTGATGAATCGGATCATGAACGGATACGCCATTTTATTGAATCTGATATTGGTGTTCAGCTGCCCCCCTCTAAACAGGAGTTGGTTGAAGGTCGTTTAAGACGACGCGTTAAGAAACTTAAATTTAAAACGTTTTCGACTTATCTTGATTGGGCGCTAGACAGTCCACAAGGGCATAGTGAAAAAACACACATTATTAATGCCATCACGACTCACAAAACCTTCTTTTTTCGAGAACCCGAGCAATTTGAATTCCTGAATAGCGACGTCATCGAAACGCTTGAAGAGCGCCGAGTTGCTGAAAAAAGAGATAAGTTAAGATTTTGGAGCGCAGGCTGCTCAACGGGCGAAGAAGCTTATACTCTGGCCATTGTGTTAAACGAGGTGGCTGAAAAAAAACGTAACCTAGCCTTCCATATTCTGGCTTCTGATGTCTCTAATGTCTGCATTTCGATGGGCGAATATGCCGTTTATCAAGAATCCCAAACGGTCCCCATTCCTCATGGTCTTAAACGTAAGTATTTTTTACGCAGTGAAGATCCAAAAGAAGGGTTGGTTCAGGTCGCACCTGAAATCAAACGTTTTGTTGAATTTCAACGTATCAATTTAATGGAACCCAAATTTCCGATTGCGCATAAATTGGATGTGATTTTTTGTCGTAATGTGATCATCTATTTCGATAAAGAAACTCAAAAATGTTTAGTGGATAAGTTTGCACGACAGCTGGTTCCTGGTGGTTATTTATTTTTAGGGCATTCGGAATCCTTAAGTGGCCTGGATAAAACGTGTTTCCAACAAGTGGGCCCCATGATTTACCGGAAGGTGAGGTAAGGCATGATGTCTGAACGAATCAAAGTCATGGTGGTGGATGAGTCAGCTTTAGTTAGGGATATGTTTTCTGAATTATTTAGAACAGAACCCGATATGGAGCTCATTGGCTTGGCGCAAGATCCTTATATTGCCGTAGAAAAAATGAAAAAAAAGCTGCCCGATGTCATGATCTTGGATATTGAAATACCAAGAATGGATGGCTTGACGTTCCTTCGTAAAATTATGAATCAAAAGCCGATCCCCGTGATTATATTCTCAACGCTAGTGGAAGAAGGAGCGGCGACGGCGATGGAAGCGCTTGAAAGCGGTGCGGTTTCTTTACTGCAAAAACCGGTGGATGGTGCGCCTAAATACATGGAAGAAAATAGACCTATTTTTTTTGAAGCCATAAGAGAAGCGGCGGAAACGGATTTAGATAAATTAATTAAAAATCGATCCCTGCATGCTCCTAAGCAGACCGCGGATGCCATGATTTCTGCACCGCTGCCAAAACGATTAACCATCAATACAGACCCTATTATTGTGATGGGTATTTCGACCGGAGGCACCCAAACACTGACGCGCTTGATGAGTGGCTTATCGCCAGCCACCCCGGCTATCGTGGTCGTGATGCACATGCCTGAGAAGTTTACGGAAAGTTTTGCCAATCGATTAGATGAGCAGTGTGCCATAAATATTGTTGAAGGGCGTGATGGCGAACTCTTGGAGCAGGGGAAAGTCATCATCGCACCCGGTGGAAAACATACTTTAATTAAAAGGAAAGGAGAAACATACCGCATCGAAGTCAAAGATGGGCCGCTCGTTTCACGTCATCGGCCTTCTGTCGATGTACTGTTCCGATCGGCTGCGACCTATGCTGGGCATAATGCCATTGGAGTGATCATGACGGGTATGGGTGATGATGGAGCTAAAGGGTTAAAAGAAATGCATGAAATGGGCAGTTATACCATCGCACAAGACGAATCCTCTTGCGTTGTATTTGGTATGCCGAAATCGGCATTAAATCTTGGTGGGGTAGTTGAGGTGTGCCATTTAGATAAGATAGGTGATCGATTGATGCGAGTAAGTGAGCAGCAACATGATTGAAAAAGATTTCAGTATTTACAGTAATCAGGTACATGCGATCCACCGTGGTTTTTATGAAGACATTAAATCCAAACTGGATGGCACTAAAATCGTTTGTACCGTTGGCCGCTGCAAAGCCATCGAAGTCAATGAAGGTAACAAAGATACCGGCGAGATTTTTGAACTGTTAAATCAGGCCGAGCGTTTTACTTCTCGTTTAAATGAAATATCAAATCGTTTATTTGAGCGTTTTTATAAAGCCAAGGAAGATTTTCACCGCTCAATGCTAATGTCCATTGCTTACACCAAAATAAATTTAATTGATCGTAATCTACTCGAGCGGACCTGTGATGTGCGTTGGTGGTCCTTGGAGTTGGCGTTTTATGATTGCATTGGTGCGGTAGAGAGCTTTAAATCGAATGCCAAACCCCTGGTAGATGCCGTTAATGAGTATCATGCTCAGTGGTTGTCGGATGATGGGCGTGCCCTAGAGATAGAGCCTTTGGATTTGATTATCTGTGATGATAAAAGAGATCGGTTCTTAAAAATTTCAAAAAAAATAGCAAAAAAAAATCCAGATATCTTTCATGGCATTGAATTTGGTTTGGATGAGTTACAGAAAAGCTTCACAATCGTCTCAGAAAAAATTTCTTTTGCTTGTACCCGTTTAGAGGATATTAACAGTTCCTACACCCTGTATCGAGATTTAGTGATTACGGACTACAGTGGTCATGTCATTGCCAGTGCAAACGCGCTGAGACGACGGCAATTGTTTGGCAAATATGTGGGCAATGAGTCCTGGTTTCAAAAGGCCAGTCACACTCGAAGCGCTAATGAATACGTGGTGGAGGATATTTGTGATTCGGCGATTGAAAAAGAAAAGTCGTTAATTTACGCGACAGCCATACGCTTAGGAGGCACGGTTGAAGGGCGTGTGATTGGTGCGATGGGTATCTTTTTTGATTTCCAGGGTGAAAGTGAAATCATTCTCTCGGATTACATGGAACAGGACGATTACGGAGAAACCAAAGAGGGGTGGTATTCGATCATTACGGATAAAAACGGTATTGTGTTGGCCTCATCGGATGAATATTTTTTTCCGGTCAATAAAATTGCCCATTTACCAAAGGGATATCGTTGCCTAAATCATCATTCTCAAAAAATTGGCAACATTGAAATACATGGTAAAAAATCCATGTTGGCGGCTCGTAAAACAGACGGTTATTTGGACTACCCAGGATTGGAGTGGGTATCGCATGTGTTTATGCCAGAAGAAGAGGTGTTTCAACGCAATACCGCGTTGATTAATGAAGAATTTGATGTCGAACAATTGCTGCGCTCTAATTTGATTCCAAAAATTAATCAGGAAGCATACGAGCTAACGGAGAGTACCAAACGCAAAATTCACTACATTTCCCTGAATGGTATTATTTCATCATCTAAGTTTGGAAAAATAGGGGCGTCTATTGCTCCTATTTTTAATTCCATTACGCAATCAGGTGAAGAGGCGACCAGTCAAATGGAAGAGCTGTTAATTGAAATGGCTACTGACAAACTGCAGCAGAATTTACAAGCCTTGCAATCGTTATCGAAACAAGCCATCGATTTGATCGATCGAAATTTATTTGAAAGGGCCGCAGATGTTCGTTGGTGGGCAACTGATCATATGTTTTATGAAGCCATTTTACACAACACTCGTGAAGCCAAAGAGGCTGCCTCAAATCGACTAAAGGTGATCAACCAAAGCTATACCATGTATCGAAATCTTGTATTGTCTGATAGAGCAGGCAGTATCATCGCCAGCGCCAATGATGACATGTTGCCGATTGTGACGAGCGTTAACGTTGGCAATCAGCATTGGTTTCGTGAATCCATGAAAACCACTCGCTCTGTTGAGTATGTGGTACAAGATGTGTCTGAAAACCCATTAGAGCCGGATGAACAAAATTCACTGGTATACGCCGGAGGCGTCAGAGAAGATGGCGCGAGAGAAGGTGCTTCTATTGGTGCCCTGGGTATTTTATTTGATTGGAATACAGAAGCTCGCTCAATGCTGGAAGCTTGTTTGCCCAAAAATAACGAAGGTGACAACATACCTGGCAGTGTGGCGCTATATACCAACAAAGAGAACGAAGTGATCGAAACTACGGATGCAGAAAAGTTTCCAGTGGGGTTTAAAATCGAATTGGATGACGCTTTCGATGTGTTAAAAGCTGGCGAATCGCATGCTTCTATCGTAAAGCTGAATGGCCATCAGTACATTGTGGGAGCTACGCGTACAAATGGTTACCGTGAGTATGCCGGTCTGGAATGGAAAGCCTATGTTTTCAGGGTCTATTCGTCCTATTCGGATTCATATGAAGGCAGTATTGAGCCTAAATGAACGCCATAAAATGGCTATGAGAGGATATTCTTTCCTTTTTTATTTCTAACTGTTTGATTCTATAAAAGCCGAACTTTAACGCGTCTTTACAAATATAAATGCCTCATCTACACCGTATATATAGGTTTAAATACGTACACATCGTATGTATTTTAAAACGGTTTACAAACCAAGTTGAGTGCATGAACAAGTAAGCAAGTAATCAGTTAAGGAACACTGGCATGGTCAAGCAATGGTTTTTAGTTTTTTCTCTGATGGGGTTGATTGGGTCCGGCTATGCCAATGAGCCATTAGGTACACCTGATCTAGATGATATCGAATACCCAGATGATGAGCCTCATTCCGAAGCTGAAATTGAGCTGGGTAAAAAACTGTATTTTGATACGCGTTTGAGCAAAAACCATCAACAATCATGCGCAACGTGCCACAGCCCTGAGTTGGGGTTTGGTGATGGCTTGCGAACCAGTATCGGCACCATGGGTGGTATGGTATCGCGCAATGCGCCTCATATTTACAACTTAGCCTGGAACGTGACGTTCTTTTGGGATGGACGAGCCGACACCCTAGAAGAGCAAGCGCTCGGGCCTATTGAAGCCGAAGGTGAAATGAATTTGCCACTAAAAGAAGCCGTGGCGCGTTTGGAAGCCGTGCCTGAATACAAAAAAGCGTTTAAAGACGTTTATGGTGTGGATGCCATTGAACCAGAGCATATTGGTAGAGCCATCGCAGCGTTTGAAAGAACGGTGATTACTATGGATTCACCTTTTGATCGTTATATTGCGGGCGATAAAAACGCAATGGATCCTTCCGCTATTCGAGGGCTAGCGTTATTCCAAGGCAAAGCCAATTGCATCGACTGTCATGATGGTCCTAACTTTACGGATAACAGCTTTCATCACATAGGCGTGAAAGGCGATGATCTAGGCCGGGGGGCAGTCGCGGAGGACGCTACGATGAACAAAGCGTTTAAAACCCCCGGTTTACGCAATGTGTTGTTAACCGCTCCTTACATGCACGATGGCTCTGAAGGCACCTTACAAGAAGTCGTCGAATTTTATAACCGTGGTGGGGATGACAAAGAAGGCATCAGCCCATTGATAAAAGAATTGAACCTTACCGATCAAGAAATGGCGGATCTTGTGGCGTTTATGGGGGCATTAACAGAGCCAATTCGTATCGAAAGACCAGAAATACCCTAAACTTAAAATGAGTCGAGAATAATGGCTTAAATAAGCCTGTATGAATACGATAAGGACGTTGATTGTGAAAAAAATACTAAGTTTTGTATTAATGTGTTTAATGGCTGGCGTTCTCAATGCTGAAAACGCATATGATGTACGTTCGACCTTGCCAGTTGGGGAAGGTAACCCCTACAGTCAAAATCCTTTTACGATTCCTGAAGCGCTTTCTCAGTACAGCGGCTATCGCACCGACTTTAAAAAAGTATCCGCCATCGACTTTTCAGCTTTACACTGGAATCATTTTGTCAGTATTTTTACCAACACTGGCAAAAAGGTGTATCGCAGTAATTTTTTAGAATATTTAAATGTGATTGAGGCGGAAGAGGAAGATGAAGACTACGAGCCTCAATACCAACAATACCCGGAAGGTACTGTTTTGTTTAAAGAGCACTTCATTTCAGAAAATGGCAGTCCTGGCGCGCCGACTCAACTCTCCATCATGATCAAGCATCCTAAAGGCTATGATGAGAAAGGGGGTAACTGGGAGTATGTGCAACTGACAAAAGACGGCCAGATTGTGGTGCGAGGATCCAGTAAAGATCAGGTGGTGGATCAAATGTGTGCTCAATGTCATATGAACGTTGCCGATAAAGATTATATTTTTGCGCTGAATTACAAAGATACCTCGATGGATGAATAAGCAGAAACTTTAATATATCGATCAATTCAAAAGGACTGAAAACCATGAAAACGTCGCGTTTGTTATTGCTCCTAATTTTGTTTTCAAGTTTACCCTGGACATTGCAGGCGGAATTAGCTCCGCAAGGTACTGCACAGCCTAAATCCACAACTGCATCGGAAAATGTTGTTACGGCTGTATTTACGTTTGAAAACAATAAGCCGCCTCGGGGTGGGATTTTATTTGCAGTGGATGGATCGGATACAAACATTACCGAGGAAGTTGTCGATCAAGTGGCCAAAGAATTTGATCAGCCGATTTATGTTATATCGCCCAACGCTAACATACTGTTCAAAAATTCGGATGATATGGATCACAATATCTACGCGCGAGGTCAATCAGAAGGCGCAACGGGGTTTGATATTGGTTTAATATCACCTAAGGGTAAATCTGAACTGAAATTGGATTGGAAAGTAGGTACTTTTGAACGTCTGGGTTGCAAAATTCACCCTAAAATGCGTGCTTATGTGGCCAGTGTGCCCAATAACATGAATCTGCCCATGCCTTTCAAACAAGAAGGGCTGAAAGGAGAATATAAATTAAATGTGGCCGCCGATACCACAGAAATTGGCTTGGAATTGCTGCGCTATGAACCTATCAAGCAACCCTTAAAAAAGGGTGAATCCGTTACCGTTGATTTGATTAAAAAAGGCGTGAAAAAAGGGTCGGTAACCCTTAGTCGCAGTTAAGGCATATCAATAGAGTATTGGAGTACCTGTTGGCAGTAGCGTATGTTTAAAAGTAAGTTAAAAGTTCATCATAAAATATTTTTGTCTTTTAGCACCATTGCTCTTATTTTAGGATGCATGCTGTTCGGCTCTCTTTTTACTTTTAATACCATCACCAGTAATTTCTCTACTATCTCAAATTATGCGATCCCTTTAAGTAAATCCAGTACACAATTGCTGGGTGAAAAAATTGAATTTACATTATTAATTCACAGCATTAAATCGCAAACATCCCAATCCTCCGTTGAAGAGGTTCGCCAGAATATTTCAAAAGCTTCTCAAATAATAAATGAAGAATTGTCGATTTTGAGGCAATATCAGGATAATTTCCCAAGCATTAACACAGTATTACAAGGTGTAAACGAAAACTTTGTCAGCGTCAGTGGGTATATCGATTCCCTTCTAGGCAGTCAATCTAACATTATTAGGTTGAGCCAAAGCCTTCCAGAAAAACTCTCCGAGGTTCAAATAGCACTCGAAGACATCAGAGCCAACATGGTTTTGATATCAGAAGAAGCCGATGAGGATTTATCAACGGAGAGTTATAGCATCGTTAAGGGCACAGAGATATTGTCGACTGAGATCAATAGGCTCTATTCCTCTTTCAACGAACAAGGAACTGATGCTCGTATTGAAAATGTCATTAAAAATTACGAGGCTATGTCGACTATCATCAATACCCTTAAAAGCTTACCTGATTTGGAATCAGAAGAAGGTGACTTATTGCTTGAGGGCTTCGATGTGATAACCAACAATATCAAACAGGAAACGGGCTTATTAAAGCTGTTGATGGCCATTCGTAAGTCTTCAACAGTCTTAACTGAGAATTTGCAATCAGCTGAAAAAGAGCTAAAGCTACTGGGCAATAAAATTCTAGAGTTAAATGTGACCACTCAGAATGAATTAAACAAATCGAAGCTGGAAGTTGAGAGTGCGCTGGGGTCAGGTCGCAGTTTAAATATCGTGTTCAGTGTTATATCGCTTTTACTGTTCGTGGTTGTCGGCCGTTGGTTTTATCAAAGTATTGAAGATCCGCTGCATAAATTTCAGGCCTATGTGAAAACCATTGAACAAGGTGATTTAACGGAAGTGATGGACATCCATTCTGGTGATGAGTTTGAAGACACTGGCAAAACGTTACAAGGAGTTACTGAGCGCTTAGGTGATATCATGAAGAGTATTCATGATCAGGCGATTCAAGTTGAGAATACCTCCAGTTATGTGGTGAACTCGAGCCAAGATTTGAAAGTTGTGTTGAAACAGCAAACGGATGAAGTTAATGCGGTTTCCAGTATGGTATTTGATTTAGAACGATCCAGTGAGACTGTACAGGGCAATGTTAATAATACGCACAATCAAATTGATCAGGTATCAAGTTTGAGCGCCGAAGCCGCGGAAGACGCCAGGCTGTCCATATCAACCATTGGTGAATTGAAAAACTTTCTAGCCCAAACAATGTCGGGAGTAGAAGAGTTGGTGCGCTGCATTCATGAGATTCATGGGATGACAGACATGATCAGCTCTGTTGCAGATCAAACCAATTTATTGGCACTGAATGCGGCGATTGAGGCCGCAAGAGCAGGTGATGCCGGTCGAGGTTTCGCTGTGGTGGCCGATGAGGTACGCAGCTTGGCCGTCAGTACGCAAGATACTACCCATGTGATTCGCACACAAATAGAACAGATTGTTACGCGCAGTGAAAAATCAAAATCGTTAGTTGATGAGTGTAATGTATTAGCAGAAGCGGCACTGAACCGCTTTGAGAGTACTGCCGCTCGAATGAAAAAAATAGATGTTGCTTTAGATGAGGTCTCAGGGTTAACGTCTCAAGTGAGCAAATTTGCTGAAAATCAAACTGAGCATACCCGAACAGGCGCAGAAAAGTTGCAACACATCAAACAAATTGGTGAACTGAATGCGTCAACGTTTGAAAGTATGTCCGGTATTATGTCGCGTCTTGCGGATTTGTCTAAAGCGCTGAATGATGAAATTAATTTTTTCGAATACCACGGAAAGTACGACGATCCGACTTAGTTCAAGCGTTCCTCTAATTCAACGCTTCAAACAGTCATGAAACAGTTTGGCCAGTAGTTGAATGTCTTCAATGCAGGGGTAGCTGACTCGGGTGATAAACGACAGTTTTCGATGAGGGCCTTTTTCATCTAAAGGCAGGAGTCTCAATTCTTTGGTACGTCCGACGAGCTGCTGAGTGGCCATTTCAGGGATTAAGGTAGTGCCAAGATTGTTCGCGACCATCTGAACCAAGGTATAAAGACTGGTGCCCTCTAAAGAAATGTTGTCTTTTTGAGGTTTGAATCGACAGGCTTTGAGGGTGTGGTCGGTTAAGCAGTGGCCGTCTTTTAGCAGCAGCAGAGACTTATTTTTTAACAGCTGCCCTTTTATTGAGACTTGATCAGAGTGCTCATCTTGTTCATTCAGCACCACATAAAAGTCCTCTTCCCAAAAGTCCAAAGACAGCAGCCCTTCGTGTGGATAGGGTAAGGCTAAAATAGCGGTATCGATCTCTCCGGATTTGACTCGCTCAATCAGCTCATGCGATTGGGCTTCAATTAATTTGAGTTGTGCTTTTGGGTGTTTTTTCCTTACGGCTGGCAGCACTTTAGGCAGCAGATAAGGCCCTATGGTCGGGATAACACCGATCGACAGTGGGTTGCCAAAAGGTTCAGATAGCCCCTTAGAAAGCCGCTCTAGCGCACTGATTTCTTCAATAATGTGCTGTGCCTTGGTCAAAATAGCCTGGCCTACTGGGGTGATTAACACCCTTTTGTTATCTCGTTCAAAGATTTGGGTGCCTAGGTGAGATTCCAGTTCTGAGATGGCTGTGCTCAGTGCTGATTGCGAAACGGAACACAAATCAGCCGCCTTTTTAAAGTGCAACGTTTTTTTTACTGCCAGGGCGTAGGTTAATTGTTTGAAAGTAATCATGAAACAATCTTTTCATCCAAAAAATAGAACAATAAGTTAATTATAATCTGATTTTAAGAATGTGGTAGGCGGCATATAATAATTTTACGTTTTCAACTTACGAAGACGTTTTTTCATTAAAACTAAGGAGCAACCAATGGCTAATATTAACCAGCAAATTCCTGAGTTTAAAGCGGAAGCTTTTCACAATGGCGAGTTTCGTACCATCACGTCGGAAGACGTCAAAGGGCAGTGGTCCATTTTTTTGTTTTACCCAGCCGACTTCACCTTTGTGTGCCCGACAGAGCTTGAAGACATGGCGAAACATTACGAAGAACTTAAAGCCTTGGGAGTGGAAGTGTACGCGGTATCGACCGACACCCATTTTGTCCACAAAGCTTGGCACGACACCAGTGAAGCCATCGGTAAGATTCAATACCCGATGTTGGGTGATCCAACCGGCACCATCACGCGAGGGTTTGATGTGATGATCGAAGAAGAAGCCTTGGCGTTGCGCGGTACCTTTCTGGTGAACCCAGAAGGTGTGATTAAGGTGGCTGAAATTCACGACCTGGGTATTGGCCGTTCCGCGAAAGACATGCTTCGTAAAGTCAAAGCAGCGCAGTACGTTGCCAATAACGACGGCGAAGTCTGCCCAGCCGCTTGGGAAGAAGGTGAAAAAACATTGACTCCAAGCTTGGATTTGGTTGGCAAAATCTAAGTTTTCATTAAGCAGGATGTAATGAAATTTTTCTAAATAGAGGTGTCAGATGATTGATCAAAACACATTAAACGCGTTAGCGGAGTATACGAAAGGGATGCAGAACGACGTGGCATTTTTGGTGCGCTGCGGAGAGCATGCCAAGCGCAGCGAGTTGCTCCAGTTTTTAACCAGCGTTGCCAGTGTCTCGGATCGTCTCTCGGTCACTGAAGTTGAAGCCAAAGATTTTCCACTGCTTCGTGGGCCTCTTAGCTTTGAACTCACGGTCAATGGCGAGTCATCGGGCATCTCTTTTTCTGGAATTCCCAGTGGGCATGAGTTTAATTCATTGATACTGGCTGTTTTGCAGCTGTCTGGAACCCCAATCAAACTGGATGATTCGATATCCGATTTGGTGAAAAACATTCAAGAGGTGTTAACTTTTGAAGTTTTTGTCAGTTTGAGTTGCCATAACTGCCCAGATGTCGTGCAGGCTTTGAATCAGTTCGCCACTCTGAATGAGAACATTCAAGTAGAAACGATAGATGGTGCCCTGTTTCAAGATCTTGTTGAGGAGCGAAACATTCAAGGTGTTCCCAGTGTGTATTTAAATGGTGAACCCTTTGCCAATGGCAAAATCGATGTGGGTAACTTGGTTGAAAAATTGATTGAACGATACCCTGATCTGACTGCATCTTCTGTTTCTTCAGAACCGATGGAAACACAGGATGTAACTGTCATTGGGGGCGGACCGGCCGGCGTTGCCGCGGCGGTGTATGCGGCGCGAAAAGGCCTAAAAGTGACCTTGATTGCTGATGTTATGGGTGGTCAGGTTAAGGATACCATGGGCATCGAGAACTTTATTTCAGTTCCTACAACAACAGGACCCGAGTTGGTGGCTGGACTTAAAGCGCATTTAGAGAGTTATGACATCACGTTAAAGCAGCACGTCAAAGTCGACAGTATTACTTTAGAAAGCATTACGTTAAATAAGGAAGACGGTCACGCCTTAAAAACACTGCACCTGAATTCAGGGGCTGAAATTGAAACCAAAAGCATCATTGTGGCTACTGGAGCGAAGTGGCGAGAGCTGGGGGTGCCGGGTGAGAAAGAAAACATCGGTCAAGGCGTTGCTTACTGCCCACACTGCGATGGTCCGTTTTTCAAAGGCAAAGACGTGGCGGTGATCGGCGGCGGCAACTCAGGTATTGAAGCGGCGATTGATTTAGCCGGGATCGTCAATAAAGTGACCGTGTTGGAATTTATGCCAACATTAAAAGCGGACGATGTATTGATTAAACAGGCTCAAAAACGCGATAACATTGAAATCTTAAAAAATGTGGCCACCGAGGAGATCCTTGCCGATAACGGTAAAGTGGTTGCACTACGTTATAAAGAGAGAGAATCAGGTGAAATAACCGACCTCGATTTATCGGCGGTGTTTGTGCAAATTGGTTTGGTGCCCAACAGTCAGATGCTGCAAGATGTGGTTGAGTTGTCTCAGTACGGTGAAGTGGTGATTAACGATAAGTGTGAAACCAATGTGCCGGGCATTTTTGCTTGCGGCGATGTCACCACAGTGCCGTTCAAGCAAATTGTGATTGCCGCAGGCGAGGGCAGCAAGGCCGCCCTCAGTGCGTTCAACTATTTGTCACAGTTGGATTGATAAGTTGCCTGGCTAGGCTTGCGTTGTGGCTCGAAGCATCCAAGCCGTTTTTTCATGGACACGCATACGATCTGAGACCAGTGAAGCGGTGGATTCGTCTTCCGCTGCTTGACTGGACTTTAATACCGCACGGCAGGTTTTGATTAATTGCTCGTGATTTTGGGTGAGGGTTTCCAGCATCACCTGAGCCGAAGGCACATCATCTACTTCTTTAATTGCAGCCAATTCTGAAAACGCCTTGTAAGTACCAGGTGCCATCACATCCAGTGCCCGAATGCGTTCCGCGATGTCATCAACGGCAACGGCTAATTCGGTGTATTGCTCTTCAAACATCAGATGCAATTCGCGAAATTGTGGCCCGGTGACGTTCCAATGAAAGTAGTGGGTTTGCAGGTATAGGCCATAAGAATCGGCCAAGAGTTTTTTCAAACCGCCTGCGATCTCATGTCGTTCCGTTTCACTGATTCCTATATCGATGGTCGGCATGTTTGTCTCCTTAGTTGCTACTCAGCCAGATAGGCGAGTTTAAAGGAGCGCAATAGGGAGCTCAACCTGTGTTCTAAGTAGTGTTCTGTACATTGGTTGTGTGAATTCTGTGATTTGTGACGGGGATCGCCCCCTTTTTATAAGACTTTGTGCTAAATTTGCACAGATCTTTTTTAAAGGCCGTTTTGTTTCATTCAAATCGTATAACTGATTACTTAATAAGGCACATGACCGATGTTCAAATCTTTGATGGTATACAAATCTTTAATGGTGGCTGCAGCCACCATATCTTTGGCCGCGTGTGGCGGATCTTCCAGTAATGATACAGCTCAGGTCAGCAGTACGACACGAGTACCGGTCAATTTTGGCTTATCAGACGCACCAGTTGAGGCGTTGACCGCTGTGGCAGTGACTGTCGATACGATGGTGTTAACCAAAGAAGGTGGAGAAGAGGTTGTCATTGATGAATTTTACAACGAACTGGATCCCGGTACGCCCCTCTCTCAAATTCAAATCAATTTGTTGGATTTTCAAGGCAGCGATTATAGCCTGATCGCGCAAGATCTGATGTTGGATGTGGGTACTTACGAACGTTTGACGTTAGAAATTTTGGATGAGGATGTCACGCTTTCGTACGCGGAAGAAGTAGATGGCAATATCAAGCCCATCAAAGTGCCCAGTGATACTTTAAAATTGGGTGGTTTTACGGTGGCGGATGAAGGCGTTCAAACCTTTATTGTTGAGTTTGACCTGCGTCAGGCTATGACTTACAACCCGGGTCCTGAACGATACATCTTAAAGCCCAGAGGGGTCAGTGTGGTCGAAGCGGCTGCTTCAGTGTCTGTTTCGGGTACAGTGGATTTGGCTTATTTTAATGCGCTTGAGCCATGTGCGAGTAAGATGGAAGCCAATGTTGGCAATGTGTTGTATTTCTATCAAGGGGCTGGGTTAGATGCCTCATTACTGTCCGATCAGATGGATCCGTCTTTGGGTTCGAACGGCATCACCAATGAGTTCGCTCCTTATGCTTCAGTGGGTCTTAATGACGTAGGGGGCTATGAAGTGGCGTATTTGCCTGCCGGCGATTATACCTTGGCATTTTCCTGTGTTGCTGAGAATGACGACCCAGACCTTTATGACAACCTGGCCATTCCAGCGCCAGAGGGCGCGTTAATCGAAGTCTCTCTCAACCCAGGTGATTCTGAGGTTATTAATTTTCCGGTTCTTTAATACCCAAAGACCATCAACGAGAAAACGTCTTCGGCCCTTGCGTTTACCTGCGGGGAATTACGTATCGCCTTCATTCAATGGCTCATCTAAGCTGTTTAAGGTATTAGATGATTCGTTTTCATGAGGGCTTTTTATGTTTGAATCCTTAAAGCATTGGCTTGAAGCCGAGCATCACTATAACGCTGAAAACAGCCATTTTGAGCATCCCGAAGAGGCCAAAGTGCATGTGGCACTGGCCTCTTTGTTGTATCACATTATGGATGTAGATCACCGCGCGACCCCAAAAGAGAAGAAATCCTTTACCCAAATTTTAGAAGACGAGTTTGGGTTGAATGCAAAACAGATCGATGAGCTTTATCAGTATGTGGGTTTACTGAAAAGCGATTTGAAAGCGGATTTAGCGACCGTTGAGCATTATTTAAAGAAAACGCCCACCGTTCGGATGGATTTTATGGCCAAATTGAATCACCTGATTGGGTTAGACGGCATTCAAACCGGGGAACTTGATATTTTTTATGATGCCATGTCGGCTTTGTTCCCGGAAGTTTCGGTTGGCAGTAATCGTTGATGCCACTGTGACTCTTTTAATGAGCCGCTTTTAAATGGTAAGAGTACGACCGTAATATCATCAGTAGAGCCAAGGTAAAAAGCCATTTGAGTAAGCTGGCTGGCTTTGATTTCGTGAATGGTAATGGCTGAATCGGCTAGTTGAGTCTGTGTCTCAGTTTTTAAAGTGGTTAAGAAATTCGTAAGGCCTTGTCTATCCGTATTTAATTCGGATCGCCTTTCTACAAGGTCCGCAAAGCTCAGTGAGGACATAAAAGACAGTATCTGGTCGGTTGCTTGTTCTATGGTCATAGCGCCTGAAACCACATCATCAAAAATTCCAAGCAATACCCCAACCGACCAGGAAGGTATGACATCATGCAATCCATCGGATGCCATTAAAATATAATCCGCTTGGCAGGGAGGGAGCTCTGTTACGGTTGGTATTGGTTGTACGGCGTGACAGATTAAATCACCAAACGCGCGACCAACAGCTAGGTAGGCATTCACTCTGTAAGGTGCCGATTCGTCTTCGCGATCAATCTCGCCACCCAGTCGCGCAATGCGGCGATAGACTTTTGGTTCTTCGGGCTTGTGATCCAGCGTCAGAGCAAGACTGGTCTTGTTGGGCATTATGAGGGAAGCCCGAGTATCACCTGAGTGAAAAATAAAAACTCTATTTTGATAATTCACAATGACCAGTGCGGTACAGCCTGTTCGCCAGGCTTTTTTATGCATGAGGTTTTCAATCTCTTTTAACTTTAATTGGTAGCATTGTTCTACTGTTTTTTGATCAGTAATGTGCGGGCTGATTGGTTTTTTACGTATGTTTTTAATTTCAACTTCGATACGCTCTTCTCTGTAAACGAGCTCTTCGGCCATTTGTTTAAAGACTTCTTCAATACCGATCATCAGCTGGCCAGGCTGTTTAGGGTCTCGGCCTGTTTTGTAGGGAAGTTGATTGGCTTTATGGGTATCAGAAAAAATAGTTTCAAGCAGATTAGGAAATTCTTGCGCAACGTACTTGGCGACATGATCTCCACCATGCCCATCGTATAAGCTATACAGAGTCGCCTCGCCTTCCAATAGCTGTATTGTTGAAGTGTAGAAATAGTCCTCCATACTGTGTTCGGTGCATTGACGTTGATTGATGGCTATATTGTTTGAGTCAATAGTAACGTTTGGCTGGATGTTCTTATCAAAAAAAGAGTGTTGAAGTTGATGCAGAGTATCGAGGCTGAGACTTTTATAGGATTCCGGTGCGCTTTCTAAATCTTTAACAGCGGCATTGACTCTGTTCTCTTGGATTCTTCTGCCAAAGAAGGCATCTCTAGCGACTTCAAATGATGCATTTGGGAAAACGGTGTTTTTCAGCTCAAGAAATTTCTTTTTTGTCAGTTTGTGTCCCGCCTGAGTGCAAAGCTTCTGACAGAGTTCATCGAAAGCTTCGTAGCGAGTGCCATCCTCGATGGCTGTTTGAGCATTTAAAGCGTTCACCGCATGCTCAAGTGTGGTCTTGCTGATAGTTGGATTATGAGTCAGCGCGGAGTTTAAAATTTTTAAGGCATCATAGGCGGCTTTTTCGGAATTAAAGGAGGCATGAGCGCTGTTTTGGTTCTCGCACAGGGTCACGTGATGGTTTGTAGTGGCATGATTGCTTTTGCTTAAAGGAAGCAGCTGAAGCAAGTAAGGCTGCTTTGGTTTGGCAGAAGGCGAGCGAAGGTCAGGGGTTGATTGTTGAAGATTGGTTTGCTGTTGAATATTAATTGGCTGTAGAAACTGATAAAGCCGGTATGTAAGGTAGGTCGTCGCGGCAGTGGCTGCGGTTGCTTTGGTGAGGTTTTTCAAGGCAGCAATTGATGAACTCATTGTAATTCAGTTGCTCTTTTCAGTTGTTCTTGAATGAAATGGGTCTGTAAACAGCCCATTAACTGGATAACGGAAGGTTGTAGGGTGGGCGATAATAAGGCCTAATTGTGACACTTTGATGAAAAGGATTGAGTATCTTTATGAAGGTGTTTATTGATAATGGTGCCGATGCTGTTAGTATCATGCTCTTTTTTGGAGCGCGTATATTATGGTGGTGATTCAAGCTGGTGCGCCGAATGAGGCAAATTCAACTCACTCCTTCAATGAAGCGACGCCGTTGAGTAACGCTTCAGGGGTTGATAATAAAACAAAAACAGGGGCTGATAATAAAAACGTTTTAACCAAACGAAGCCTATTGTTTGAGATTAAGCCACTTGACACGTTCAAATCCTTTGCCAAACGGGCGGTCACACACCTGATTGAGATGACCAGGGCTTCAGTGAGTCGCTTTTTAAAGAATATTAACCTGTATAAGCCAGAGCGTTCCTTCAATGATCAGGTTAAGGCGATTTATGCCGCTGAGGGAACCTCGGGCGTGGTTGCTTTTTTAAATAAAGTGTCTGATGACTTTAAAGCTGATGACTTTAAAGCTGGAGTTGATTTTTTTTATGAACGAATGTCCATATTCAGAGAATTTAATTTTGAAGAAAAGTATCCAAATACGGAAGCAAAAGATTTTTGTCTTAAGCTGTTAAATAAAGGGGTGAGTTTTGAATGTTTAATGCGCTACGCAGGCCTGCAACCCTTGAGTTTTTCTGTTGAATCTCTTTTGGAAAAACTCAATATGAAAGAGGTTTCTCCGCAAGCCTTATTAACCACTTTATGTAAAGCCACGCGTTTGCCAAAGGAAGACCTCAACGCAAAGACTCAAATGATAGAAAAAGTGAATGAGAAACTCAAAACACTTAACGCTATGGATGAAAATTTACATCGAGTGGTGAAAGAGGCCCGCTACTGGTTAGAAAAAGTCAAAGAGGGTGGTGATCGATTTCTGATTTATTCGCTGACCAGTGAGGATGAAAACATAGTGGAAGGTTTGGCTCGTTGTCGAGTGCAAATGGCGCAATCTATATGGGACGCAATCTATATGGGATAAGGCGCATGACTCAACGGAAGAGCTGGGCAGTATGGGAGGGCGTTCCCCAACCTCAGTAATGTTTACTAAGCAGGTATCTTGGGGCAGCTTTGACAGCAGGTCTTTCTAAATCAGCGCTTAATTAATGTGATGATATGTTGTATCATACCCGATGTTTTGGGATTATTTTCGATCACTTACTTTGGTTAGCTGTTGATTTAGCATGAAAAAAACACTCTCTGCTCTGGATGGTTTTGCCATCAGCTTATCTCTTTTGTGCGCCATTCATTGTTTGGTATTGCCGATCATACTCGTAGCGATGCCGAGCTTGGTGGCCTTGGGTTTACAAAATGAGGCCTTTCACACTTGGATGCTGATCGCTGTCTTGCCGACCAGCTTGTACGCCTTAACGATGGGCTGCAAGCAGCACAAGCGCTACTTGTTACTGATGATGGGCTGTATTGGCTTGGCGCTTATGGTGCTGGCTGTGGTCATTGGTGAGCACTTGATGGGGGAAGCGGGCGAGAAAATCATGACACTCACGGGTGCTGGCCTGGTTGCTTGCGGCCATTATTTCAATTTCCGCTTGTGTCAGATGGGCTCAAATTCCAGCGTCGGCTCAAGCGCGAGTCAAAGTACGCACTGCTGCTCATAAATCTCATCTAAAAACATTTAGATGTCTTGCGAGTCTAAAATGATATGATATATCATTCATTCCCTTTGAATCGTAACAGTCAAAGTTTCTCTATTTTTAAATTTTTGGGGTTTTTATGAGATTAACGTTGTTTCCATTATTGTTTTCATTATTTGCATTGTTATGGCTGCCTGTTTCCATCTATGCACTTGAAGGGCAGGTTTTGGATGCTGATGGAAATGCCATTGGTGGTGCGCTGGTTGAAGTGTCTGGAAAAAGAGCCACAACAGTGACAGATGAATATGGTTATTTTAAATTTGGCGTTGGCGCTGACAGTGCGTTGCAGTTGCATGTTTCGGCCAATGGTTATGTGCATAAAACCGTTGAAGTGGACGCAACTCAGCTCAGCCAGCGACAAAAAGTTGTGTTAACACGCAGTGTTATTTTTACCGAATCCATTGATGTCATCGGAGTACCCATGCATGTCTCCAGCGTTGAATCGTCAATGCCAAGCAATGTGTTGTCTGGGGATGAGCTACTGAACAAACAGGCTGCGACCTTGGGGGATACCTTGTCTGATGAAGTCGGGGTGCACACCAGCTTTCATGGTAATGTTGCCAGCACGCCCATTGTTCGAGGGTTAAGCGGCCCGCGTGTGTTGATCACGCAAAACAGCTTAGATGCCAGTGATGTCTCGCGAATTGGTCCGGATCACAGTGTCGCATCCGAAGTTTCAACGGCTGAACGAGTTGAAGTGTTAAGAGGGCCTGCTACGTTGTTTTTCGGCAGTGGTGCCATTGGTGGTGTGGTTAATGTAGTGGATAACCGTGTTCCACAAGACAACGAAACCACTGGCAGCTGGTCGCTTTCTCACGATTCGGTCAATGATCAAGATCTAGCGTCTTTTAGCCTGCAAAGCGGTGCGGGTGATGTAGCGGTTTATTTGGATGGTTTTACGCGAGAATCGAACGATTACGAGGTGCCTGTCGCGCCAGACAGTGATGAAGATGATGGATCACGTTCAGTGGCCAATTCCGGAGAAGACTCCGAAGGCTTCACTGTGGGCAGCAGCTACTTATTGGATAATGGCTTTGTTGGTTTTTCTTACGGTCGCCTGGAGCGGGATTACGGCATTCCTGGTCATGGCCATGGTGAAGAAGAGCATGAGGAAGGTGAAGAAGGTGAGGAAGAGGAAGAACACGAAGAAGAACAAGTGAACTTAGGGCTTAAGCAAGATCGCTTTCAAGTCATGAGTGAACTTTTCTTTGATCATCGATACATTAGCGCGATAAATACGCGCTTGGGCTATACCGATTACACCCACACCGAGTTTGAAAATGGAGCAAGCGGCACAACGTTTGAAAATGAAACCTATGAAGCGAAAATTGAGCTTTTGCATCAGTTAATCGCCGGTTGGGAAGGCGGCATTGTATTGGATTATAAAAGCAGTGATTTCGCTGCGATTGGCGACGAGGCGTTTGCGCCACCTTCTGAAACCGATACGTTTGCGCTCGCGTTATTAGAAGAACGTCATTTTGGCGACGTGCTTTTGCAATTTGGCGCCAGGGTCGAACAGGTCAGCATCAAAAGCAATGCGGTCAGTATTGCAGACGTGGAATTTCATGAGCACGGTCATGATGAAGAAGCAGAAGGGGAGGCGCACAGTGAAGATGAGCATGGTGGCGAAGCGTTCTCGTTTGATGAAGACTACACCCCCTTTAGTCTCTCAATGGGAGCGATTTGGGATTTCACACCAGGCTATAACATCGGGATTTCTGTGAGTCATTCACAGCGCGCTCCTTCTGCTGCTGAACTGCTCTCATATGGTCCGCATATTGCGACTGGCACATTTGAAGTCGGGGCATTGTTTGAGGCGCACGAAGAAGACGGAGAGATTGGTTTTGAGGCCTTAAGCACTAAGCCTGAGATGGAAAAGTCTAACAATATTGATGTGACTTTCCGAAAATTTGAAGGCGATGTCGGCTTTATATTCAACGCGTTTTACAACCAAGTTGAAAACTATTATGCGCAATTTGACACAGAACTGTTTGCGGAAGCCGGTCATGGTGATGAAGAGGGGGAAGAGCATGCGCATGCTGGGGAGTTGCCGGTATTTCTTTTTCAAAGTGCGGATGCGACATTCAGAGGCGCAGAGGCCCAGGCGGTATGGCAAATGGCGCCACGATTTAAGTCGACCGTGTTTGCTGATTATGTGCGCGCTAAGTTAGATCAAGGCGGTAACCTACCTCGTATTCCCCCGTTACGCTTTGGGGCCAGCTTGGATTACGTGTATCAGTTGTTGTCAGCCAATATCAGCTGGACCAGTTATATGGATCAAGAGGATGTAGCCGAGCTTGAGACGGAAACTAAGGGTTATAACTGGGTTGATCTTGGCGTCAATTACCGCATTCCAGTCGACATGACAGAACTCACGTTGTTTTTTAAAGCGGAGAATATTGGCGATCAAGAAGCGCGAGTCCATTCCTCATTCTTGAAAGATTTGGCCCCCAGACCCGGGCGGAATTATCGCGTGGGTATTCGAGGTCGTTTTTAAGATCAAATGGTTGAAGCATGAAAGTTATAGAGAGTGTGTGTGATGTTGGCTAACTGTGTTGTTACTGACGTACTTGAGACCGCAACCAAACGACGTGGTGCCTCGATTGATCAGGATCCTTTGATCTTAACGGATATCTATAAAGAAGATGTCAATATCGTGATCTGGCAAAGAGCCCTATCTGAAAAACTGAGCAACGTTGTACAGGAATTGATTGAGACCAGGCCTAAATTGCAAACCGCGATGACGGTAACGCCGCAAGATGCACTGGCTCGTATGAAGCGATGTTTCGATGGTGAGGAGTATGCTGAGTTAGCCGAAAACATCGCAGAGCTGGTGGATATGTTTTGTTGTTTGTTTGGTGCAAAGAGTGCGGGCATGCGGTTAGCGACGTTGGATCGCGCCATGTGTCCTCGATTTCACGTTGATAAAGTGCCTTGCCGTTTGGTCACTACGTACCAGGGGCTGGCCACTGAATTGTTGCCGCATCAGGCTGTGAACCGAGAGAGGCTGGGCGCTGGTAATCTGGGAAAACCCGATAACAAGTCGGGTCTTTATCAAACTCAGAGCGATATTCAACAGTTGAGTTGTGGTGATGTTGCTTTGTTAAAAGGTGAGCTTTGGGAAGGTAATGAAAACGCCGGCTTGGTGCACCGCTCGCCGATGATCAGTGACAGTCAGCTGAGGCTTGTATTAACCTTGGATATTGTGGCTGATTGAATGGCGGCCTTGTGATCGATTCAGAATTTTTGATACGAAACGATAGGCACTGAAGTCACTAAAATTATTTGGTGACGATACTTATCATAAAATTTTAGACAAAGAGCCTGAAATCAGATCCAGCAGAAATGGCCAGGGTAAACAACTCAGAACCGGAAACAGCTAAAAAACAAATTATCTTAACTTGCAGTTGATTTTATGGCCATTAATAATTTTTACGTCTCGCCTTTCTCCAATTTTCGTGACCGACCCGTTCAAGGTGATAGAAAGTCTAATAAACAAACACCTGAGTCATTAACGCTTGAGGGCGTAACCGGGGTTGGCGCAACCTGCTGCGCAATGGTTTCGATGGATGAAGCGGCTAGTAGCGCTATGAATCCTCGTGATCAACCAAATACGGGCTCAGAGCATCTCCATAGTGAGGCCATTCATATTCCTGAAGGAGCCGAAATTGGGTTGGCGGCAACGGCCGGTTATCTGTCAGTGGGTGGTGTTGTTATTGCAGATCAAATTGCCAGAGATCATGCGAATAAGCAAAAAACACTAGAGCAAGCAAAAACAAAAGTATCTGATTATCAGCCTGATTTGGCTCCTACTGATGGAAATATTGCACAAGATCATGCAATTGCAGAAGATCATGCAAAAGCGGCTTTTACAAAAATTTTAAGAAAACGAATACAGCGTACTGCTTTTGAGCGGATAGTTAATGGGCGTATGTCTCAGGTTAATTCTGCTCTTATTGCTACAGGGCAATTTATTCCTATGGCTCAAACACTAGGGCTGTATGGTTTGTCTGCTGGCAGTTTTGCGAATGCTTTTGAGAGTATACTTGAACGAAAAGACAGCCAAGCGGGGCGGAATAGAGCAAAAGAAACACATTATTCGGATTTTGATGACAGCCTCATAAGGCAGAGTGCTTTTCGCAAAAAAAGCAAAATATTGGCGGCTAATGCTTTTTTCTGGTCGCTATTAGGCGTTGGTGCGGGTGTTAATGCGTCAATAGATGTTGCGATGAAGGCTGCGCCCTCTGGTTTGGGAGCGCTGCCAGGCTGAAGTGGACCCCAAAAACTGGACAGTA
>CAZECE010000002.1:0-11419 GCA_964510525.1 uncultured Pseudomonadales bacterium | reverse complement strand
ATGCAAAACAGCAGAATGGGGATGGCAAGCAACAGCTTTTTAGGCTGAGTAATATCAATAAACAAAAAGCCAAGTGCCATTAAGACAATGAGCCAGGGTAAAATATAAAAAACTGTGATCATGGTCGCCTAACTGTCTATTCAATGAAACACATTGATAGTCAGTATAGGCGACATAGATAACTTGTTTAGTCGTTGTCTAATTGTTCTTTATATTGTTGATGAGTCGTTTAGTCGGTAACACCTCTTAAAATGTCATTAATGCTGACTTTGGCGCGGGTTTTGGCATCGACTTTTTTCACGATGATGGCGGCATAGAGGCTATGGCTGCCGTCTTTGGAAGGCAAACTGCCAGGTACTACTACGGCACCGGCAGGCACTCGGCCTGTGTGTGTTTCGCCCGTTTCACGATCATAAATTCGTGTGCTTTGGCTGATGTAGACGCCCATGGATATTACAGCACCTTCTTCAACAATCACGCCCTCGACAATTTCAGAGCGAGCCCCAATAAAGCAGTTGTCTTCGATGATGGTGGGGTTAGCCTGTAAGGGTTCCAATACGCCACCAATGCCGACACCGCCTGATAAGTGGACGTTTTTACCGATTTGGGCACAAGAACCCACGGTCGCCCAGGTATCGACCATGGTACCGGAATCAACATAAGCACCAATGTTCACATAGCTGGGCATTAACACCACTTGCGGCGCAATATAGCTGCCAAAGCGCGCTGTCGCGGGAGGTACGACACGGACGCCAGAGGCTTTGCATTCGGCATCACTCCAATTAGAAAATTTCATCGGGACTTTGTCGTAATACTGGGTAAAGCCACCCTCGACGACTTGGTTGGCATTGACTTGAAAGCTGAGTAATACCGCTTTTTTGACCCATTGATTAACTTGCCAGCTGTCGCCTTGTTTTTCTGCGACACGGATCTTTCCTTGGTCTAGGAGCGTGAGCGTTTCATTAATCGCGGTTCGAATGGGTTCTGGGCAATCGCTGGGTTGCAGGCCTTGCCGGTTCTCGAAGGTGGTTTCAATGGTGTTTTCAAGGGTTTTAAGATCAAGGGTTAGATCAGTGGTCATAATGGCGCTCAATACTCTGTTTTTGGGTTTAAAAAAGATGGCGCGATTATAACGGAACTTGGGATGGCTGGCTAAATCAATAAATGCTCAATTAAGTTTTTTTTCAGTTGCTCGCAGGCTTCTGGGTCTGTGATGGCGCTGCCATCTTGGTCAGTGATCGCGAAGGTATCTTCTGCTTTTTCCCCTAAGGTAACGATTTTTGCGTTGTGGACATCGAAGCCTGAGCGTGAGAAAAACTCCGCGACTTTGGCCAGTAGGCCGGGTCGATCTAGGGTTTTAACGGTGACTTCGGTGTGATTGTTATCTGAGTTTTCAATGCTGACTTGAGTTTCGACGTCAAAGGACCGGAGTTTATTGGGTAAACGCAATTGGCGGATTTTGGTCGGAGATGCATTGGTAATGGCATCTGTAATCGCATTTTGAACGTGTTGGCTCGGATTAGGGAGCTCACTTAAGGTGCTGGTGGTGTCTATCTGAGCGACATAATGATCCAGACTGAGGCCGTCATCTGATAGGTTGATGGCCGCATCCAGGACGGTGAGTCCCAGCCGGTCTAAGGTCGCAACGGTATCAAAAAACAAATTAGGGCGATCCTGAGTGTAAACAAACAGATGCAATAATGGGGTGGTGTTGGGGGCATGCAAAAATTTGATGGTTACCAACGGATCTTTTGAGGGTTGGTGAGCCAGAATGGACTGCGTATGCCAGGCAATGTTTTCAGGCGATTCTTTTAAAAAATACTCTTCACCAAACCGGGCCCACAGTTGTTTGGCGGCGTCTAGGTTTTCGTTGTCAGACGCTAAGTAATTGAGAGCGATTGATTGGGCTTGAAGCCGTTGTTCGGATTTTTTTAAAGGCTCTGCATCGGATAGCAATAACTGTTTGGTCACCGTGTAGAGTCGGCTGAGTAATTCGGCTCGCCAAGCGTTCCAGAGTTTGGGGTTCGTGGCATTAATGTCGGCAACGGTTAAGGTATATAAGTGATTTAACCGATCGACAGTGCCCACTTTGTTCGCAAAGGTTTGGATGACATCAGGATCATAAAGGTCGTGCTTTTGCGCGGTGGTCGACATGAGTAAATGTTGTTCGACTAACCAGGCGACCAGATCGGCGTCTGTTTCTTCGAGTCCGTGTAAGGTGCAAAAGGCTTTAGCATCGACCGCGCCTAATTCAGAGTGATCGCCCCCCCGACCTTTAGCCAAATCATGGAACAGCGCGGCCAAATATAAGATCTCAATTTTTTCGAACTGATGGAATAACTGAGAGGCGATTGGATGGCTCTCTAAGGTTTGAGAGTAGCGGAACATGCGTAGGTTTTTGATCACTCGGAGCGTGTGGGCATCCACCGTATAAATATGAAAAAGATCAAATTGCATTTGGCCGATGATGGCTTCAAACGCTGGAATGTAGCGGTTCAAAACACCATAGCGCTTCATTTTATTAAGGGTAGAAAACAGGTGGTGAGGGGATCTGAGTAGTTTTAAAAATAGGGCGTGGTGTTTGGGGTTGTTGCGGTAGGCATCGTCGATGAGTCGGTTGCTTTCTTGTCGAATCAGGCGCACCGTTTGCGGGCTAATGCCTTTAAAGTGAAGGTCGCTGGCCAAGAGCACAAAGATTTCCAATAAGGCTTCTGGGTGTTCTGTAAAGACTTGGTCATGAGCGATTTCAAGCAGTTGGCCACGCAGTTGAAAGGAGCCGTTAAGTGGGTGTGTCGGGGAGTTCTGGTCTGCGTCAAGTAGGGTGTCTTGAAAGTGATTTAATACCAGTTCGTTCAACGTGCTGATGGTCAGCGCGCAGCGGTAATAATCTTTCATCATGCGCTCAACGGCGCGTTGCCCGGTCGAGTCTTGGTAGTCGAGGATATCGGCAATGGATTTTTGATAGTCAAACAGCAGGCGGTTGTCGTCACGCCGAGTGTGTAGGTGAAGGCCAAAACGCAGTCGCCATAAAAAGCTACGGCAGCGTCTCAATTCTTCGTATTCGTCCTCGGTTAAAAAATCGGCCTGTAAAAGTGCGCTCAATGAGGTGGACTTAAAGTGCTTTTTGGCGATCCAGGCAATCATGTGGATGTCTCGCAAACCACCGGGCGCTGCCTTGATGTCGGGTTCTAAGTTGTATTCGGTATTGTGGTGCTTATTGTGCCGCTCTGTTTGCTCCTTTTGCTTGGCGGCAAAAAAAGTGTCAATCGGCCAATAGTCTGGGGTGTCTAAGCTTCGATGCAATTCATCAAGCAGTGCGCGGTCACCGACTAAAAACCGGGTATCCAGTAGGTTGCTGGCAATGGTGACGTCACCAAGGGCCTGGGTGCGGCATTCGTCGATGCTGCGGACACTGTGACCAACCTCCACGCCAATATCCCAAAGGGCGGCAAAAAATTGAGTGATGGCTTGATTGAGAGCATCGGAAGGAGATTCGGTTTGGTGTAAAAGCAATAAATCGATGTCTGATTGCGGGTGCAATTCCGCACGGCCGTAGCCTCCTACGGCCAATAAGGCCACGGGTTCTTCAGGCCAGCTTTGAATGCGCCACAAGGCGGTAAGTGTTTGATCGAGTAAGGTTGCGCGTCCTCTGACTAACGCTTTAATCGGGACTCTATTTTTAAAGGCGGAGATTAAGTCTTGATGGCTTTTTTCCAGGTGTTTTTTGATGTCTTGAATCAGTGTGCTGGGAGGGTGCTTGAGGTCAATGTGGAGAGGGGAGTCTGTGACGTTGGGTATTTGTAATGTGATGGTGTCATCTGTGGTCGGCATTTTAAAACCTTTTTAAAAAGACTCTTCCGAGCGCTTGGTAAAGACTTCACAACCGGTCGCGGTGACTGTTAATGTATGTTCCCATTGCGCACTGAGTTTGTGGTCTTTAGTCACTACGGTCCAACCGTCTTTCAGCAATTTGTTGTGCCGGGTGCCGGCATTGATCATGGGTTCAATGGTAAAGCAGGCGCCTTCTTCCAGAACATAACCTGTGCCGGGCGAGCCATAGTGTAAAACCTGAGGGTCTTCGTGAAAATTTAGGCCGATACCATGGCCACAGTATTCCCGAACCGAACTGTAGCGGTGCTTTTCGGCGTAGTTTTGAATGGCGTATCCGATATCGCCTAAGGCAACTCCGGGTTTGACCATCTCAATGCCCAGGTACAGGCATTCTTGAGCGACTCGAACCAGGCGTTCTGTTGGAGGCGTGGGTTTGCCGACAAAAAACATTTTGCTGGTATCGCCATGGTAGCCATCTTTGATCACGGTGACGTCTATGTTAATGATGTCGCCTTTTTTCAGGATTTTGGTTTCAGAGGGAATGCCATGACAAATGACGTGGTTAACAGACGTGCAGATAGACCGTGGAAAGCCTCGGTAGTTAAGGGGCGCTGGAATGGCGTCCAGTTCCTCAACAATGTATTTGTGGCAGATGTCATCCAGTTTTTCAGTAGACACGCCAGGTTTGACGTACTCTCCGATCATCTCAAGGGTTTGACTGGCTAATTTTCCAGCGATTCGCATTTTCGCGATTTCATCAGGTGTTTTAAGGTGCACCTGTTCATTTTTTTTGGTTTGCATCCAGCGCTATCCGTAACTACTGCAGTGAATCGTATAATTAATAGTAATTTCAAAGCGGAGATTCAACCAGCTTTCCGGGCGGGTTTCAAAGGCTTTTAACAAAGTTAAAAAGAGCTTGAATATTAGGTAAGGTTGGAGTTTATGCAAAACTACCCTTAGAGGTCTTATTCTCTATTCTTATTTCTGGGCATCAAGTCGGTATCCAGTTCGCTTTCAATTTGTTCGATAGTTGGCAGTTTAGACTGGAGCTCTGTTGGCAGCTGTTTGGTCAGCTCATATTCAGAAACGCCTATGGGTTTGTTGATATCGCTCAACGCCCATTCAGCGATGACATGATCTTTTTCTTTGCATAACAACAAGCCTATGGTGGGGTTGTCGGTAGGCTTCTTCATCAGTTCATCGACGGCCTTGATATAGAAATTGAGCTTCCCTGCGTGCTCAGGAGCAAAGTTTGTCGTTTTAAGTTCAATCACAACGTAGCATTGCAGATTTACGTGATAAAAAAGCAAATCGAGAAAGAACTCTTGATCACTTACCTGTAAGGGAACTTGTCTCCCCATATAGGCAAAGCCAGCCCCCAGCTCTAAAAGAAACTGTGTTATATGCTCGACCAAAGCTATTTCAATCTCGCGTTCAGTGTAATCCTTCGTGAGAGAAAGGAAGTCGAATACATAGGGGTCTTTCAGCGTTTGCTGAGCTAAATCCGATTGCGATGCAGGCAGAGCCTGTGCAAAGTTGGTAATGGCTTTTCCTTCTCGCTGCCATAGGTCCGATTCAATCTGATGAACAAGGACAGCACGGCTCCAGCTATGATTTTGGGTCATTTGCACATAATAGAGTGCTTCATCAAGGCTATTCGATTTTCTGATAATGACTAGATTATGACCCCATGGAATTTGTTGTAATTGCGCAACAGCTTGTTGCGTAATTGAATGTTCAACTGCATAGAAGCGGTACCATCGTCTGATCTCTTCGAGGTTTCGCTTCGAAAACCCTTTAATATCAGGGAACTCAGACTTCAAATCATGGCTTAACTGTTTCAGTAGGCCATCTCCCCAATGGCTGTCAGCTTGCTTACTGTGGATGTCTTCACCAAGCTGCCAATAGAACTCTAACAGCACCACGTTGACAGAAACAGCTGCCTTAACCTGAGCTGATGTAAATCGAAATTTGAGATCGTTAATCCACGCTTTATAGTCTGGCTGCAAGTGAATGGGGGTTGTTTTTGCCATTATGCTTGGTTTTCCAATTGCCAAACTTTCAACTTCGTTTAATTTCTTTGTTATTCTAACGCAGGGATCATCGGCATTAATAGGCTTGTGACTGCCTTGTTGTCTAATAAGTGGTTATTTGGAGTGGATATTAAGATTGTTTGAGCAAACGGCTGCTGTTCAGTACCACCACCAAAGAACTGACCGACATGCCAATGGCCGCCAACCAGGCCGGTACCCAGCCGGCGGCAGCAAAAGGGATGGCGATGGCATTGTATAGCAGGGCCCAGGTCATGTTTTGTCGGATAATCGCCCGAGTGTTTTGGCCGATTTTAAAGAGGGTCGTCAGGCCCGTTAATGAATTATTAATCAGGATCACATCGGCCGTGGATTGTGCGAGGGTGGTGCCGGATCCCATGGCCACGCCGATGTTGGCTTGAGCTAAGATGGGGCCATCATTAAGGCCGTCGCCGACCATCATTACCACTTTGTTTTGAGCTTGTTGGGTTTGGATGTGGTCTAGCTTCTCCTCTGGCAAACAGCGTGATTGAACATGGTTGATGCCTAACTTTTTTGCAACGGCTTTGGTGGGCGAGGGATGATCGCCACTGATGAGCGTGGTGGTGTAATTTGAGTTCAGCGTATCTATTACTTTTTGGGCCTCGGGTTTGATGGGGTCGGCAATCAGAAAATAGGCCAGCAGTTCGGTGTCGGATGTCAGTACGATCGGGGTTTCATATTCGGTGGTGGTGGCATCGCTCATGTCACACGGCAGATTAGGCAACAGTACACGCAGTCGCTCGGGGGCGCCCAGCCAATAGCGTTGGCCATCGATGGTGCCCGACACGCCGATGCCGATGTGGTTTTCTATTTTGTTGGCCTGAAATTCTTGTTGATCCACAGGCGTGAAAGCCAATGCCAAGGGGTGTTCGGAGCTGCGCTCCAACGCACAGGCGAGTTGCAGGCAGTCTTTTTCTGATGTCTTTCCCAACCCCCGTGTGCTTTGCAAACGAAAGGCCCCTTGGGTTAGGGTGCCGGTTTTATCGAAAAATATGTCAGTGATTTTATGCTGATTTTCTAAGGCATCGCCTTGGGTGACTAAAATGCCTTTTTTGGACAAATACCCCATCGCGGCCGAGAGCGCCGTAGGAGTAGCCAATGACAGCGCGCAGGGGCAGGTAACGATCAAAACAGATACCACAATGGGCACGATTTGCGAAGGATCCAACCACCACCAAATGCCTGCGACAACCAGCGAGACCAGCAATAGTGCTGTTATAAAAACGCTGGCGATACGATCCGCCATTAGAGCCAACTTGGGTTTGGTCGCTTGAGCTTCCAATAAACGTCTTTGCAGAGTGGCCACCACGCTGGATTCGACTCGGTGAGTGACGGTGACGGTAATGGGGTTTAAGCAGTTTAGAGTGCCGGCAAAGACAGTATCGCCGACTTGTTTTTCCTGCGGGGTGGCTTCTCCTGTGAGTAGGGACTCGTCCATTAACGTATGGCCTTCAATCAGGGGGCCATCCACGGGCAGCGTTTCCCCGCTTTTAATCAAAATTTGGTCGTCTACCTTGAGTTCGTCAATCGGCAGAGTCATGCCATCACTGATTCGGTAGGCGGTTTTCGGTAAGCCTTGCCAGAGTGCGTCTGTGGCTTGACCCGCATGATAACGAGTGCGCCACTCGATAAAACGTCCGAGAGTGATGAAAAACAAAAACATCGTAATGGAATCGAAATACAGCGTGTCGATGCCAGTCATCAGTCCCCAGCAGCTGTAGATATACGCAATGACCAGTGCCAACGAAATGGGCGCTTCCATCGTGAGGCATTTGTTGAGCAAGCCTTGAAGCGCACTGAGAAAAAAGGGTTTGCCTGCATAAAGAAGTACGGGTGTGGTCAGCATCAAACTGAACCAGTGAAAGGTTTCAATCCAATGCAGTGGCATGTCGTTTTGTAGATAAACGGTGATGGCAAAAATACCGTTTTGCATCATGCCCAGTCCGGCCACAAACAAGCGTTTTAGAAACTGACGGCCTTGTTGGCGGACTAATTCGGTTTGTTGCTGAAGAGGGTAGGCGTGAAAGCCATGGGCAGAGAGTTGTTTTTGCAGTTTATTCAGGGTGTTTTCATGTGGCTCGGATTCCGCGGGCATCTGTATGTTGACTCGGTGTTTCAGTGGATCGCAGTCAACGTGTTCGGGGCTAATAGCGCTTGCGAGGGCGGCTTTCAATCGTTTAACACAACTGCTGCAATGCAATTCGGGGACATAAAATGAATACAGTGCGCTCATCAATGATTATCCATTACGTGTGATTTATGATGATGCGATGGGGATGTATTATGCGAGTGATGTGAGTGCTGCGAATGCGATGAATGGTGATGATCGTGCGACATCACAGAGTGGGGCAGCAGGTCAGACCCAAAACACCACACACTGCCGATCATCAAACTAGTCGCCAAGCTGGGTTGGAGTTTTTTAAAATGGCGGGTTACTCGTTGCGTGCACAGCTTAAAGGTCAGTAACGCCGGCAGAGTGCCTACGCCAAACGCCAACATGAAGAGCGCACTGTGCATGGGGGTGTCTAAACTGAGGCTGGCCACCAGCATGGCCATCACCATTGGGCACGGCAGGGCGCCCCAGAGCCAGTAGAGTTTTTGAGTATTTTTAATAGCGCAGTGTTGGCCACAACGATTTTTCTTTTGAAATATGCTCAGCAGTGCCAGACTCAATAACCCGATGCCTAATAACCCTCTTGGAGCGTGCGGCACTTCATCGAGTTTGATGGGCAGGCTGTCTATTAGGAGAGAAAATAGGGCGCCTAATAAGGCATAGGTCATAATGCGAATCACATTGGTTGTGATGGCATTGGGGCTGGCCAGAGCGATGCCGCCACACATTAAAAAACAATGGAAGCTGGCCAGTAAACCTGAAATAAGTGCCGTGACATAAATCATGTGCTTTCTCGTTGCGGAGAGTCTTTTTCCTGCAGATCTAGTTCCTGCAGATCTAAGGCAATTTTTCCTGCTTGATCTAAATCATCCAGTTGCTTGTTGTCGACGCACCAAAAAAAAGCGAGCACACCGATTACCCAAAAGAGGCAGCTGAGTGGAATCAAAACCCAAAGAATTTCCATGCTAGGGTTTAGCTTCCTTGGGTTGGTTTTCATGCGTTATGCTGAGCCCCATTTTTTTGTAGCCCATATCAATGGTGTCCTTTGGTTGGCTGCTGGCAATGATAATTGTGATGATGCTGGCCAACACAACAGAGCCAGGCAAAATGATTAAAAACCAGGGCCAGAACTGTTGGTACCAAGGGCAGTGTTTTTGAGACATGACGAGCGTCCTCCTGATGGGTTGTTAACGTGGTTCGTTAAATGGAAACCAAAATGTACTGGGTATTTCAAGTTGCTCACTTTTGGATGAGACCACAAAATGAATCGACATCGGGCCACTGTTATTTGATAAGGGCATGCGAACGCGCAGCGCTAGGTTTTGCATGCTGTGTGGGTTGACCTGTGTTGCTTGATTCGGACCTAACAATTGCGCGCCTGGTGTGTTTTTCAGCGTAATGGTGATGTCCTTAAGGGTTTGGCTTTTGTTGATCAGCTTTAGACGGTAGACGTTGTCAATGTGATCGGAACCGATGACCTGATAGAGGCTGTTTCGGTCCTTTAAAATCTCAGCTGAGATGAGTGGGCGTTGGTTGATAAACAGAACGAACCCTGTGACCAGTAGGAGCCATAATGCACTATAGATAAGGATTCTTGGTCTCATGAGAGCAGAAAACCAGGAGTGAGATGAACTATCTTGGCTTCGGTTCTCCGAGTGGTAATGAATCAATCCCAATGGCTTGCCAATTTTTCGCATCACCTGATTACAAGCATCGATGCAGGCAGCGCAACCGATGCATTCGTATTGTAAGCCGTCTCGAATATCGATGCCCGTTGGGCAAACTTGAACACAAATGTTGCAGTTAATACAGTCGCCTGTTTTTGTGTTGGTGGTGTTTGTGTTTGTTTCTTTCCTACCTCGTCTGGGTTCGCCGCGTTGTTGGTCGTATGAAATCACCAAACTGTCTTTATCCAGCATTGCGCTTTGAAAGCGTGCATAAGGGCAAAGGTACTGGCAGACTTGCTCTCTAAGAAATCCTGCGTTGCCATAGGTAGCGAACCCATAAAACAGTAACCAAAACCATTCCCAACCGCTTAAACTGAAGCTGGCGATGTTGTTGGCTAGGGTTTTGATTGGGGTGAAGTAACCGACAAACGTAAAACCTGTTAGCAGTGCAAAGCCAATCCAAAGCACTTGTTTGCTAATTTTGCGGAGAATTTTGTTGGGCCCCCAAGGGGCTTGATCAAGTGTTTTACGTTGTCGGTAATGGCCTTCTGTTAGGCGTTCAAAAAAGAGAAAGATTTCTGTCCATACCGTCTGTGGGCAAGCATAGCCACACCAAACTCGGCCGGCCAGTGCGGTGGCTAAAAATAACGAAAGCGCGCCGATGATCAGTAGCCAGGTCAGTAAATAAAAGTCCTGTGGCCAAAATGTGAGAGAAAAAATATGAAATTGGCGTTTGGGTAGGTCGAATAGCACCGCTTGATGGCCATTCCAGTCGACCCAAGCCAATCCATAAAAAATCGTTAAGATGATTCCAATCGTTGCAGCTCTGAGTTGCTGGAAATAACCTGAGATTTCTCGCGGGTAAATTTTTTCGTGCGCTTGGTAGAGTAGCGTTTGGTCGGTAATATCGGTCACACTGATGGGCGATTTCATACGATTTTACCGTTGTTTATCGAGTTGCGAGTGTTTATCAAGTGGCGAGTGTTTATCAGTAGGCAAGGTTATTAAGCCCAGCAGCATTAACGTGCTGATGCTGCTGGCAGCCGACAGTGCCCAAAAACCAAAAAAACCCAAGCTGTAGCCGGCGATTCGAGAGAGCGGCATAGGGAAGGTCGCTATTTCTCCTAACAGTGGTGGATCGAAGGTTGAGAAAAAAACAGCGGTTGCACAACCGGCTAACACAAAAGAAGGCCACAGAATCGCTCCGATGAGTTGGATTGGATGTTGTGTCATGATGTCTCCACCCTGTAATGCCAGTCCCAGTAGCTTGTGCTCTGGCTAAGATTACTCACCTAAAAACAGCACATAGGCTGTCAATAAGCGGATTTTTTCTTCAGATAAAATGTCCTCATGCGCCGGCATGTTTCCAGAACGTCCTTTAATAAATGAGTGTTTGATTTGCTCGGGGGTGCTGCCGTACAGCCAGATATCGTCGGTCAGGTTTGGTGCGCCAAAGATCTTGTTGCCGGTGCCGGCTGGCGTGTGGCACATGGCACAGCGCATCGCGAATTCTGCCGCGCCCGCTTCGTTGGCTTCGCCCAGGCCGCTGAGGCTCTTGACGTGCGCCACGAGGTTATTCACGGCTGCGTCGTCGAGGATCGATCCCTGCGGCGGCATGGCGGCAGTACGGCCATTGCCGATCGATGTCATCAGATCGGTTTCCGTGTTGCCCCACATCCAGGCATCGTCGGTGAGATTCGGATAGCCGACGGCACCGCGCGCATCAGAGCCGTGGC
>CAZECE010000001.1:0-2140 GCA_964510525.1 uncultured Pseudomonadales bacterium | reverse complement strand
GGTGTAAGCTGCTCCACTTTGCTAGCCGGATGCTCCGAGACTCTCTGCAGCACATCAACCAGATAGGTGTAAGGATCCACACCATGAAGTTTGCAAGTGGTCAGCAAGCTCTGAGAGATCGCCACGACCTCTGCTCCCAGCTCACTCCAACAGAACAACCAGTTTTTACGACCCATAGGGATGGGGCGGATTTGTCTTTCCAAGTAGTTGGTGTCGGGTGATACCTCCGGGTCTGAGAGGAAGACGCTGAGCGCCTTTTGCCGATTGAGTGCATACTGTAAGGCTCGGTTAAAGCCTTCATGACGTGAGCCTGTGGCTTTGGCCAGTTGATGTTCGCACCAGGTAAAAAACTGGCTCACCACCGGCTTGGTTTTTTGCTGTCTCAAGTCTCTGAGTTCTGCTTGGGAGAGTTTTTGCTTTTTTGCCTGTTTCTCGTATTTGTAGATTAAGCCGATCCAGGCCAGGGCCTCCGTCGTTTGTTCAGGCTGCTCTTTCTGGGCTTTTTCAAACTGACGGCGAGTATGCACCCAGCATTCCCCATGTGTTTTTTGAGTTTTTTCTGCGTATTTGGCATAAGTGGGGTTGCCATCCGTTAACAGAGTGCCTTCGAAGCCAGACAAAATGCCGTTTAGGGTATCGTAGCGCTTATTGTCGGTATAGACGAACACCACTTCATCTTGATCGCCATAAAGCGGCCAGAAGACGCCGGTATTCATTTTATGCTTGGCTTCATTGCGGCCCGCTTTGATTGGGGTTTCATCCATCGCCAACACTTTGCTGAGCATAACTGAGTCTTTTTGAGCGTCGTAGATGGGTTTTAACAGCTGGGCGACCTTAACAATCCAGTTGGTTAAGCTTCTCCGCGCTATGTGGATACCACTGCGCTCTAAGCGTTGGAACTGACGGTAAAGTGGCATGTGATAGAGGAACTTGTCGATTAGCATCATGGCTAAGAAGCTGACATCGGTGATGCTTTTCTCGAGCACATTGGGTAACGCATGAGCTGTGGTGACCACGCCCGTCTTTTTATGCTTGATCGTTCGATACTCGATATGAATGACCTTGTGGCTGATAGGGTTTTGCCCAATGCGGTAAGCATGACGGGTCATGATCTCGTAATCACCGGGGTTATCCCGCAGCTCTTGAGGCTCTACAACGAGGGTTTCTACAGGCACATGATCTTCAAAGCGGAGCCCTTGATCAGTCACGATCTCATTCGAGCGTTTTTTCTTCCGTTTATAAGGCTTAACTGCAACGGCTTCATTTTTGGGTGGGCTGGGCTCAGAAGATAAGCCAAAGTCGATTTGAACTTGGTGAGGGCAAGGTTCATGGTGCTTTTCGGATTTAGCACCGAAGATCTGACGTTCGAGCCATTCAACGCGCATTTTTAGCGTTTGGTTTTCACGCTTTAAATCAGCGTATTCTTGTGAAGAAATTGCCATATTCATGGCTGTGCATTTTAACAAATGCCCCTATAAAAAAAGAGCTTTTTCTACCTTTTATATTGCCTAAGCGTTTTTATTTTGATGCCATCTAACAACGCCTGAAACTCAGTCTGATTGAGCTGGCGATCCTCTCCAGAGACATTGAACTGACCCACTTCCAGGCGCTTGTGCCAGATGCAGTAGCCGTCTTTCTCCCAGTAAAGCGCCTTCAGTAAAGTCTTGCGTCGATTCACAAACACAAAGAGATGGCCGCTTACTGGGTCTTGTCTGAGCTGGTTGCGAACTAATGCCACCAACCCATTAAAGGATTTCCTCATATCGGTGGGTTTGGAATATAACCACAGTTGGCAACGGCCGAGTGCTAACATCGAACAACCAAACTTAACCAGTTACCCAGCGTCAGTTCTACTGAGCGCTCACTTGAATCACGGCTTGGCGGTGAAAGCGAAATAAAGTCCGGCTTGGGGGATTTAAATTTAGGGTACCAATTACTGAATGAGCTGAGCCTTAGATTCTGCTGTTTGCAAAATTCGGTTTGGCTAAGCCCGCTGGTTTCAAACTGTGAAACGATTTCTCGCCATTGTTCCGCTGATCTTCTGGGTGATAGTGCCATTACTTTCCTCCTATTGAATTGAGGCGTAATTTATAGCGCACTGATCAATGATGAGGAATAACGTCCTCGTTTGCTCGCTTAC